>LUJS01000053.1:14136-14585 GCA_001689495.1 Bacteroidales bacterium M8 | reverse complement strand
CTACATCCGGGGACTTCTCTCGGTGGTGCCAGACCGAAAGCATCTGTAATTGATGAGGACGGGAGTCTGACAGTTGCCAAATTCCCTTCGCGCAAAGATGATTATGATGTCGCCCAATGGGAACATTTCTGCCATGTGATGGGTCGAAAGGCAGGACTGAATATTGCCGAGACACGAACCATCTACGACAAGGATTATCATATCCTGCTTTCAAAACGCTTCGACAGAAACAGCGACGGCAGACGAATACATTTCGCTTCTGCATTGACCCTTCTCGGATTAACTGATGGTGACAATGCTTCAACGGGCTACGGTTATACTGACATTGCCGATTTCATCATTCAGCACGGCAGCAATGTCGAACAAAACTTAGAGGAACTATTTCGCCGCGTGGTATTCTATATCATCGTCGGTAACTCCGACGACCATTTCCGCAATCATGGATTCCT
>LUJS01000053.1:0-14049 GCA_001689495.1 Bacteroidales bacterium M8 | reverse complement strand
GCATCAGCCGGAGATTACATGCTTTCAGGGGATAAAGCCAATAGCATTATCACCGAGGTAAAAACCGCCATGAAATTGTGGCATACAGAAGCCCGCAGACTCGGTCTGCCTCAGCGCGACATCGACATGTTCGCGCCACGATTTGACAAATGGATTGAATAGCCAATCTAAAATATCGTATTTCACAAACATAAACAATCGGCTCAAATCAAGTGCTAACGTGGCAAAAATTGGCTCAATTTGAGCCGATTTTCCAATAAATTTTAGTAATTTTGAGCCGATAAAACTTTCAGATATGACTCAAGAGATTGAAATCCTCCAATTCCTGCACTACAATCCGGAAGCTTCAAGAGCAGAAATCGGCTCAGCATTGACCAATGCTCCAAGTCCGGCAACACTTAAACGAATGATTGCCGATGGTGTCGCTAAAGGACACATTGAGGTTGTCGGTCGTGGACCGGCTACTCGATATAGACTTACTCCACAGGCTTATGTGACAATGGAGCTGAACCTCGATACATACTTTGACAAGGATGTTGACGAGCGTCAAGTGCAGGAATCGTTCAATTTTGAGCTCATAAATGAAATTCTTCCAAAGGTGGATTTATTCACCGATGAGGAACTGCAACGTCTTGATGACGCACAACAACTCTTCCGTCAACACCTTTCGGAAATGTCAGAGTTAGAATATCGCAAAGAGATGGAACGTCTCAGAATCGACCTGTCTTGGAAATCTTCGCAGATAGAGGGCAACACTTATTCGTTGCTGGAAACGGAAAGACTGCTGAAAGAAAAACAGACGGCAAGCGGTAAGACAAAAGAGGAAGCCGTGATGCTACTCAATCACAAGGATGCTCTTGATTTTATTCTTGATGTGCCGGACTATCTTAAGGATTTAACAGTTGCCCGTATAGGGGAGATTCATGCCCTGCTTACAAAAGAATTAGGCGTTGAGAGAAACATACGTCATCGCCGTGTCGGTATAACCGGAACAAACTACACTCCGCTTGACAATGAGTTTCAAATTCGAGAAGCTCTTGAAGATACCGTAAGACTAATAAACGGCAAGAACAATATCTTCGAGAAAGCCCTGCTCGCTCTCGTTTTACTCAGCTATATTCAGGCGTTCACCGATGGCAACAAACGCACAGCCCGAATAGTGAGCAACGGTATTCTCATCGCCAACGGCTATTGCCCGATTTCATTCCGCACGGTAGATTCAATCGACTACAAGAAGGCTATGCTGATGTTCTACGAACAAAACAATATCGCAGCCTTCAAACGCATTTTCATCGACCAATTCCTTTTCGCTGTCAAAACATATTTTTAGTCCGTTTTGTACGCGCATCTGTATGTCGTGAAAAGTTAAAGTTTACATATCTCTTTGATAATCGGGATATTATCACTACCATTGCATTGAGTCAATGTTGTCGGTTTGGCAAATGCGGCTTGTAGCGATTTATGCAGCAGACGGTTAGTAACTTACAAACGTAGAAAATGCGCATCACTTGTACGGACTAGATTTATACCCATCTGTATATCAATAGATTAACCGCTTTCACATCGGAGCTTTCGCTTCAGGATGTAAAGTGTATAACGCCAGTCTCCTGCATATAGACAGGATGATGTGTTGTCCCAGAAAAGCTTTTCTTTCCGCTCCCGGCTCTCACGTATTTCGGCACTATATGGCTTAGGCTGCACGGACTCGGTCAGATATTCTGCCAATGCCTTTGGATCGTCAGAATCAATTATACGCAGGTATCTAAACAGGTCGGCATCATGCTCTTGTGAAGTATGGAAGGTATGGAGAGACGCCCAATAGAGCAATGTCGCTACCACTAGATCGCTCTCTTTTTCTGTCGTTTTGACAGTCTTGTCAATAAGCCAGTCCGGGGCGCCGTTCATTCCTTCGGGATATTGGGTCGGATCTCCGGACAGCTCGATGGTCCCACGCACCGGTTTGTGGGGAAGGGTTTTCAACTTCTCGTAATATTCGGCATACACAGGCTTGATTTCTTCCGGTTCTGAGAAATTCTCGGCTATCGCTTGCCATACATCCTCAAACCTGCAATCGTTGAGGTATTCACGAAATGTCTTTCTTTTCATTTTCTTTGGATTTCAGTCGTTTGTATTCTGTCATCAATACTTCAATACAGTGTCGGTAAATATGGATTGAAAAAAGCAATCCTGTCAAAATTCCAAACACCAGAGGGTGGCGGAGGCCTTGTGTATTAGCAATCACATTGCCGATGACAGTTCCTGCCATCATAAGGACATGAGCTTTGAGGAATTTGCGGTTTAGATCCGTGAGTGTCATGATTCAGTGTTTTGCCTGCAAATTTACGGCCGAGCTGTATCAAATATGGATACACCAAAATATTGTCCGGTAAAAATCGCTGTATCGCCAAATGATACAATAAAACAGTAACTTTGCAATATCATCTATTGAGAGTGAAAATTAGTCCTTGCCACTGCCAATATCTGTCACTGGAAAAGATTATCTTTGTAGAAAATAAAATTACAGCTATGAGAATACTTCATCTTTCAGATACTCACGGATCGCATCATAGGCTTAGGGAAATGCCTGACGCCGACATCGTGGTTCACTCGGGCGACTTCTGCATGATCGGCGAGGAGCGCGAGGCGTTGGATTTCCTCAACTGGTTCTGCGATCTGCCCTATCGTCAAAAGATATTCATCTGCGGCAATCACGACGATTGTCTTTACGGCGCAAACATCGACGGACTCGACAATAATGTCCACTATCTATGCAATTCAGGCATAGAGATAGACGGCGTCAGATTCTATGGCGTACCGATGTTTTACGAGGATTGCGTTTCTCCCCAACAGGACCGAAATTATGCCAATATACCGGATGACACGGATGTCCTGATCACTCACTCGCCTGTTTATGGAATCCTTGACCTTGATGACAGTATCGACAGTGAGTTCATCCATTATGGGTCTGAAGAACTTCTGGAAAGAGTGAACGAGATTCATCCACGGGCACATCTTTTCGGGCACGTTCATCGACAGCATGGAATGACCGAGCAGAATGGCACAATCTTCTCTAACGGAGCGATAATGAACGATGATTACTCAAAACTTAACTCACCAAACATAATAGAATTATAAGCTTAACAACTCTAACGTGCTATCCGGGTCATGAATGAGATTAATATGGCATCGACCCGAGTATTTTGTGTTGTAAAACATAATACATTGTTTTGATATTCCGAATAATACTTGTACATTTGCGACATTAATCAATACCCCAACCATACGAAACAGACAGTTTAGGACGACATTGGATATTGCACATCTTGCAATGACAACCGATTCGGTAAGATCGGGATATTATCTTGATTACGGTTTACCAGAGCCTTACCGAAAGTGAGAACCCAAAGAGCGTTGTGTCTTCGTTTTTAGTACGCACGTCCTGTAATAGCCATCTGAAAATCAACCAAATTAAGAATATATGATAATGACTGAAACAGAGCTCTTTTTTGAAAAATTAGCCCATTATTATTGGCATGAAAATGATTTGTCCAACGTCACAGTTGCACTATGTAATTCCAGTAAGTGCTTCAAAGAGAAATTTCTGCATTTCTTCTTTGAGGGCATTGACATATCCAATGTGACAGACATTACTCGCGAGGTTTGTGATCCAAACGGTGCAGGTAGCAGAGTCGATATACATATATCTACCAAGACAGGAGAACTTTATATTATAGAGGTTAAAATCTATGATTTAAATCACCATCCGGAATATTCAATCAATTACGAGGTTGACCGAGAACATTTTGGATACATCACTAACTATAACTGTATAAAAGACTTCGCCGCTATTTTTAGGACATGGGGCGATTTCTACGACAATCTGACTAAACAATATGATGAACTTGACGATTTGTCAAAGGCATTTATGAGCTATCTAAAAATCGTATGTAATATTACACGCTATACTAACCCAATGAATTTCTCCAACATTAATTCGATTTGTCAGTTTTTGGATATTGTTAATCAATTAATCGAAACAAATCCTAATCTCCATCCCGATGTGAAACTTGTTGCATACAACAAAACCACTGATGTACAAAAGTCACCGTTGGTAATAGCCAGACGCTATGGTATTTGTAACAAATCAGGCGATTGGCTTCTCAATGGTTATGCCTATGTTGACATCGAACAAGCAACAATTGGCTTTTCCACAAATGGAGACCTCTCTGTGATGAATGCACTAAGTGGAGTCATGTCGGCCAACTCCAGATGTTGGGGTTTTCCAGCAATTGCACTTACACCGGATAAGATGAATCAGTTAAATACTTCAACTCTTAAGGAGCAAGAGGATTTACTGAAGAACTCTCTTAAGGAGTTTATTGATAAAACTGTAATGGTTTTAAAGGAATTTGGAATGATTTAAAATCCGCACTTCACACAACGGATTTACCCATTACAGTTGCATTCTTACAATACGACAAAAACATCCTCATTCCGCTGACGGAATTTAACATAATTCCCTGATAATTTAGAACTGTATTGACTCCCTCGTGCAATCCCGAGGGAGTTGAAATGTTATATCGCAAAATATTAATGTTTTTTTACCTTTCAAATTTAACATTATAATAAATATTTTATTCTACTGACCACTTTTGACTGGCTGACATCCTATCTTTGCGCCATAGTCTTGCAATTAGAGGGTTTTGTAACCGAAGAGTGAAATCCCACAGGTTTCCTTATTCTCTGACTTCGGTTTAAAACTGCTCGATTGCCGGGCGTTTCGTCTCGCAGTATGGCTTATAATCTTCAAGGCATTCGAGTAGAAGCATTGCGTATTTCTGGCCTGTACTTTGACTTCCGTAAAGATTTCTGAAATCACGAATCAAATAATCCTGCAAAAATAATGGTTGTATCGCAAAATGATACACCTCTATTGTAATTTTGCGGTACTAAACAACATCGGCCCGGTGGTGGAATCGGTCAGACACACCTTATATTAGATGGAAGGCGCCCTGTGATGTGGTATTGCCGGTTCGAATCCGGCCCGGGCTGCTAATATTCAGCATCAATTACATGATAACGAACGATTTTTTAAGTCCTTACACTGAGAATGAGCCCAATAAACTGTTCCTCGACGCGGACGACCCTGAAAGCCATGAGGCAAAAACGTCTCGCCTTTCTTTCGACTACCGTTGAGGGGTATTCTTCCATCGAAGATTATGCCCGCGACAGAGACGAATGGTTCGCCATCATTGGAATGAATCTCCAACTAAACGAGAAGTATATCTCTATTGAGATTTGGCTGGATGGCTATGAATATGAAACATATTATGTCTTGCCGTCTGCCGATGGAAGATTGATTGTGAAAGACAAGATAAAACGCAAATACATGACCTGATTATGAATCTTTTGGATATGACATTAGAAGAAAGGTATGCCATGATGCGCAAGCGCCATGCCTTCCTTTCAGAAACCGTAAATGGATATACATCGCTCGCAGAGTATGCTCGAGACAAGGATGAATGGTTTGCCATTCTCGGCATCGATCTCACTCTTGAGGATGGATACATCTCGCTTTACAACTATCTGATGGGCAATGACTACGAAGCCTATCATGTCGTGCCCACCGCCGACGGTCGTCTGGCTGTAAGCCATGTCATCTGGTGGCAACACCCTTATTGCTATAATGACGTCTTCAACATCTTCACCGAGGAAAGTGTCGACGAAGAGGATATTCCGACTACCTATTGACAGCTATTGGCAGTCAATAAGACTAACTTTGTAACAAAAAAGAAAATAACATGGATATGGATCAAATGACCGACGAAGAACGTCGGAAGCTTGCTGAAACAAGGGAGAGGATTAGTAAACAAAATGCGCAGAGACTTGCTGAATGGTTTGAATATTTAGACCAAAACCGAAAGGAAGCCTTAGAATTGATGCGCAATCGACACGCCTATTATACCAAACTTATAACTGACGCGGGAATCAAAACAGCACAGGATTTTTATGACAGATTCAAAGAGCAGTTTTTGATGTACGGCATAGAATTGACTCTCTCCGATAATAAGGAATGGTGTTCAATCTATCTTGAGCTCGGAGATTACGATTATGAGTCTTACAGCATCGGAGACGGCAGGGATGGTGGCTTGGCTGAAGTTAGTCCCGAAGTTGCCTTCAAAGATACATTTAACAACGTCGAAGTCAATATATTTACAGAAGAAGAACTTTAAGAATGATTTACAAGGATTGTTTTATTGAATCAGAGTTTGAAGACGTCTGGCACACGTTGCAAACCTACTATAACGAGCCTGAAAGCGTCAGGAAATTGTATAAGACATTGTTTTATACAATCCGGAACATGTCGATTGATGAAATACATGCCGGCACCCCACTTAAGATTGAGACCGACTTCGAAGGGATGGTTCATATAGCCGGAGCGCCGGACCCCATCGAATGGCTTGTAGGCCGCGAGGTGATTTTCGACGATATAGACACGGCTTCCGGTCAGTATTCTGTATCTGAGCTTGCGGCACATCTGCTCTATTGGTCAACGCTCTACGACTTTAAGACACAGACGCGCCACATAAAAGAGTGTCAGCGTCGATTCGATTCTCTTGATATGGGACCGGTAGACTATTATGACGTAAATCCCGGAAAAAAACTGAGTCTGAAGCGAAAAGCCTGTTATTACTGGAAAGAGGCCGTTGCCAATGACTCGGCAATCGACTGGAGCTACATCCTCGACATACTGCGCAAACGCATCGAATTTCACATCGGCTATCACCGCTATACCGACCGTTTTGTCAATAGCATGCACTATGTGTCGCACATGGAACTTTGCTGCCGATTGTTGGAACTGGTCGCAGCCGACTATTATGACATGGAGGGAATTTATGTAAATACCCGTAATGCCTCACGCTTCATCGGACGTATTTTCGACAAGTTCCATTACGATGAAATAGGGAAAGACCCAGATTCCGATGAATATTATTTGTCGAAACTGCGCCGGGCCAAAGCCTACAAAATCTTATGGAAATTCCTCGACCACAACCTCACCTATTGGTGGGACTGATGTAATTGAGTAATGGCATTAGGTATTTAATACTGACATGACACTGAATGATATAATAAACAAAGTCGACTTCAATAAGGTCTTCGCCGACATTCTCCGACACGTGCCGGAGGCAGAGGACAAGAGAGCCCTATTCAGGTTGGCTTTCGATACCTTGCGCTCCTCTCATCCATGCAAGGGTACTCGTTGTGAGATCGAAGCTATGGAGAAAGATTATTTGGGCGAAGGTGTTCATGATCTCTGGATCAATGCCTCGGCAATCGGCTCCGATATTGGTGATAGCCTTCTTGCAGGTCGCATACGATTGAATTCGATTTTCAATAGACCGGATGCAGTCAGGAAAACCTCCGATGAAATGATTGTCGCGGATTTACTCTGGCAATTGGTCGCTTACGGATTCCCAAATGATTCGGCATTTCTCTCCGGTTTCATACTCAATAACAGGCGCTGGCCGGAATCCACCATCTCAGAGAGAATCGAAGAAATTTGCAGCTACATCGACCTCCATAAGGTATCTGAACTACCCCACGAGGCTATCCGTAGATACAGCAAGGCAAAGAATATCGCATGGGCCACCAACATTACACCATATTCCTTGCCACAAATCAAGGCATCATACGATATGAATTGCTTTCTTGATGACTTTATGTGGTTTAACAACGAGACAAGGACCATAGTAATCATCTCTTCTTCCGAAGGGTATGAGAGCGAAACGTGCAAGATCGAGGAATTTGTCAACAGCATGTTGAAGAATCCGACAACGGTGCACGGAAAACCACTTCTGCCCGGAATAGAGATCATGGCAATTTTCATAACTGAACGGTGATAGCGCCACACTTTGCCTTGACATCAATAATCCCCTAATCCATTCGGCCCGACTTGACAACCAGTCTTTGTCCTCCGTCGACCATTGTTGCAAAAGCCGGCAAAAATGCCTAAATTTGCAATTACAGATTTCTTCTAAGCACTCTATTCGAATTTTCAGTCCGAGGCAGGAGTACGATAGAGTTAAGGATAAATGGAAACTAAGGATTTTTAAATGAAAGCATTGACATATACTGCGCCGGGACAGTTTGAGCTGATTGAGAAACCGATGCCGGTGATTCTGGAGCCGAAGGATGCCGTAGTGAGGGTTACTCTCTCGAGTATCTGCTCGTCAGACCTGCATATCCTGCATGGGGCCGTGCCTCAGGCAGAGGTTGGCATTACCGTGGGGCATGAGCTGGTGGGTGTAGTCGAGGCCGTTGGCTCTGAGGTCACCAAGGTCAGGCCGGGCGACAGGGTTGCCGTGAATGTCGAGACGTTCTGCGGCGAGTGCTTCTACTGCAAACGGGGGTATGTCAACAACTGCACCTCCGGCGGCTGGATGCTGGGGTGCCGAATCGACGGCGGTCAGGCCGAATATGTCCGTGTTCCATACGCCGACAATGGCCTGACTCCGATACCGGATAATGTGAGTGATGAACAGGCTCTCTTTGTCGGCGACATTCTCGCCACGGGATATTGGGCAGCCAAGATTTCCGAGGTTTCCGAGGAAGACACCGTGCTGATTATCGGTGCCGGACCGACCGGATTATGCACTTTGGAGTGTGTGCGGTTATATAATCCTCGACGGATAGTCGTTTGCGAGGCCGACGAAAGTCGCCGTGGATTTGTCCGGCAGCATTATCCGGATGCCTGCATCGTCGAGCCGTGCGAATGTGACGAAACGCTCGGCAAGCTGACTGATGGCCGTGGCGCTGACCGCGTCATTGAGGTTGCCGGCGGCGAGAACACCTTTGAACTCGCTTGGCGATGCGCCCGCCCCAATGCCATCGTTACTATCGTAGCTCTATATGAGAAGGAACAGATATTGCCTCTGCCGTGGATGTATGGCAAGAACCTTACGTTCAAGACCGGCGGTGTCGATGCCTGCGACTGCGACAGGATCATGCAACTGATTTCAGAAGGCAAGATCGACACGACCCGTCTGATAACACACCACTACCCTCTCAGCCGTATTCAGGCCGCATACGACCTGTTTGCCAAGCGCGCCGACGGCGTCATCAAAACCGCCATCCATCCGGACTGCGAAGCATGATGACTATATCTAATCAAGCGGCGGTGTCTCGCATCCAAGCAAGACACCGCCGACTGGCTTTACTCTGATTCAAGCTGCTCTTGTATGGCTTTCACTGCCTCACGCTTAAAGCCAACACGATTGTACTTTTCGCCGGAACAGAGCTCGCAGCTACACGGCGTTCCGGTGGTGCGATACACCTGACACCATTTGAGTTTACGGAGTTCCTTCCACGATTCTGCTTCGCTATGTTCTACGGCAAAGACATACAAGAACAGGCGTAACCGATTACGCCACACACGTTTCTTTTGAATGCGTCGCCACGCACGGATTGATGTTCTTTCCATCATCACGTTCAATTATTGGTTTCGGGAACGTGAAGATTACAGAGTACACAAAAATTCTTTTATTCATTGCGTTTCTTGTTTTCTAATACAATTATGCAACAACCGTGCCAAAGTAAAATGCATTCATCAAAATTGCCAGCAAAATTAGAACACGACCATAAATATTCCCCATCACGGAGCTTGCGTAGGCGTGCCCGGCATAGAAAACTTCCAAGAATGGCGTCCGAACGGACCCCGGTTTACGGTATGGGGTGCTTATGTTAACTTACATCTTTAAAAGTTGGGAAGAATTATTAGATGACCGGCTTAGGTGTATCACAAAATGATACACCTCGGTAGTAATTTTGTGATGCATTTCATCAGTTCGGTTCCGGGCTGCAAAAAAAAATAATATATCGGATGACTCGACCTGTAATTTTTCTCGACTTCGACGGTGTGCTCAATACCGAGCGACATCAGGCTCGGCTTGCCATTGACGGCAAGCCGACCAAGGATGCTTGGGGGCCGCTCTTCGACCCTCGTGCAGTGTCAAACCTGCGTAGAATCATAGACGCGACAGATGCCGTTATAGTCGTTTCCTCATCGTGGCGTTTTGTGTATCGTCTCGGCAGTCTGCGCTTGATGTGGGAAGTACGCGAACTGCCGGGTGAGCTTCTCGATATGATTCCGCGCGGAGCGTCATACATCTCGCGTGGCGAAAACATTGAATGTTGGCTCGACCGAAATGGCCGACGCGATTTCGTGATAATCGACGACCTCGACGACTTCTTCCCCTCGCAACACGACCGATATGTCGAAACAAATCCCGTCGTCGGCCTGACCGAACAGGATGCGCTTAAAGCAATAGAAATACTCAACTCATAATTAAAGTTATATGGACAAACAATCTATTTGGGACGGCCATGCCGTTCAGGGCGATGTCAAGGAGCTTGACTACATCGCGGCAGCAGAAGGAATGATCAATCTGGACGCGGACGATATTGTCAGCGTTCTCGCATCGGAAGGCGAAAACCGTATCGCAGTGGGAGCAGGGTCGAGTATCGGCGATGCTTTCAAGGATGCTATCGCCAAACTCGGGTGCTCGATCTACAAAGTCAACAGCCTGTTGATAGATTTCTGCTACGGCACCAAGCAGCCGGTCGTGTCTGAGTTCTCCGTTGCCCAGTCCGCCATGACCGACGCGAATCCCGACCTTGATGTGGTATGGGGCGTCGTATGCGATGAATCGTTGGGCGAGTCTTGCAAGGTCATACTTGTGGCATCAGTCATACCCTAAGACCATTAAGCACTCTCCTTTCATCTTTTGTCAGGAGAGTGCTTGCACAATTTTTCTCTCTCTTCATTCCTTGCTGAATCGTGAGTTGTCCGTATTCTTCTCAATTCTCGGCGCCCTGAATCTCTTGCCGGAGTTGAACTTGTATGTTACACCTATTTTTGCAGTAACATACGTTTTTGAGTATGTAAGACGGTTGTAACCGGAAGATTCTGTCCTGATCTTGCTTTTCCTTTGCAAAATATTCTCAACGCCCGCTGAAACGGTCCAATGCTGACCAAATTGTTTCTGAAACATAGGGTTAAGATTTAGGATAGGGAATACCGTAATATTACCTATCTTCATTTTGGAATTATAGAAACAACTCATCGTAAGATTGAAGTTTCGAGGCAACATGAATGTGGTACTCGCCACAAGCTGAAGATAACCGAATGTGTCAAACGACCCTACATCCGTGAGTTTCTGTGAAGTCACCATGTAAGTCAGACTTGCATACAGGTTCCACCATTTCGTTATGTTGATGAATCCATCGCCATGAACGAATATATTGCGGTCTTTGCCCTCATTTCCCCACGTGAGATACAGTCGCTCGGGATATTGGGGATTAGATGTAAACATCTGCCTTATAGGATTGTCGGTCATTGAATATCCTGCCGCGACAGTGAATCTGCCCGCGAGAACAAAATCGAGGCTGACTGCATCGGTAAAACTTGGAGTGAGATTCTGATTGCCGACCGTATAAGTGTAATCAGATACCTGCCTGACAACCGGATTCAACGAATGGAATGAAGGCCGCCGGATGTTTCTGTAATAACCGACTGCAACCGTGTAGTCACCTTTTTCAGTAAGGTTATATGACACATTTGCATTAGGGAACAAATCAAATCCATCATCATTTGCCACACCTCCATTGGTGCCGGAATATTCTCCCCGGATTCCTGCCTTGAATTTCCATCTGCCGACTTTGCCGTTAGCCGTAGCATATACTGCGACAATGTTTTCGTCGTATGAAGAGTCAAAGTCATACCGCATATCATATACCCATGATTCATCTTTGAAGAAATGATGTAATGAGCGGTTGGAAACATTATTGAAAGTGTATTTGGCTCCAACATTGAGATTCCAATTCGTATTGAGGACTTTGCGGAAAGAGAGGTCTGTTACGAAAATAATATAACGATTGCGGTTATCGGTATTGTAAACAGAATCATTCGGGACATATGACCGGCGCATTACGTTGTCTTCTTTCGCTGAGGAAAGTTGGTAATTATAATTGGACACCAGTTTCAACACTGACCCTTTCTTATCTGTTGTATGTGACCAGTTGAATGCCACATTAAGATTATGAAAAAGGTCTTGACTTTCATACGTTCCAAATGTTGTTTCACGGACATTCGAGCCATGTATCTCAGTCTCGGAATTTGATGTATGGTGAGTTCTGTCGGGGTTGTAATCTAATTGCAAACCGATTTTATCCCTATCAGTCGGTTCATAGAACACTCCAAACGAAACATTGCCCTGTATCGCTTTCTTTTTATGGCGTGAAATGCCGTACATCTCCTGTGATACTGAAGAGTTAGTCGATTCCTCGTGCGAGGCATATCTGTCAGACGGGCTACCGTTGACATTACCGTTGAAATTGACAGTCCATTTTCCGGTATGCAGACTGAGATTGGCAAAAGGATTTATCCATTGTTTATATTCTCCGGCTGTCAGGTTCATTCCTGCTGCGCCGGTGAGTCCATCGACACGATTGCGTTTAAGATTTATCTTTATAATGCCACCCGACGAGTCCGCGCTGTATTCAGCCCCCGCTTTCGGTATGATCTCGATTGTCGCTATTGATGCCGACTGTATGGATTTGAGATACGTCATGAGCCGGCTTCCCGACATATTCACCTTTCGATCGTCGATATATACAACCGTGCCGCCTTGACCATAAATCGAGAGCCTGTCATCGGTAGCCCATACTCCGGGAGCCGTTTTCAACAGTTCCTGAGCATCCTTGTTGGCAGATAGCGGATTTGCTGCTACATTAAGTACAATACGGTCTGCTTCCCGTCTGATAAGCGGAGCTTTGACAACAACTTCCTGTAAGGTTGTCGAGGTCTGTTTTAGGATTATCCGACCCATATCTTGACTTATTGACGACAGGACTACATCATCATAACCCACGAAAGATACCTGCAACTTGTTGCAATCCGAACCTACCTCAATTCTGAACAATCCGTTTACATCGGTAATGCCTCCACCGACCACTGAGTCGTTGGCAAATGCCGTGACATTCGCAAATTCTACCGGAATCGAGTCAGAATCCATAACAACCCCTTCAACCTCCCTGGCCGAGACAACGGAGATTGAGTTTAGGATTATACCGAGGATTATCAATATACGTTTCATTTCTTTTTAAGTTTTTGTTCCTGACCGATTTTGTAGTTTGAAAAAGCTATGGCCCTTCGAGCGTCTATACAATGAGACCAAAATTCCACATCGTCCATAAACTTCCTTAAATCATGAAGCTCAGAATAGGCTCGGTACATGTTGTCATGAACTCCCATCTTTGAGGTAAGCTTGTTTTTTGATTGAAAAATGGTGATTTGAGCAATCGGCATATCGCCGTAATCATAGCAATCAACTATCACGAGCCGTCTCTGACCTTTATCATAATGGATATAGGTGTACATCTCCGTTGAGTTCCGTGTCCAATCTTCAATATCATCCCTGTTCACCCACATGGTGTATGGTTTCGCATCAGGCATAGGTGAGGATATTGAAGACGGCTTCAGTGGTGGCATGATGCCATTCGGCCTGACGAACATGGTGTGCATGTGCGGAGCGTAGAAAAGAATTTCCGCGCTGTCGAGATGTGCGGAATGCAGTATATCCGAAAGGAACTTATCCATCCCGGGATACTTGGCTACTGAGTCAGCAGACGAGACAATCGGCAGTGGGTCAGGTATAAGAACATTCCCGAAAGTCATGCGGTATGTGGTGTCCTTGTCTATTACTTGACCGTAATAATCGCTTACGCTCCATTCGCGGTTTGCGAAAACGAGGCCTTTAGGTGATGAACAGCCCATAAAAAGCATAATCATCAATGCCATGATCAAGGCGTGTCTGATGGATAATATCTGTTTCATGTCATCGGAGATTAATTTCTGATACAAAATTAAATCGCAAACCAACCCAATAGTCTTAGTTGAATCTCCTTTAGTCTTAGTTAGTCTTAGTTTGGGCAAAATTCTCGTCAATTATCACTAATTTTGTAATATGAAACGGACATGAACAGCTTTCG
>LUJS01000052.1 GCA_001689495.1 Bacteroidales bacterium M8 | reverse complement strand
TCCGCCCACCGGGAAAATCCGCTGACCCCAAATTGTATGGAATTTTGTATGTATATAAAAGCAAAACCGCCGTAAATTGTTGATTTACAGCGGTTTTAATTGATTGCCTGGCGGAGAGAACGAGATTCGAACTCGTGGATAGGATTGCTCCCATCGTCGGTTTAGCAAACCGGTGGTTTCAGCCACTCACCCATCTCTCCTTTCCAGTCTAAAGGATGGTTCTTTTGACTTTTTGCACTGCAAAGTTAGAGATTATTTTCGGTTTGGCAAAATTTTCGGGCGAGTTTTTTCGCACTTTTTTGCAACACCGATATTGTCAGCGAGTTGGCCCGGTCGGTGGACGGCGTGATTTTGCTGTTGTCGCAGTCGCACTGTCTGACGCGAATGTTGCGACAAAATATCGTTGTGCGACATCCGTTATTATTTTGGTGCGGTATTGCCGAAAGTGGCTGCCGCAATGTTTGCATATCTCGCCGAAATTTGCTATCTTTGTAAGTCAATGACGCCAAATACGCCAAAAATGAAACACTCCATAACAGCACTGTCACTATTGTTTGCCACGTCTGCCGCCTCGGGTGCCTCGCTCGTGTGGCACGATGCCTCGCTCCCGGTCATCAGCCTAAAGGCGCCTCAGGGCACGGGGCTCGACGAGATTTGCGTGGCTGCCTCGACAGACGGGCTCACGGCGGTATTCATACCCGACTCGGGCAATCCGCAGGATGTCCGCTGGTACAAGTACACCTCGATGGGTGGCGGCTATGCCGAGCAGGTCGGCTCTGCCGTGTCGGGCACGGGGTCGGTGCTGAGTGTCGCCGAGGGTGATACTGGTTATATCATAGAGGACGGAACGGACAGGTATTATTTCTGGCTAACGGACTATTCGCGCCATCCGTTCGAGGTGTCGTCGATAGCTCTGTCGCCCGAGCAGGATTGCGGTCGCGTGGCGCTGGATGTGTCAGGCACCGGCGACGAGATCGTCTACTACTCGATAACCGGCAGACGCATGGTGCTGTCGCGCGAGATAGAGCTGACCTACAACACGCTGACGTGGTCTGACGATGCCGACAATTATGTCGAGACGCAGACGAGCGAGTCGCTCGAGAGCCTGCACCCGGTGATACATGCCGCGGCTCCGCTCTGCCCGACGGACTTCACCATCGCCGGCGACAGATTCCTGAGGGAGTGGGGCAGAGGTGTCTCGCTGACATCGCCGACGTGCGAGCCCCGCACCGTGGCATGCCACACGACGGCCACGCAGGCCGAACGCGATGCCGACAACGAGGTGAAGCAGCAGACAGGCTCGCTTGGCGGCTCGGCTCCGTGCGAGGTCGAGTTCAAGGCGGCCGTGACGGACGGCGCCTTGTTTCGCGAGTGGCAGTTCTCGCGCAACGCCGACTTCGAGGACATCACGCTGCGTGCCTCCGAGCTCGAGTTCACCCACACGTTCACCGAGCAGGGCGTGACGTATGTCCGCTTCTATTGTGCCAATGCCGACGCCAGTTGCGATGCCTATGGCGAGACATACGAGGTGGGCATAGGCACGTCGTCGCTAAAGTGCCCGAACGCATTCTCGCCCTTCAACGAGGACGGAGTCAATGACATCTGGAAGGTGTCTTACTCGTCCATCGTGTCGTTCGAGTGCTCGATATTCAACCGCAACGGACGCCGCATCATCTCGTTCAGCAATCCCGCCGACGGATGGGACGGCCGTTATGGCGGCAAATTCGTGCCCGCGGGAGCATATTATTACGTCATCAAGGCCCGTGGCGCCGATGGTGTTGAATATAATCTTTCGGGCGACATAAACATTGTGGACTATAAATGAGTATTAATAGAATAGTCCTCACTGTTCATTCATTGATTTCAAACTTACAAATACATTTACGACCGTGACTCTCAAACGCAAGACATTTCTGGGCTCCGTGGCAGCCCTCGGCATACTGGCCCTCGTGGCACCCTCAGAACAGGCATCGGCAAGCAACAGCGGCAACGACCCGCAGGTGCGTCAGCACTCGCCGTCGGCCGTGATCTCGCCGTCGGTGCCCCGCTCGGTGACGTTTGCAGGTCAGAAGATAGACCTCGACAACACCGACATGGCCGAGCGCCTCGACCGCGAGCTGACGGCCATGAGCTATACCCACACCAATACGCTGCTGGCCATCAAGAGGGCCAACCGCTACTTCCCGGTCATCGTGCCGATATTGAAGAAGAACAACATTCCCGTCGACATGGCCTATCTGGCCGCCATCGAGTCGACGATGAATCCACGCGCCGTGTCGCCCGCCAAGGCTGCGGGCCTGTGGCAGTTCATGCCCTCGACGGGCAAGGAATATGGCCTTGAGGTCAATGCCGACGTCGACGAGCGCTATGACGTCGAGAAGGCCACCGAGGCCGCTTGCCGCTATCTGCGCAACGCATACGCCCGATATGGCAATTGGGAGTCTGTCGCCGCAAGCTATAACGGAGGCATGGGGCGCATCACCAACGAGCTGGCCGCCCAGCAGGCCACGTCGGCCTATGACCTATGGCTGGCCGAGGAGACGATGCGATACATCTTCCGCCTGCTCTCGATGAAGCTGATCATGGAGAATCCGGAAGAATACGGCTACGTCCTCACCGCCGACAATCTGTATCAGCCGCTCGAGTACGAGACGGTGACCGTGAGCGGTCCCGTGGCCGACTGGCCCAAGTGGGCGGCAGACCACGGCACGGACTATCGCACGCTCAGGGAACACAATCCGTGGATACGCTCCAAGACACTGCCCAACAAGACCGGCAAGACATACAGGGTCAAGATACCCACCCGCGACTCGATGTCGCGCTCCAAGCAGAAAATATCCGTCTACAACCCCGCATGGGTGGCAGACCGCTGAATCACTTACACATCAGAATGAGTTCGCAGAAGAATATAGCAAAGGACAACAGACATAACGCCCCCTCGCTTCAGGTGCTTGGCGCGAGGGTGCACAACCTCAAGAACATAGACGTCGAGATACCCCACAACGCGCTGACGGTCGTGACGGGGCTCAGCGGCAGCGGCAAGTCGTCGCTGGCGTTCGACACCATATATGCCGAGGGGCAGCGGCGCTATATCGAGACATTCTCGGCCTATGCCCGCAACATGCTCGGCAACCTCGAGCGACCCGACGTCGACAAGATCACGGGCCTCTCGCCCGTCATCGCCATCGAGCAGAAGACCGTCAACCGCAATCCGCGCTCAACCATAGGCACCACCACCGAGGTCTACGACTTCCTGCGACTGCTCTATGCCCGCGCGGGCATGGCCGTCAGCTACATCACCGGTAGGCCGATGGTCAAGTACACCCGCGACCAGATCGTGCAGCTGATACTCGAGCGTTTCGAGGGGCACAAGGTGTACATCCTCGCCCCCGTGGTGCGCAACCGCAAGGGCCACTACAAGGAGCTGTTCGAGCAGATGCGCAAGAAGGGATTCCTCACCGTTCGCGTCGACGGCGAGATACGCGAGCTCACCGTGGGCATGAAGGTAGACCGCTATCGCAACCACGACATCGAGCTTGTGGTAGACCGCCTCAAGGTCTCGCCCAAAGACCTGTCAAGGCTGGAGTCGACCGTGACCGATGCGCTGCGTCAGGGCGAGAAACAGATGATGGTCTATGACGTGGACACCGACTCGACGTCATACTTCTCGCAGACGCTGATGGATGCCGAGAGCGGACTGTCATATCGCGAGCCCGCGCCGCACAACTTCTCGTTCAACTCGCCACTCGGCGCCTGCCCCTGCTGCAAGGGACTGGGCTATGTCAACATCATAGACCGCGACAAGGTGATACCCGACCCCAAGCTCTCGATATATCAGGGCGGCATAGCCCCGCTGGGCAAGTATCGCAACTCGATGATATTCTGGCAGCTCGAGGCGATATGCAAGAAGTATGGCCATACCCTCAAGACTCCCGTTGGCGAACTCTCGGAGGAGGCCCTGAGCGACATCCTCGACGGCACGCCCGAACATCTCGAGATAGACAACGGCACGGGCGCGACGATGAACTGGTTTCAGACATACGAGGGCATCGTCAAGTACATCGAGATGCAGCAGGCCGAGGAGGCATCGGCATCTGCGCGCAAGTGGAGCGAGGGATTCTTCAGCCGCGGAGTCTGCCCCGAGTGCCACGGCGACCGACTGAACCGCGAGGCTCTGCACTTCTATATCGACGGCAAGAACATAGCCGACCTGTGCCGCATGGACATATCCGACCTCTACGAGTGGTCGCAGACCGTCGAGCAGCACCTCGACCCCACGCGCCGCATCATAGCCTCCGAGATACTCAAGGAGATACGCAGCCGCCTGAGGTTTCTTGTAGACGTCGGCCTCGAATACCTGCAGCTGGGTCGCGCGTCGGCCACGCTGTCGGGCGGCGAGAGCCAGCGCATCCGACTGGCCACGCAGCTCGGCAGCCGTCTGGTCAATGTGCTCTACATACTCGACGAGCCATCCATCGGCCTGCATCAGCGCGACAACATACGCCTGATAAACTCGTTGAAACAGCTCCGCGACGCCTCGAACTCCATACTGGTCGTCGAGCACGACAAGGACATCATGCTGCAGGCCGACCACATCGTCGACATCGGTCCCGGCGCAGGTCGCAAGGGGGGTGAGGTGGTCTTCTCGGGCACGCCCGCCGAGATGATGAAGACCGACACACTCACGGCCCGCTATCTTGACGGACGCCTCGCCATACCCGTGGCCGAGAATCCCCGCCCCGGCAACGGCAAGCACCTGATATTGCGCGGCGCCACGGGTCACAACCTGCGCAACGTCACCCTCGACATACCTCTGGGCAAGCTGGTCTGCGTGGCCGGAGTCTCGGGCAGCGGCAAGTCGTCGCTGGTCAACTCCACCCTCCAGCCCGTGCTGAGCAAGCACTTCTATCGCTCGCTGGCACAGCCCCTGCCATACGGTTCGATCGAGGGCATCGACAACATCGACAAGGTGGTCACCGTAGACCAGTCGCCCCTCGGGCGCTCGCCGCGCTCCAATCCCGCCACGTATACCGGCGTCTTCACGGCCATACGCGACCTGTTCGCATCGCTCCCCGAGGCCAAGATACGCGGCTACAAGCCCGGCAGATTCTCGTTCAACGTCGCCGGCGGACGCTGCGAGACATGCAAGGGCAACGGATACAAGACCATCGAGATGAACTTCCTGCCCGACGTGCTCGTGCCTTGCGAGACCTGTGGCGGCAAGCGCTATAACCGCGAGACGCTCGAGGTCAGATTCAAGGGCAAGTCCATATCGGACGTCCTCGACATGACCATCAATCAGGCGGTCGAATTCTTTGCGGGCGTCCCCGCCATACTCGGCAAGATAAAAGTGCTGCAAGACATCGGCCTCGGCTACATCAAGCTCGGACAGCCCTCGTCGACCCTCTCGGGTGGCGAGAACCAGCGCGTCAAGCTGGCCACCGAACTGGCGCGACGCGACACGGGCAACACGCTGTTCATACTCGACGAGCCCACCACGGGCCTGCACTTCGACGACATCCGCGTGCTGCTCGGCGTGCTGAACCGACTTGTCGACAAGGGCAACACCGTTCTGGTCATCGAGCACAACCTCGACGTGGTCTGCGCCTCGGACCTCATCATCGACATGGGCCCCGGCGGCGGACGCGACGGCGGACGCATCATTGCCACGGGCACACCCGCCGAGATAGCCGCAGGCGACTCGCCCACGGCCCCCTACGTCCGCGAACACCTGTCGCAGTCGCATTAGGGGATGCGATTGGATGCGACGGATTCGCAGTCGTCGCGTCGGGGTGTGCGAATGCGACAAATATATTTTGCGGTGTAATCGGCATTATCGCACCTTTTAGGGTGGTTTGAGGTAGTAATTTTGCAGTGTGAGGACTGTAAAACCCCTTGCCTTGAACTATGTATAATGACAATGACACTCTCCGTCGCCTCGAAGACGGTGAGAGGGAGACCCTATCAAAAATCGCAGACGATTTTCTCGCCAACGGCCCCGTGCTGCCGCCCTCGGTGCCCGAGATTGCCACACGGATACCCAAATCGACCAAGCGACGCATCACCACCGTCACCACGGGCGAGAATTGGGCCGAGCTTGCCCGACTCTCCTACGACCAGAAACAGTTGTTCGGCCCGCTGTGGTATGAGGGTGAGATATGCATACTATTTGCCGACACCAATGTGGGCAAGTCCCTGCTGGCCGTGCAGATAGCCGACACCATCTCCAAGGGCCATGACCCGCACGGTGCTCTCGACCGACTGCAGCCGCAGACCGAGGCGCAACCGGTGGTTTATGCCGATTTCGAAATGAGCATGTCGCAGTTTGCCCGCAGGTATTCGTCTGACGGTGATGCCGACGAGCGCAGGTATTATGGCTTTTCGGCACTGTTCAACCGTCTGGAACTGAATTACATGGGGTTGTGTGACGAGACCGACGACCTCGCGTCGAGAAACTTTGCCGACTGCGTGCTGGCCGACATCGAGTCGCGCGTAGAGGAGATTGGCGCCCATGTGCTCATCGTGGACAACATCACCTTTCTTGCCTCGGGCACGGAGACCGCAGCAGACGCCCAACCGCTGATGAAGAAGCTGGTGGCCCTGAAAAAGAAGTATGACCTGAGTATCCTCGTGCTGGCCCATACACCAAAGCGGTGTCCCTCGAATCCGCTGACGGGTAATGACATACAGGGCTCCAAGTCGCTCGTCAACTTCACGGACTCGGCCTTTGCGATAGGCAAGAGCGTCAAGGGGAGCGATGTCCGCTATATCAAGCAGATCAAGCAGCGCAACACCGAGACCGTCTATGGCGCCGACAACGTGATGGAGTGCCGCATAGTGCGCGTGGCCGACGACTTTATCGGATTCAAGGCCGTGGGGCAGGGTCGCGAGGCCGACCATCTGGCCGAGAGGCAGCCGCGCAACGGGAGGCAGTCCGAGGTGGCCGATTCGGCCCGTCAGATGAAGGAGGCGGGCAAGTCTGTCGAGGATATTGCCTCGGCGCTCGGGGTGAACCGTGCCACGGTCTATCGCTGGCTCAAGGATTGACGGGGCTTTTGTCGCAGTCGCATAGTGGGATGCGATTGGGTGCGACGGATTCGCAGTCGTCGCGTCGGGGTGTGCGAATGCGACAATCCCACCCGCGGGTCAGCGCCCGAAGAGCTTGCGTATCAGGTCGGAGCGCCCCATGCGTCTGAGCGACGCGGTGATGTCGGGACGGTAGGCGCGGTCATACCAGAAGAAGTATTTGCGCTGGGCCAGTTTCTGTCGCGGGTCCGTGGCGGTGAACACCGGCTTGAGCGTATAGGGATGGATGCCTGTATAATATATCTCGGTCGAGAGGGTCATGGGGGTGGGGGTGAAATCCTGTACCTGCTCGAGGTGCAGCCCCATCTCCTTTGTCTCGGCGGCAAGCTCGGCCATGTCGACCTCGCGGCACCCGGGGTGCGAGGATATGAAGTAGGGTATGAGCTGCTGGCGCAGGTCGTGCTGCGAGTTGATGCGGTCGAAGAACCGGCTGAACTCGTGGTAGAGCTGGAACGAGGGCTTGCGCATCAGGTCGAGCACCGTGTCTGACGTGTGTTCGGGGGCCACCTTGAGGCGTCCCGACACATGCCTGACGATCAGCTCCTCGTTATAGCGGCGGTTGGCCGAGTCCACCTTGTCGTCGCCCGTGCGGTGCATGGACAGGTCATAGCGTACGCCCGAGCCGATGAACGACTTCTTGACCCCGGGTACCTTGTCTACGGCGTGATACAGGTCGAGCAGCGGACGGTGGTCGGTGTCGAGGTTGGGGCACACGGCGGGATGCAGGCACGACGGACGCAGGCAGCGCTCGCACTTGCTCTTGTCCTTGCCACCCATGCGATACATGTTGGCGCTGGGGCCACCGACGTCGCTGAGATAGCCCTTGAAGTCTGGCATTCGTGTCACGGCCTCGACCTCGCGCAGCACTGACTTGGGGCTGCGCGATGCTATGAACTTGCCCTGATGGGCCGAGATGGTGCAGAACGAGCATCCCCCGAAGCATCCGCGGTGAATGTTGACCGAGTGGCGTATCATCTCGTATGCGGGTATGCGCTTGCCCTTGTATCGTGGATGCGGCAGGCGGGTGTAGGGGAGGTCGAACGATGCGTCGATCTCGCCCTCGGTCATCGGCGGGTGCATGGGGTTGACGCGAATCCACGTGTCGCCGTGTCGCTGCCACAGCGTCTTGCCGTGCATGGCGTTGCTCTGCTGCTCGATGTGCCTGAAGTTCTCGGCCTGCTTGCGCTTGGACTTGAGGCACTCCTCGTAGGGGTGCAGTATTATGTGTTCCGGGTCGTCTGTCGGAGGCGGCGCGACTGAGCGCCACACGGTCTGCGCCATGTCGTCCATGTCGTCCATCCTCTCGCCCGCGTCGAGGCGCGAGGCTATCTCGAGCAGCGTCTTCTCGCCCATGCCGTAAGAGATCATCGACGCCGCGCAGTCCATCAGCAGCGAGGGGCGCAGGCGGTCTTGCCAGTAGTCATAGTGCGAAAGGCGGCGCATCGACGCCTCGATGCCGCCCGCGACAATCGGCGTGTCGGGAAACAGGTCGCGGAGTATCCGTGAATAGACCACGGTGGGATAGTCGGGCCTCGCTCCGTGGCGTCCGCCGGGGGTGAATGCGTCGTCCGAACGGCGTCGTCTCGCTGCCGTATAGTGGTTGACCATCGAGTCCATGGCCCCTGCCGAGACCCCGAAAAATAGCCTCGGGGCGCCGAACTTGCGGAAGTCCCTCAGGTCGTCCTGCCAGTTGGGCTGGGGCACTATGGCCACCCTGTAGCCCGCCTTCTGCAGCACGCGCCCCAGCACGGTGGCACCGAACGAGGGGTGGTCGACGTATGCGTCGCCCGTGAAGAGGACGACGTCGACCGAGTCCCACCCGAGGAGCTTCATCTCCTTGACCGAAGTGGGCAGAAACGATGTGAGCGGGGGATATGTCGCGGCTGCGTGCCGGTTGTTGTCTGTCATTTCTTTTCGAGCTGTGCTATTTTGTCTTCCATTGCCAGTATCTCGTCGCGTATCTGGGCTGCCTCGATGAAGTTCATCTCCTTTGCGGCCTTCATCATGTCGGCGCGGCGGCGGTCTATGAGCTTTGTCAGGTCTTCGGCCGAGAGATATGCCATCACGGGGTCGGCGGCGAGGTCTACGGGGCGGGTATACTCCTCGCCATAGGGCACTGCGGGCTTCTTGGCGGGGCGCGATGCCTTTGGCTTGGCCGAGGCCGACGACAGACCTGCCGTGCGACCCTGCCTTACGGGCGTGTCGTCCATCTCGAAGTCGGTGTCCACCCCGACAATCGCGTTGCGTGCCTTGACGATGGCCTTGGGCGTGATGCCGTGTTTCTCGTTGTATGCCAGCTGCAGCGTGCGACGGCGCAGGGTCTCGTCGATGGTCTGCTGCATCGAGTCGGTTATCTTGTCGGCATACATTATCACGGTGCCGTTGAGGTTTCGGGCGGCGCGGCCCACGGTCTGTGTCAGCGAGCGGTGATTGCGCAGGAAACCCTCCTTGTCGGCGTCCAGTATGGCCACCAGCGAGACTTCGGGCAGGTCGAGACCCTCGCGCAGCAGGTTCACGCCTATCAGCACGTCATAGACGCCGGCCCTGAGACCGTCGAGAATCTTGATGCGGTCCAGCGTGTCGACGTCGCTGTGTATGTATGCCGTCTTGATGCGCAGTTTCAGCAGATACTCGTTCAGCTCCTCGGCCATGCGCTTGGTCAGCGTGGTGACGAGTGTGCGCTCGCCACGCTCTATGCGCAGGTTTATCTCCTCAAGCAGGTCGTCTATCTGGTTCAGCGACGGACGCACTTCGATTATCGGGTCGAGCAGGCCCGTGGGTCGTATGATCTGTTCGACGACTATGCCCTCGCTCTTCTGCAGCTCATAGTCGGCGGGTGTTGCGCTGACGTAGATGACCTGATTGGTCATGGCCTCGAACTCCTCGAACTTGAGGGGACGGTTGTCCAGCGCCGCCTCGAGACGGAATCCGTAGTCCACGAGGTTTATCTTGCGCGACAGGTCGCCGCCATACATGGCGCGGCACTGCGGCAGGGTGACGTGGCTCTCGTCAATGATGGTCAGGTAGTCCTTGGGGAAGTAGTCGAGCAGGCAGAACGGGCGCGTGCCGGGCTTGCGTCCGTCAAAGTATCGCGAATAGTTCTCGATGCCCGAGCAATGGCCCACCTCGCGCAGCATCTCGACGTCGTATGTCACGCGCTCGAGCAGTCGCTTGGCCTCGAGCTCCTTGCCCACGTGGAAGAAGTCGTTGTACTGCTTGCCCAGATCGACCTCTATCTGCCCTATGGCGGTGCCCATGCGCTCGGGCGAGGTCACGAACAGGTTGGCGGGGTATATCTGGAATATGTCGTGGTCGCCCAGCGAGACTCCGTCCTCGGGGTGTACGGTCTTTATGGACTCTATCTCGTCGCCCCAGAACGATACCCTCACCACTATCTCCTCGTAGGCCAGACGGATGTCGACCGTGTCGCCCTTGACGCGGAACGTGCCTCGCGACAGCTCTATCTCGTTGCGCGAGTAGAGGGCGTTGACCAGCTGGCGCAGAAAGACGTTGCGGGCAATCTTCTTGCCTGTCTTGACGGTGATGACGTTGGCGTCGAAGTCTTCGGGGTTGCCCATGCCATAGAGGCACGACACCGACGAGACGACCACGACATCCTTGCGACCCGACAGCAGCGCCGAGACGGTTGAGAGTCGCAGACGCTCTATCTCGTCGTTGATCATCAGGTCTTTCTCTATGTATTTGTCTGACGATGGTATGTATGCCTCGGGCTGGTAGTAGTCGTAGTATGACACGAAATACTGCACCGAGTTCTCGGGAAAGAAGCTCTTGAACTCGCTGTATAGCTGTGCCGCCAGCGTCTTGTTGTGACTCAGTATCAGCGTGGGCTTGTTGACACGCTCTATCACGTTGGCCATGGTGAATGTCTTGCCCGACCCTGTCACGCCGAGCAGAGTCTGGGCAGGCTCGCCCGACTCGATGCCCCGCACCAGCTGGTCTATGGCCTGCGGCTGGTCGCCCGTGGGCTTGTATTGTGAACTGAGTTTGAAATTCATAACATACAAAGTTACGAAAAATCCGCGACATGGGCAAGACCCTTTCTCAAGGGCGTGTCGCCATTCGCACGATTCGCAGGTGTCGCGTCATGTAGTGCGACTGCGACAACGTCAGAAGAGTATGCGTGCCAGCGAGTCGCAGTCGGCCTTGATGCGGTCGGTGAATCCCGCCTCGTAGTCGTGAGCGCTTTGCGGGCCGAGCTTGGACGATATGTTCGAGATGCGGGCACGCACGTCCAGCAGCCGGTCCTGCAGGGCTGCCTCGTCGTCAGAGATGGCTATGGTCTCGCGGGCATGCTGTTCGCCGAGGGCGTATGCCTTCTTGTCGCGCACCTTTTCAGAAACCTTTTGGCCGTGATGCTCGCCCGTGCATGCGCACGTCAGCGACAACAGTATCGCGGTGATCAGGATATGTCTCATCGTGTGCGGCGTTTAGTTCTCGATCCTGTCTCTGACCTGTTCCATCAGCCATCGCGGGGTCGAGGTGGCTCCGCAGATGCCAACCGACTCGGCACCCTCTATCCAAGCGGGGTCGAAGTCGTCGGGACGCGATATGAGGTGCGTGCGCGGATTGGCGCCGAGGCACTCGTTGTAGAGCACCTTGCCGTTGCTGCTCTTGGCTCCGGCCACGAAGAGCACCACGTCGTGCGAGGCGGCAAACTCCCTGAGGTGATTGACTCTGTTGGCCACCTGACGGCAGATGGTGTCGTGATACGTGAACTTGACGACCGGACTGATGCGTCGGTTTATCTCGTCGACCATAGTGGCGAGTCCCTGCAGCGACATAGTGGTCTGCGAGTAGAGGGCTATGTCGCGGTCGAAGTCTATGCGCGAGAGCTGGTCGGTGTTCTCGACCACGATTGCCTCGCCGTCGGTCTGACCCACGAGGCCGTTGACCTCGGCGTGGCCCGCCTTGCCATAGATCACTATCTGCGGACGGGGACCGGGGGCGTCGTAGGTCTCCTTGATGCGCCTCTGCAGCTGAAGCACCACGGGGCAGGTGGCGTCTATTATCTCGATGTCCATGTCGGCTGCCGTGGCATAGGTGGACGGTGGCTCGCCGTGGGCGCGCAACAGCACTCTGGCACCTCGCAGCGAGGGCAGGTCGGCGTGGGTTATCGTGGACAGCCCCTTGCGGCCGAGCCGCTCGACCTCGTCCGAGTTGTGGACGATGTCGCCGAGGCAGTAGAGGGGGGCCGACGAGCGTTCCAGCTCCTCCTCGGCCTTGCGTATGGCGGTGACCACCCCGTGGCAGAATCCCGACCGGGCGTCGATCTCGATGACAGGCTTCATCTCTCTATCAATGGATGGTTTTGCGATACAGCTCGAGCAGGAATCTGTTCTGCTCGTCGAACGTCATGTCCGAGTTGTCGAGCATTATGGCGTCCTCGGCACGGCGCAGGGGGCTCTCGGCGCGGGTCTCGTCTATGTGGTCGCGCGAGCGGACATTGTCGAGCACCTCCTCGTATGTCACCTTCTCGCCCTTGGCCGTCAGCTCGCGGTATCGGCGCTCGGCGCGCTTCTCGGCAGATGCGTTGACGAATATCTTGAGCTCGGCATGGGGGAACACCGCGGTGCCAATGTCGCGGCCATCCATGACGATGCCCTTGTCCTCGCCCAGACGGCGCTGCATGTCAACGAGGGCATGGCGCACGGCGGCAATGGCGGCGACGGGCGACACGCACTCCGACACCTCCATCGAGCGTATCTCGTCCTCGACTATCTCGCCGTTCAGCTCGGTGAGTTGCGTGCCGTCGGGCCGGACCTTGAAGTCGACGCGGATCGAGGGCAGGGCCTCGGTTATTGCCTTGACGTCGGGGGTCTTGCCAATGCCGGTCATGCCGTGGCGCATGGCATATAGGGTCACGGCGCGATACATGGCGCCCGAGTCGATGTAGCGGTATCCTATTTCAGCCGCGAGATGGCGGGCCATGGTGCTTTTGCCAGACGACGAGTAGCCGTCGATGGCTATGATGATTCTATCTTGTGAACTCATATAGGTTAGTTGAAATATTGAGCATTATGGTGGTGGCTCCGGTGTGGGGCTGTGCCATGGCCAAGCCGAGGCCGAAACGGCGCACCCTGAATCCGACCGAGGCCGAGAAGCCCGACAGGAACGAGCGTTTGTAGGTGGACATGTCCGTGCGGGTCTTGTAGTTGTAGCCGAGTCCGATGCGGAAGTTGTCGCTGGGGGTGAATTCGGCGCCGAATATGAGGTGACGGAACAGGTTTGACCCGAAGCTCTCCTTCAGCTCGGGTTTCGAGTCGGTGGTGCCGTCGCCGGTGTGCCAGTAGGGCAGCTTCCATTTGGTCAGGTTCCACGCCGTCACCGAGAAGACTATGGGCAGCGTGCCGAACGACTTGGACACGCCGAGCCTGACGTCGATGGGCAGGCGGTCATAGCGCTCGTTGAATCTCTTGACCTGTCCGCCGAGGTTGGCCACCATCGCCGAGAACGAGAAATCCCTCTCGGGGTCATAGTAATTCACGCCGAGGTCGGTGGCGAGCGCGAATGCGTTGTATGAGTCGAATGTCGAGTATATGGCCTTGACCGTGGCGCCTCCACGCCATCTGTCCGAGAGGTCGTGGGCGTATGTGGCCGAGAATGTCATCTCCTTGGGCGAGAACTCGCCCGTCAGCACGCCGTTTATGTCGGCGCCCTTGATCGAGCCGTAGCCGTAATACTGCATGCCTGCGGCCCACGCGCCGTGCTCGCCCGCCGATTTGCCGAACTTGACGCCCGCAAAGTTGCTGTCGCCGATATAATGCATGTAGTTGATGCCCAGCTGCATCTCTACCTCTGATCCCAGCAGGCCCGGGTTGCGGTCGGCGGCATTGATGTCGTCGTCGATGTTGGATATGTTGATGCCTCCGAGACCGTATGCGGTGGTCGATGTCGGGATGTTGAGGAAGTTGTATGACGTGCCTCCGTCCTGTGCCCGCGCGGTCACGGCGGCCACGAGCAGGATCAGGGCAGACAGTATATGGCGTTGAAGATGGGTCATCGTTGACATTCGTTTACCATATATAAACGGAAAGGCGCCCGGAATATTATATCCGGACGCCATGAGAGTTTCTTCTGGATCAATCGTCAGTCGTCATAGCGCACGAAGTCGCCGTTCTGGTTGAACTTGATGTCGATGCCGTTAGAGAGCTCGACCTCATAGCCGCTGCGCTCTTTCTCGATGCTGACTATCTTCATGCCCTTGTGGGTCTTGGACACATAGTCGCTCACGCCCTTGGGTATGAACTTGGACGGTACTGAGCTGTTGCCGGGAGCCTCGACGTTCTTCCAGTTGCCCTGACGGTCAAAGCTTATCTCCGAGCCGTCGGTGAGTATCACCTCGTACTCGTCGATGCGCCCGAACTCCTTGTCCACCTTGACGAGGCTTACCTTGGCCTTGAAGTTGTTTGCCAGAGTGGTTTTGGCTGCCTCGGGGAGAACTGTCGCATCATGGTGATAATTGTCGCGTGCTGCAGCTCCTAATGCGACTGCGACAACGAGTGCGATTGACAATAGAATTTTTTTCATAACAACCTTTGGTAAATGTTTATGTATTAACATCCACATCGGGGTTATTGTTCGGCGACGGCGTCGAGATAGGCCCTGAACGACTCGTAATCGGCCGTCATGGGCACGGACTTCTTCTCGCCTGTCATGAATGCCGCGAGCCTGTCGGGGATGGCTACGTCGGTGCCAATGATCTCCTCGACCGTCTCCTTGAACTTGGCCGGATGGGCCGTCTCGAGGAATACCCCCGTCTCGCCCGGGTGCATCAGCTCTTTCAGCGCGCGCAACGCACATGCGCCGTGCGGGTCGGCCACATATCCCGTGGCGTCGTGGCAGGCTTTCATCGTCTCGGCTATCTCGGCGTCGGCATAGGCCGCACCCTCTATCAGGTCGCACACGGCCTTGTGGTCGGCTCCGAACAGGTCCATGATGCGGCGGAAGTTGCTGGGGTCGCCCACGTCCATTGCGTTCGCTATTGTCCTCACGGAGGGGCGGGGGGTGTATCGGGCAGTCTTGAGATACTCGAGGAATATGTCGTTGGCGTTGTTGGCGGCTATGAACCTCACGTCGGGCAGCCCCATGCGCACGGCGATAAGACCTGCCGTGAGGTTGCCGAAGTTGCCGCTGGGCACGCTGAATACTATCGGCCCCGTCACGCCGGCCCGCCTCAACTGCGCATAGGCGTTGAAGTAATAGAATGTCTGCGGGAACAGGCGCGCTATGTTGATGGAGTTGGCCGAGGTCAGCAGCATCTTTTCGTTGAGTGGGTCGTCGAGGAATGCCGTCTTGACAAGACTCTGACAGTCGTCGAAGGTGCCCTCGACCTCGAGCGCGGTGACGTTGCGTCCCAGCGTGGCGAACTGGCACTCCTGTATGGGGCTGACCTTCCCTTTGGGATAAAGCACGTGTACCCTGATGCCTTCTATGCCGAGAAACCCGTTGGCCACGGCAGACCCCGTGTCGCCGCTCGTTGCCACGAGCACGTGGACGGTGCGCTCGCTCTGTTTCAGGAAGTGTCTCAGGGTCCTTGCCATGAATCTCGCCCCGACATCCTTGAAGGCGAGGGTAGGGCCGTGGAAGAGTTCGAGCGAATGGATGCCCGGCTCGACCTCGACCACGGGTGTCTCGAACTCGAGGGTGCCGTTGACGATCTCGTCGAGGGCCTCTTCGGGTATGTCGCCGTCAAGGAAACGCCGTGCCACGGTGCGTCCGATCTCGCGGAAGTCCATCTGCGGCAGGCGTCCGAGCTCGTCGGCAGTGAGCGGGGTTATCCGTTCGGGCATGTAGAGCCCGTTGTCGGGCGCAAGACCCTTGATGACAGCCTCGCCGAGCGATACCTCGGGCGATTTGCGATTGGTGCTGTAATATTTCATTTACCTTATATTCATGAATTGTACCATAAAATCCCTTGCCTTGAGGTGTCCGTAGGCACCATCGGCACAGGCTTCCTCCGAGAAACACTTGACCCCGTCAGGATCCATCCCCTTGTGCCATATCGTGAACGGCACGGGGTCGTCGCGGTGCACGCGCTCCTCGACCGGGGTTGGGTGGTCGGGCAGGAGGGCAATGCACACGGGCTCGTCCATCTTGGAGACGGCCTCATAGATCGGCCTGACGAGTCTGTGGTCAAGGCTCTCTATGGCCTGCGTCTTCAGGGCGAGGTCGCCGTCGTGACCCGCCTCGTCCGTTGCCTCGACGTGCAGGAACACGAAGTCGTCGTGACGGAGTGCCTCGATTGCTGCCTGTGCCTTGCCCTCATAGTTGGTGTCGGCGAGTCCCGTCGCCCCTTCGACATCAATGGGCTTGAGCCCGGCATAACGCCCGATGCCGCGTATCAGGTCTACGGCGGTTATCACCGAGCCGGATTTGACCTCGGGGTATAGCTCGGACAGTGTGCGCATTGATGGCCTGTAACCGGGGCTCCACGGCCAGATGGAGTTTGCCTGAATCCTGCGTCCGTCGTTGAACGGGTGCGACGACAATATCTCCTGCGATCGCAGTATCAAATCGTTTATCAGGTCGGCGGTCTCCTGCGGAGTCATTCTGCCCGGCTCTTCGGGGGCGATGGCCGACGGCCTCACCAACAGCTCGCGCCAAGGCTCGCCGGGGTGGTCGTGTGGCGGAGCACACTCGATATGCTTGCTGCCACCTTTTATTACAAGCAGATGGCGGTATTGCGTGCCGGGTATGAATCGTATCCTGTCCGTGCCGAGTCGCTCGTTGATGCACTCGGTCAGCATCGCGCCCTGCTCGGTCGTCAGATGGCCGCCGTGATGGTTGGTGATGAGACCGTCCGTACCCAGCGTGATTATGTTGCACCTCATAGCGAGGTCTTCAGGAGCCATGTCATAGCCTATGCTTGCCGATTCGAGCGGGCCGCGACCCTCGTAGACCTCGCGCAGGTCATAGCCGAGTATGGCCGTGTTGGCCACCTCGCTGCCCGAGCCGAATCCGTCTGGGATGGTCGAGAGGATGCCGCTGCGTCCTTCGGCGGCAAGACGGTCAAACCACGGCGTGTCTGCGGCCTGCAACGGTGTCCTGCCCCCGAGGGCCGGCACCGGGCGGTCGCTCATGCCGTCGCCGAGTATTATGATGTGTTTCATCGGAGAGAGTGTCTTAGTTGTTTGCTGTGGATATTATGTTGGCGAACACGCCCGCCGCGGTCACGCCCGCCCCCGCGCCATAGCCCTGTATCAGCATCGGATATTCGCGATAGCGCTCGGTGGTGAGCAGCACGATGTTGTTCGAGCCCTCGAGTCCGTAGAAGGGATGGTGAGGGCCGACGGCTTCGAGCCCGACGCTCATTTTTCCGCACTCCATGCGTGCCACGAAACGCCATCTCTTGTCCTCGGCCTCAAGCACCTTGCGGCGTGCCTCGAAGTCGGCGTCAAGCTCGGGCAGGCGTTTCCAGAACTCCTCGATCGAGCCCTCGAAAAACTCGTTCGGAACGAACAGGTTGCGCTCGACCTCGTCCTGCTCGGCCACATAGCCACCCTCGCGGGTCAGAATCACGAGCTTGCGTATCACGTCCTTGCCGCTCAGGTCTATGCGCGGGTCGGGCTCGCTGTAGCCCATCTCCTTGGCCAGACGCACGGTTTCCGAGAATGGGATGTCGGCGCTGATGGTGTTGAATATGAAGTTGAGCGTGCCGCTGAGCACAGCCTCGATCTTGAGTATCCTGTCGCCCGACGAGCGCAGGTCGTTGATGGTGCCGATGATGGGGAGTCCGGCGCCCACGTTGGTCTCGTACAGGAACTTTACCCCTCGGCGCAGTGCGGTGTCCTTGAGCCTGCGGTAGTCGGCATAGTCGCCCGACGCTGCCACCTTGTTGGCCGCCACCACCGAGACGTTGTGGTCGAGGAATCGCTGATACAGTTCGGCGATGTCGCGCGATGCCGTGCAGTCGACAAACACGCTGTTGAATATGTTCATGCCCGTCACCTCGTCGAGTATGGTCTGGGGCGTGCAGGGCTTGCCCTTGCTCTCCAGCTCTTCGCGATAAGACGTCAGGTCAATCCCCTCGCGGCCAAACAGCGCGCGGCGGCTCGACGCTATGCCCACGACATTGAGTTTCAGTCGGTGGGTCTTCATCAGCACGTCGTGCTGGGTGCGTATCTGCTCCAACAGCATCCCGCCGACGGTGCCTATGCCGCAGATGAACAGGTTGAGTTCCTTGTACTCGCTCAGGAAGAACGAGTCGTGGAGCACGTTCAGAGACTTGCGCAGGAACCTGCCGTCGACGACGAACGAGATGTTGGTCTCGCTGGCACCCTGCGCGCACGCTATGACGCTGATGCCGCTGCGTCCGAGGGCTCCGAACAGCTTGCCTGCAATGCCGGGCGAGTGCTTCATGTTGTCGCCCACGATGGCCACTGTGGCAAGGCCGTTTTCGGCGTGCATGGGGTACATGGCCCCCGTGGCTATCTCTTTCTCGAACTCGAGATTCAACACCCTGACGGCCTCGCGCGCATCCTGATCGCGCACGCCGACCGAGGTCGAGTTCTCTGACGATGCCTGACTGACCATGAAGACCGATATGCCGTTGTCGGCCAGAGCGGTGAAGATGCGTCTGTTCACGCCGATCACGCCAACCATCGAGAGTCCGGTGACGGTGATGAGCGATGTGCCGCTGATGCTCGAGAGGCCCTTGATGGGCTTTGAGTCGTCGTCAGACTGGTCGCTGACCACCGTGCCCGGAGCGTCGGGCGCGAAGGTGTTCTTGACCAGAATGGGTATGTGCTTCACGCATACGGGATATATCGTGGGAGGATATATCACCTTGGCGCCGAAGTTGCACAGCTCCATCGCCTCGTGATATGACAGCGTGCTGATGGTATATGCTGTGGGAATCACCTTCGGGTCGGCGGTCATGAATCCGTCGACATCCGTCCATATCTCAAGACATTCGCCGTCGAGGGCGGCGCAGACCAGCGAGGCGGTATAGTCGCTGCCTCCGCGTCCGAGATTGGTCACCTCGCCTGTCTCGATGTCGGTGGCAATGAATCCGGGCAATACATGAATCCCTTCGAGGTGGCATCCGCCCGGCATGAACTCGTTGATTATCAGCTTGCGTGTCAGCTCGCTTGCGAGGAAGTCGCGTCCGTGGCGCTTTTCGGTCTTGATGAACTTGCGCGAGTCGTGCAGTCTGCTGCCTCGGACGAGTGCCGAGACAATCAGCGCGCTCATCTGCTCGCCATAGCTCACTATCAGCGACAGAGTCTTGTCGCTCAGGTCGCGTATCAGCGAGAGGCCGTGGAATATGCTCTTTAGCTCGGACAGCAGTCCGTCAAGCCCTTGCCTCAGTAGCTCGCGGTCGCCTTCGGGGATTACGGAGTCTATCAGCGAGTGGTGTCTCAGGGCTATTTCGTCGAAGCCGTGATGATACCCTTCGTTGCCCGAGGCAGCGAAACGGGCTGTCGATATGAGCAGGTCGGTGACGCCTCCGAGGGCACTGACCGTGACGATGACCGAGTCTTCGCGTGATTCTACTATCTGTTTGAGATTGAGGATTCCCTCGGCGCTTCCGACCGAGCTTCCCCCGAATTTCAATACCTTCATAGTTTCCGTTTGTGATGTTTTAAGGGACAAAGATAGTCAATTTATTTCAATAATCGCACATTCTCGTTAGAAATCATAATATATTATTGCTTATCGGCTGAATATGAATATGTGATGCGCGGATTTTTTGCCCGCAATGGGCGCGGATTCGAAAAAAATCACTACCTTTGTGGTTTAAAAAGGGTGCATTATGCCCTTAAATCTGCATAGAAAACAACAAACAGCCTGAATATATGAAGTTTACCGTACCGAGCAAGACGCTCCACACATTCGCGTCGTCTGTGAGCAAGGTGATCAACGCCAAGAACGCTCTCACGATTCTCAATTACTTCCTCTTCGAGATACACGGTTCGACTCTCACCATCACCGCATGCGACGGCGAGAACACTCTCTGTGGCCGCATTCCCATCATGGATGTCGAGGGCGAGGGCGAGTTCTGCATCGACGCCCGCAAGGTGGTCGAGCTGCTCAGGGTGATGCCGGAACAGGAACTTCAGTTCGATGTCAACGACTCTAATCTCTCCATAGAGATGACCCACCCCAACGGCTCATATCGTTTCATGGGCCTCTCGGGTGCCGAGTACCCCCGTCTTGCCCGTCCCGAGTCTGACGAGGACATCACGTTCACCGTCAAGGGCTCGACCATACTCCGCGGCCTTGACTATACGGCATTCGCCACGGGTACCGAGCTGATCCGTCCGCAGATGATGGGCGTGTTCTGGGACATCAAGCCCGAATCGCTCACCTTCGTGGCCACCGATACCCGCAAGCTCGTCAAGTTCGAGGACCGCGGCTATCAGCCCGGCGTGACCGGCTCGTTCATTCTGCCCAACAAGTCTACCAATGTATTCCGTTCTGTCTTCGGCAAGGACGACGAGGTGAAAGTGACTCTCGTGCCCATGCAGGGCGTGACCTTCGAGACAGATACGTTCACGTTCGAGAGCCGTCTCGTCAAGGGCAAGTTCCCCGAATACGAGCGCGTCATACCCAAGTCGAATCCTTTCGACCTGACCGTAAACCGTCAGCTCTTCACCACCGCAGTGCGCCGTGTCAGCCTCTTTGTCGACGAAGGTCACGGACTCATCAAGTTCCGCGTCACTCCCGACCTGCTCACTGTCAAGGCTGCCGACAACGAATATAACACCTCGGGCGAGGAGACCCTCTCGGCTACCTATACCGGCGAGCAGGATCTTATCATAGGATTCTCGTCAAGCTATCTTCTCGAGCTCGCATCGGTGCTCTGGACCGACGACATCATCTTCCGTCTCGCGGACAAGTCGCGTCCCGCAGTCATCGTGCCCGCCGAGGACAAGCCCGACACCACGCTGACAATGATACTCATGCCCATGAACATCTCAGAGTTCTGACAAAAATGCCACTGATACTCAAGAAACCGATAGTATTCTTCGACCTCGAGACCACGGGCGTGGACATCACGCACGACCGCATTGTCGAGATTTCGCTCATCAAGGTCATGCCCAACGGCGAGGAGACCGAGCGCACGCGCAGGGTCAACCCCGGCATACCCATCCCCGCGGCCGCAACGGCCGTTCACGGCATCACCGACGAGGATGTTGCCAACGAGCCAATGTTCAGGCAGATTGCCAAGTCGCTTGCCAACGAGCTGACAGGCTGTGATCTTGCCGGATTCAACTCAAACCGCTTCGACATCCCGATGCTCGATCAGGAGTTTCAGCGCGCGGGCGTGAAATTCGATTTCTCGAAGACCCGTTTCGTCGACGTGCAGACCATCTTTCACAAGAAGGAGCAGCGCACTCTCTCGGCCGCATACCGTTTCTATTGCGGCAAGGAGCTTGAGGGCGCCCACTCGGCCAATGCCGACACTCGCGCCACTCTCGAGGTGCTCAAGGCCCAGATAGAACGCTATGACGACCTGCCCAACGAGGTCGAGGGCCTGAGCGAGTTCTCGCGTCAGAACCGCAATGTCGATTTCATGGGACGCCTTGTATATAACGACAAGGATCAGGAAGTGGTTAACTTCGGAAAATACAAGGGCCTCGTGGCCGAAGAGGTGCTCCGCAAGGATCCGAGCTATTTCGACTGGATCATGAAGGGGGACTTCGCCCAGAATACCAAGGACTGTTTCACACGCATCAAACTCCGCATGAGATGAGCGCTCTGTCAGGCAAACACATCGTGCTCGGAATCTGTGGCGGAATAGCGGCCTACAAGTCCGTATCGCTGCTGCGACTCTTCGTCAAGGCCGGTGCCGAGGTGCAGGTGGTGATAACGCCCGCAGGCAAGGAGTTCATTACTCCCGTCACCCTGTCCGCGCTGAGCCAGAAGCCCGTGGTGAGCGAATTTTTCACCGCCAACACGGGCGAGTGGCACTCGCATGTCGATCTCGGACTGTGGGCGGACTGCATGGTCATAGCCCCTGCCACGGCCTCGACAATAGGAAAGATGGCTCACGGAATAGCCGACAATATGCTTGTGACCACCTACCTGTCGGCCAAGTCGCCGGTGTTCATCGCTCCGGCAATGGACCTCGACATGATGGCCCACCCGTCGACACAGGCCAACATCGAGCTGTTGCGCAGTTATGGCAACCACATCATCGAACCCGAGAGCGGCTACCTCGCCAGCGGTCTTACAGGCAAGGGCCGCATGGAAGAGCCCGAGAAGATTGCCGAGGCGCTCGAGAAGTTCTTCAGCAAAAAGCAGACTCTCGCCGGCAAGAAGGTGCTCGTGACGGCCGGGCCTACATACGAACGCATCGACCCCGTGAGATTCATAGGCAATTTCTCGTCCGGGAAAATGGGCTTCGCCCTTGCCCGCAGTTTTGCCGACCGGGGCGCCGAGGTCACGCTCGTAAGCGGTCCTGTCAGCCTGACCATTGATCACCCGAACGTCAGGCGTGTCGATGTCGAGAGCGCCAATCAGATGCTCGAAGCCTGTCGGGAAGTCTTCCCCGCCACCGACATCGCCGTGATGTGTGCCGCCGTCGCTGACTATGCCCCCGCCGAACAGGCAGACCGCAAAATCAAGCGCGAGCACAGCGAGGTACCCGTGATAAGACTTGTCAAGAATCCCGACATCGCGGCTACTCTCGGCGCCGTGAAGAGGGAGGGACAGATGCTTGTAGGCTTTGCTCTCGAGACCGACAACGGACGCGCCAATGCGGTCGAGAAACTCGAGCGCAAGAATCTCGACATGATTGTCCTGAACTCGGCAGTCACCCCCGGCACCGGTTTCGGCACCGACACAAACGCCGTCACCGTGATCGAGCGTGGCAACGAGAATAATCCTGTCGAACTCTCACTGAAATCAAAAGAAGAGATAGCCGGCGAAATAGTCGACATCATCTCCGGCAAAATATAATAACTCGCATTTGATGACCCGACTACTGCTGACCCTTTTGCTCGTCATCCTCTCCTTGTCCGATTCCGGCCTTTCGGCTCAGGAACTGAACTGTCGCGTAGAGGTCAACACGTCGCAACTCGAAGGCACCAACAAGTCCGTGTTCGAGACCCTGCAGAGTGCCATAAACGAATATGTCAACACCACGCGGTGGACCAATGCTCAGTTCTCGCCAAACGAGCGCATCGAGTGTACCCTGTTCTTCAACATCACCAAATACGATGAGGCCGAGGGGCGCATGGAAGGCACGCTTCAGGTGCAGGCCATAAGACCAGTGTACAATTCGTCATACACCACGACCATTCTCAATTTCAGGGACACCAACATTAATTTCACCTATACCGAAAACGAGCCGCTGGTGTACAATGAGATGAACATGGAGAGCCAGCTCACCGCCATACTCAACTTCTATGTCTATCTGATTCTGGCCGTAGACTTCGACACCTTCTCGCCAAACGGCGGCGATCCCTATTTCGACCGCCTTGCCGCCATTGTGCAGCAGGCCCAGTCATCGGGCGAGATCGGCTGGAAACAGTTTGAGGATACCAAGAATCGTGCTGCCGTGCTCAGTTCGTTCACAGACCCCGCGACACGCTCGATAAGGGATCTCTACTATCAGTATCACCTTCAGGGCCTCGACCAGATGTCAGTGAGCCCCGACAAGGGCCGCAAGACCATAGACACGTCGCTCGACATCCTGACCAACATATACAAGGTGTCACCGATGTCCGTGGGCCTCACGATGTTCAAGGATGCAAAGCTCGACGAGCTGGTCAACATCTACTCCAAGGCTCCTCAGGAAGAGCGCACCCACGCCTACGATGTGCTGTCGCCACTCTATCCCACAGATCAGGACCGCATCGAAAAAATCAAGAAAGGCGACGAGACAAGGTAACAAAACTCAATTATATAATACAAGACACAGTGCTCGAAACTCTCCACATATCCAACTACGCGCTGATCGACACCATCGACATCGCCTTTCACCCGGGGTTCAACGTAATCACGGGCGAGACCGGTGCGGGCAAGTCGATAATACTCGGTGCCTTGTCCCTGCTGCTCGGAGCAAGGGCGGACAGCCGTGTCGTGTCCGACCCCGAGTCCAAGAGCGTGATCGAAGCCGTATTCACCGTGAGCGACTATGCCGGCCTGAAGGAATATTGCGAGGAGGCGGACATCGAATGGGACGACGAGCGCTGCATATTGCGTCGCGAGGTGTCGCCTACAGGCCGTTCAAGGGCCTTTGTCAACGACTCGCCCGTACCGCTCTCCAAGCTCCAGTCCGTGGCCGTCAGGCTTATTGACATACATTCACAGCATCAGAATCAGCTGCTCTCCAGCCCCGAGTTCCAGCTCAAGGTCATAGACGTGCTTGCCGGAAACGAGGGCAGGTTGCGCGAATACACCACCCGCTACAATACCCTGCGCGATGCCGTGAGGAGGCTCAAGGCCGTCAGGCAGCAGATAGAACGCAACAGAGAGGATGAGGAATATACCCGATTCCAGCTCGAGCAACTCGATGAGCTTGCGCTACAGCCCGGCGAACAGGCTTCGCTCGAGGCCGAGCGCGACGTGCTGCTCAATCTCTCGTCGATCAAGGAGACCCTTTCGCGCGCGGTTAACGCCCTGTCGCTTGGCGTGCCCAACGCGCTCGATATGATAGGGGAGGCCATGGACAGCTGCGAGGACCTTGACAGCGTGCTCGACCCTGCCGACGACATACCCTCGCGGCTGAAGTCGGCCAAGATAGAGGTGTCGGACATATCGTCAACACTCGAGAATCTGTACGAGAATCTGCAGGCAGACCCTGCACGGCTCGAATATGTCGAGAATCGCCTCAACAATATCTATTCGCTTTGTCACAAACATCGCATAGACGACAGCGACAAGCTGATAGAGCTGCGTGACACCCTGCGCGACAGGTTGCGCGAACTCGACAACAGCGACGACATGCTTGCGTCGCTCGAGAGAGAGGCGAGACGTGCCAAGGCTCTGGCCAAGGAGACCGCAACCGAAATCTCGGAGGCAAGAAAGGCCGAGGCCCTGAAATTCGCCGAGACCCTGCGTGAGACAGCCGTGCCGCTCGGTATGAAGAATCTTCAGGTAGAGATACAGGTCCTGCCCGCAGACATGTGCGCCACCGGCATGGATGCCGTCAATTTCATGGCGGCGTTCAACAAGAATCAACCCCTCATGCCTGTGGGAACATCTGCGTCGGGCGGCGAAATATCGCGCCTCATGCTCTCGATCAAGGCAATCATCGCCTCGAGGATGCAGTTGCCCTCGATTATCTTCGATGAGGTCGACACGGGTGTATCGGGCGATGTGGCCAACCGAATGGGGCAGATGATGCGCTCCATCTCGGCCAACATTCAGGTCACCGCCATCACGCATCTCCCTCAGGTCGCCGCCAAGGGCGACAGCCACTACAGGGTGTTCAAGGAGGATGACGAACATTCGACCCACACCCGCATCCGCGAACTCGACAAGGCCGAGAGAGTCAACGCCATCGCCGCGATGCTCGGTGGCGCCGAGATAGACAATGCCGCGATCAAGGCGGCTAAATCATTGCTTAACAACAAATAGAATCAACAAATGGACCGTTCCGACTATATTTATGGCATCCGCGCCGTCATGGAGGCCCTCGAGGCCGGGCAGAATGTCGACAAGATATTCATGTCCAAGGATCTGCACGGCGACCTCGCCTCGCAACTCTCGCAGCTTGCCCGCAAGATGAGGGTCGTGGTGCAGCGTGTGCCCGTAGAGCGCATAAACCGCATAACGCGCAAGAATCATCAGGGCGTGCTGGCCATGATGTCGGCCGTGACATATCACCGCCTCGACCATCTGGTACCCGAGCTCTACGAGGCCGGCCTGCTGCCGTTCATCGTGATGCTCGACGGCGTCACTGACGTGCGCAATTTCGGTGCCATCGCACGTACATGCGAGTGTGCCGGTGTCGATGCCATAGTCATTCCCGAGCACGGCAGCGTGTCAGTGGGCGGCGATGCGGTCAAGACATCGGCCGGAGCACTCCTGCATATCCCCGTGTGCAGGGTCTCGTCCATCGCGTGGGCCGCAAAGTTCCTACGCGAGAACGGATATGCCGTAATGGCGGTGTCCGAAAAGGCCGACTATCCCTACACCGAGGCCAATTATACCGACCCTGTCGCACTCATAATGGGTGCTGAGGACATTGGCATTTCGCCCGAGGCGATGAAAGAGACCACGGCCAAGGTGAGCATACCCATGTTCGGCAACATCGGTTCGCTCAATGTCTCTGTCGCAGCCGGCGTGATGATCTATGAGGTCGTGAGACAGCGTCTCGCCGCCAATCTCGAGATCATCTGACAAAAAACACACTCTCCATCATCACCTTTCTTCTCTTCCGCCCCTCGTTACGGGGTGCCATACATCACACAAGACAAACAAATAATAATTTAACCAATCAACACACATTTTTAACCTATGAAGCATTACTTGCTCTATGCTGCAGGACTAATCTTGGCCGCTTCGGCGACCTCGTGTGTCGACGACAACTATGACTTGTCCGACATTGACACTTCTGCACGAATCAAGGTGGACAATCTCACCATCCCCGTCAACATCGACGCCATCACTCTCAGCAGTCTTTTTGATCTCGATCCCGACGATCCCGATGCTATAATCAAGGAGGAGAACGGTGTCTATGCAGTGGTGAAGGGTGGAGAATTCCACTCGTCGACAGTACACATCAGCCAGATCAACGCCAGTGGTACAAGCGGTGAGGCATCGACATCGACCATCAATACAGGCCTTCCCGGCGGGATACGTCCCGAGATTGATCTCGAGCTCCCGTTCAAGTCGGACAAGGTTGATTTCACTTTCGAGTCGAGCACCGTTCCCGCCGAGATCAAGGAGATTGTCCGTGTCGACGGCCAGTTTACCCTGAGCCTCGTCATCGAGCTCCCCGAGCTGGCACAGGTGACCAAGAAAGTCACTCTCACCGATGTCGTCATCGCCCTCCCCGCCGGTCTTGTCGGCACGCCCAACCACGGCACCTATGATGCCGAGGCCGGTACAATCAACATTCCTACGGTAGACATCACCAATGGCCGTCTCGAGGTCAAGCTCACCTGTACTGCCATCAATTTTGCCAAGACGGGCGGTATCTTCAGACCCAACTCGACCGCCGACAACAAGGGTTACCTCTACCTGCAGGGCTCGATGGCCGTCAACTCGGGCAAGCTCGTCATCCGCAAGTCCGAGGTCATCGGCAATCTCCCCGCATCGTTCTCGCTCACCTCTTCGATCGGTGTCAGCAACATCACCGTGACCGCGTTCACAGGCCGTCTCCAGTATGCCATCGAGAATGTCAACATCGACCCTGTCACCCTCAACGACCTGCCCGACATTCTGGCACAGGAGGATACCCGCATCACCATCCTCAATCCCCAGATCTATCTGAATGTGACCAACCCTCTGTCCTCCTACGACCTCAAGGCCCGTACCGGCATGAAGATAACCTCCGTATTCTCTCCCGAGCAGAACACGCCCGACCATGTCGCCGTTCTCGATGCTCCCGGTTTCTTCGAGGTTTCATCTGCAGCCGAGAGTTCCTATGTCCTCTCGCCGACCGACCCCAAGACATACTATGCCGGCTACAACAATCCCAAGCATGTGCCTTTCAGCGCTCTCTCCAACGTGCTCGAGGGCAACGGCCTCCCCAAGACACTGAATATCTCGCTCGAGAATCCCAGCGTGTTCGACCAGTATGTCAACGCTCTGCCCCTCGGTCGCGATCTCGGCGCCGTCGACGGCAAGTATCAGTTCTATGCACCTCTGGCTCTCGGCACCGGCTCGCATGTCACCTATACCGATACTCAGGACGGCTGGAATGACGAGGACGTAGACGCCATCACCATCGAGAAACTCGAGGTGGCTACTACCGTAAGCTCGAATCTTCCTTTCTCGCTCAAACTGACCGGTCATCCCATCGACGTCAACGGAAAACCCATCAACAATGTGACAATCGAGGGTGCAGACATACCTGCCAATGCAGACAATAAGGCTGTTGTCATCAAGATTTCGGGTGCCGTGACACATCTCGACGGCATCGTGTTCACCGCTACGGGCGAAGTGCCTGCAGACGCTCAGGCCCTTGCCCCGAACCAGTCAATCATCTGCCGCGACATCCGCGCGACAGTATCGGGTTACTATGACAAAGAACTTTAATCTAATCAAACACAGATCACAACAACCATGTTTCACAATATAAAGAAAGCAGCGGCTCTCTCGCTCGCGGCATTCGCCGCATTCGGCGTTCAGGCTCAGGACAACCAGTCCGGCTATTTTGTGGAGGACTATACATACCGATTCCTTATGAATCCCGCGATGGATAACTCCAAGAACTTCGTGGCCATCCCCGCAATCGGCAATCTCGGTTTCGGCCTCCACGGCAACCTCGGCGTGAGCGACGTCATCTATAATGTCAATGGCCGTACCACCACGTTCCTAAACCCCAACGTGTCGGCCGAGGAGGTGATGGGCAACATCAACGACCTCAACAAGATCGGCGCCAACGTCCGTGTCAACATCCTCTCGGCAGGCTTCAAGGCATTCGGCGGTTACAATACCATCAACCTTGCGGCCCGTGCCTCGGTCAACGCCCGTCTGCCCCGCAGCATCTTCTCCTTCCTCAAGGAGGGCGTGTCCAACCAGACATACGACATCTCTGACCTCGGCGCCAACGCCATCGGCTACGGCGAGCTCTCGCTGGGTCACAGCCACAACATCACCGACGAGATCCGCGTGGGCGGTAACCTCAAGTTCCTCGTGGGCGTGGCTGCTCTCGACGCCAACCTCGACAAGGCTTATCTCGACCTTGACCACAATTCGTGGAATGTGACGACCAATGCCCGCATCCACACCTCGATCAAGGGCATGCACTACAAGCTCGACCGCAACGAGCACACCGGTCTTGACTATGTCAGCGGCCTTGACGGCGACTTCTCGGCTCCCAACGGTTTCGGCGTTGCCGTTGACCTCGGTGCCACCTACGCGCCCAAGGCCCTCAAGGACTGGCAGTTCTCGCTCGCTGTCGTAGACCTTGGCTTCATCAACTGGAGCAACGACCTCCTCGCCACGACCAACGGCGATAAGACCTTCCGCACCGATGCCTATACCTTCAACCCCGACAATGATGCCGACAACTCATTCTCGAGCGAGTGGAAGCACATGCGCAACGCCCTTGAGGAGCTCTATCAGCTCGAGACGGACGGCAATGTCGGCTCGCGCACGCAGGCCCTGAACGCAACGATCAATATCGGCGCCCTCTACACGCTGCCTGTCTATCGCAAGGCCACCTTCGGTCTTCTCAACACCACCCGCATCGCCGGTCGCTATACATGGACCGACTTCCGTGTTTCGGCTAACGTGGCTCCCGTCAAGGTGCTCTCGCTTGGTGTCAACGGCTCGTTCGGCACGATGGGCTGCGGCTTCGGCTGGCTGCTCAATCTCCACTGCCCCGGCTTCAACCTCTTCCTTGCTCAGGACCATACCTTCAGCAAGCTCGCCAAGCAGGGTGTGCCCCTCCAGCCTCAGGCATCAGCATCGTTCGGCATGAACGTGCTGTTCTAAAAAATACCTGAATCAAACCCCTCTGCGGGCCGGCTCAATATCCGAGTCGGCCCGCTTTATTTCAGTTAATTTTCGCTAACGTAAAGATAAAATAGATAAAATTAACACACTTTTTTCACACTATGTTTGTTGTAATATATAACTTTGTATGTCACATTTAACATAGACAAACTAAAAAACACTCTATATTTTCAATACAAACTATGAGCGAATCGGTTAACATCAGAGAACTCAACGAGCTCGTCGCCTCGAAAAACGACTTCGTACAGCTCGTCACACGAGGGATGGACCAGACAATCGTCGGACAGAAACATCTTGTCGACTCCCTTCTCATCGCACTTCTCTCTAACGGACATGTACTCCTCGAGGGTGTGCCCGGCCTTGCCAAGACTCTTGCCATCAAGACACTCGCGCAGGTCATAGATGCCAAATACAGCCGCATACAGTTTACGCCCGACCTTCTGCCTGCCGACGTCATCGGTACTATGATCTACTCGATTCAGAAGGAGCAGTTCCAGATAAAGAAAGGCCCGATTTTCGCCAACTTCGTCCTCGCCGACGAGATCAACCGTGCGCCGGCCAAGGTGCAGTCCGCGCTGCTCGAGGCCATGCAGGAGCGTCAGGTCACCATCGGCGATACCACTTTCCGCCTCGACGAGCCTTTCCTCGTCATGGCTACCCAGAACCCCATCGAGCAGGAGGGTACATATCCGCTGCCCGAGGCACAGGTTGACCGTTTCCTCCTCAAGGTCATCATCGGCTATCCCACCAAAGAGGAAGAGAAGGTCATCATACGCCAGAACATCTCAGGCGTCCGTCAGGAGGTGCGTCCTCTGCTCCGTCCCAACGAGATACTCGAGGTGCAGAGAATCGTAGAGCAGATCTATCTCGACGAGAAGATCGAAAGGTATATCGTTGACATCGTCTTCGCCACCCGTAATCCCTCGGACTACGGTCTGAAGGATCTTGTCAGCATGATCTGTTTCGGTGCCTCGCCCCGTGCATCAATCGGTCTTGCCAAGGCCTCGAGGGCATACGCATTCCTGCGTGGCCGTGGCTATGTAGTGCCCGAGGATGTACGCGCCGTCTGCCACGACGTGCTGCGTCACCGTATCGGACTCACATACGAGGCCGAGGCCAACAACATCACCACCGACCAGATCATTTCCGAGATTCTCGACAAGGTCGAGGTGCCCTGACATAACACCGTCCCATCATCCATACCAACCCAAGCAGCATGGAAGCCAACGAGTTGCTCAAAAAAGTACGCAAGATCGACATCAAGACCAGAGGTCTGTCGCAGAATATATTTGCGGGCGAGTACCACACCGCCTTCAAGGGCCGCGGCATGACTTTCTCCGAGGTGCGCGAATATCAGTATGGCGATGACGTGCGCGACATAGACTGGAACGTGACTGCGCGACACAACCGTCCGTATGTCAAGGTCTATGAGGAAGAGCGCGAACTCACCGTGATGCTGCTTGTCGATGTGTCGCGCTCGCGACTCTTCGGCGCCGTGGGTGAGGAGAAGAGGGAGATGATAGCCGAGATTGCGGCGACCATCGCATATTCGGCCATCACCAACAACGACAAGATAGGCGTGCTGTTCTTTTCGGACAAAATCGAAAAGTTCATTCCGCCCAAGAAAGGCAAGAAGCATATCCTGCTGATAATCCGCGAACTACTCGACTTCACACCCGAGAGTCAGGGCACGGACATAGGCACGGCGCTACGTTATCTGACCGATGCGCTCAAAAAACGCTCAACTACGTTCCTGATCTCCGATTTCATTGATTCCCACGACTATACACGTCAGCTTCAGGTTGCCGTGAGCAAGCACGACCTCATAGCCATTCAGGTCTATGACAAGCGTGACGCCTCGCTGCCCGACCTCGGGCTGATGCGCGTGACCGATCTCGAGACCGGCCACACAAGGTGGATAGACACCTCGATGAAGTCGACACGCAACGCCTATGGCAAATGGTGGTACGAACGCCAGCAGCAGATGGTCGAGACTCTGCGGAAGAGCAGGGTAGACCTTGCCTCGATAGCCACGGACGAGGACTTCGCTCGTGCGCTGATGGCTCTATTCAAAAACCGAGGAGTAAGATGAAATCATTCTTCCGACATATCATAATGCCGTTCGCGATGATTGCCGCCATGACGGCGCCGATCACCGCCGAGGCGGCACCTGCCACGCTGAAAGTGTCCATGGATTCGGCCTATGTCCTGATGGGAAAGGCCACGCCCATGCATGTGCAGCTTGTGGCGGACAAGGACAGCAAGGGCAACATACATATCCCGGCAGACTCCTTGTGTGGCAACGTCGAGATACTCGATCTGCTCGATGCCGATACAACCGACCTCGGCAACGGCCGCATCGAGGTAAACCGCGAGATACTGCTCCAGTCGTTCGACTCGGGCATGTATCAGTTGAGGCCGATACTTTATATCGACGGTCAGGAGACAATAGCCTCGCAGCGCCTCGCACTCAAGGTCATACCCGCTATGGTCGATTCGCTCACGACCATCCACGACTATGCCGACGTGCAGGACTTTAAACGCAAGTTCGTCGACTATCTCCCTGACTTCCTCGTCGATTACGGACTGTGGATTCTCGCCCTCGTCGCTGTCCTTGTCGGCGGATATTTCGGCCTGCGCCGCTATCTCGGTCGCAAGAAACCAGAAAACAAGCCCTCGGCACCCCCGATTCCTCCCTACGAGGCAGCCCGACAGGCTCTCATGGCTCTGAAATCGGAGAACCTCTGCGAGCAGGGCAGGGAGAAGGACTACTATACCACCCTCACCGACATCCTCCGCGTATATCTGCAGCGCAGATTCGGCATAAACGCCATGGAGATGACCTCAGACCAGATCAGACGTACTCTGTCGCGCAACGAGCAGACTAAATACAGCAAGAAATATGTCGATCAGGTCCTCGAGATAGCCGATTTTGTGAAGTTTGCCAAAATGCGGCCTCTCCCTGACGACAATATCAGGGCATTCAACTCGGCCCTCCAGTTTGTCGAGGACACGAAGCCTGCGCCCGAACCCGAAAAGGAGTCGGATGCGGCAGATAAGAATGAAATCAAGAAACAACCCAACAGCTAACCTCAGACTATGCAACTGGCACATCCCGAATATCTCTGGCTTCTGCTTCTGCTGATACCGCTCATAGCATGGTATGTGTGGAAACAGCGCACTCTGCATCCCTCGATGGGGATGTCGACACTATCGCCGTTCGCCAAGATGGGGCGGCCCTTCAGAGGCTGGCTCGTGCATCTGCTCTTTGTCTTGCAGTTGGGCGTGATAGGCTGCGTCATAGTGATTCTCGCAAGGCCACAGACTCGCGATTCGTGGAACACCTCGAGCGTCGAGGGTACGGACATCGTGCTGGCGCTCGACATTTCGACGTCAATGCTTGCCCGTGACTTCAAGCCCGACAGGTTCGAGGCCGCCAAGGAGGTGGCATCCAAATTTGTCTCGGGACGCGACGGCGACAACATCGGCGTGGTCATATTCGCCGCTGAGAGCTTCACGGCCCTACCCATGACTACAGACCGCTCGACTGTCGTCAACTATATCAACGACATCAAGATGGGCATGCTGCAGGACGGCACCGCTATCGGCGACGGCCTCGCGACCTCGATCAACCGCATCAAGGAGGGCAAGGCTAAGTCAAAGAGCATCATCCTCCTGACAGACGGCTCGAACAACACCGGCAATGTCGCACCCCGTACCGCCGCCGAGATAGCCCGCCAGCTCGGTATCAAGGTCTATACCATCGGCATCGGCTCGAACGGCACGGCTCCATATCCGCAGGAGAACATGTTCGGCCGTATAGAATATGTCAATCTCCCCGTCGTCATTGACGAGGCTACACTAAAGTCGATTGCCGAGACAACGGGAGGCAAATACTTCCGCGCCACAGGCAACAATGTGCTTCGCGAGATATTCTCTGAGATCGACAGTCTCGAGAAGACCAAGATGGACACCCGCAACTTCACGGCCACCGAGGACTATTATCTGCCTTGGGCCATCGCGGCGCTTATACTCTTCAGCCTCATAGTCATTCTGCGCTATACTCTCCTCCGAACTATACCCTAAAGATATGATTACCTTCGCATACCCGAATCTGCTATATCTTCTGTTGCTCGTGCCGGCAGCCGTGCTCCTGTTTCTGTGGGGGCGCCTGAGACGCCGTGCCAAACTGAAGAAGTTCGGCCGTCCCGAGGTCATCGCTTCACTGATGCCCGAGGTGTCGCTATACATGCCGTGGGTCAAACTCTGTTTCTCGCTCCTCATCATAACGGCACTCGTCATAATCCTTGCCCGCCCAAGAGCCACGTCAAGCCTCGAACAGGACGGAGCTGAGACCACCACCGAGCGAGGCATTGAGGTGATGATATGTCTTGACGTCTCGAATTCGATGCTTGCGTCGTCGACCGACGACGAGGCGGGTGTCTCGCGCCTGCAGCGTGCCAAGTACATACTTGAGAAGCTGATAGACAAGATGCGCAACGACAAGGTCGGCCTCATTGTCTTTGCGGGCGATGCATACACACAGCTCCCCATAACATCAGACTTCATCTCGGCCAAGATGTTCGTCAACTCCATCACCACCGATATGGTACCGACTCAGGGCACAGCCATCGGCACCGCCCTCGACATGGCGATGAACTCGTTTACCCCCAACGACGACATGGGCAAGGCCATCGTTGTACTCACCGATGGCGAGAACTTCGAGGACAATGCCATCGAGGAGGCCAAGCGCGCCTCGCAGGCTGGCATTCAGGTCGACGTGATCGGTCTCGGCTCGGCCCGAGGGGCCCGAATCCCGGTCAAGGGCACCAATCAGTATATGATTGATCCCACCACCGGACAGCAGGTTGTGACGAAGCTCGACGAGGCTACGGCTCAACAGATTGCACAGGCCGGCAAGGGCATCTATGTCAACGGCGCATCGACCTCGGCAATTCAGGCCGTAGACACAAAGATGGACGAGCTGCAGCAGAGCGAGTATGAGCGCAAGTCGTTCTCGCCCCAGAGCGAACAGTTCCCGATAGTGGCATGGATAGCGCTGATACTTCTTATCGCCGATGTCTTTGTGGTGACCCGTAAGATTTCGTGGCTCAAACAATATAAGTTCTTCACAAGAGAAGAACAGAAAGGAGACAAGAAATGAAACCGATTTTCTCGCTCGTAATACTCTCCATGCTTGCCGGTGGCGAGGCCTTTGCCGCCACTGCCGACAATTCGACCAGAGAGGAACGCAACTATATAGTGGACGGCAACAAGCTGTACCGTCAGGAGCGCTATGCCGATGCCGAAGTGGCATATAAAAAGGCTCTCGAAATCAATGCGATGAATGAGACAGCCCTGTTCAATCTCGCCGCTTCTTATCTCAGGCAGGGCTCCGCATCGGGCGAGAATCTGAAGGAAGCATCGCAGATTCTGACCAACCTCGCCAAAAATGCCGAGGATGCAGCCATAGCCGAGCTCTCGTACTTCAACCTCGGCAACATCGCATACAATGCAAAGGAGTATCAGAAGAGCATAGACCTCTACAAAAACTCACTGCGCAAGAATCCCGACAACGACAAGGCGAGAGAGAACTTGAGACTGGCCCAGAAGAAGCTCGAAGAGCAACAGAATCAGAATCAGGACCAGAATCAGGATCAGAACAAAGATCAGGACAAGGACCGGCAGGACCAAAATCAGGATCAAAACAAAGATCAGAACAAAAATCAGGATCAGAACAAACAGGACCAGAACAAGGATCAGGATCAAAACAAGGATCAACAGCAGCAACAGCAACCTCAGAACCAACAGCAGCAGCAACAGCAGCAACAGAACGGCGGCATAAGCAAGGAGAATGCCGAACAGATTCTGAAGGCGATGGAGAACGAGGAGAACGCCACCCGCCAGCGCATCGAGGCCGAACGCCGCAAGTCGGGAGCCCCGAACAGACGTCAGGTGGCCAAGCCGTGGTAATCCGATGAACTGACCTTGATACTAATTCAAAGCCTCACGATGAAACGATACATAACACTGATATTAACTCTTGTCTTCCTTGCCTCATACGGACTGGCGGCAGATGTCAGCTTCACTGTCAAGGCACCCGGAAGAACCTATGAGGGGGAGCGCTTTGCCGTAACCTATAGACTCACGAATGCCGACGGATCGGATCTGAGAGTCCAGCCCATTGATGGCTGCAAGCTCATATACGGTCCCGCGCAGTCGACATCCCAGAGCTATCAGGTTGTCAATGGCCGTGCCACATCCTCGTCGGCCGTTGAGTACACATACTATTATCGCGCCGAGAAAGCTGGCGAATTCACCATCCCTGCTGCAACGGTTACGGCTGATGGCAAGAGGTATTCGACCAAGCCCGTGCCTTTCACCATACATCCCTCGTCAGACCGAAATACTCCCGGGTCACAGCGTCCCGTGGCCGTCGACGATGTTGATTCGCAGGCAGCCGGACGCAAGGTCAATTCAGACGACGTATTCGTCCGTATTATCCTCTCGCGTTCGTCGGCATACGAGCAGGAGGCCATTGCCTGTACCATCAAGCTCTATACGAAGTATTCCATATCATCCTTCCTTCCCACTCGTCAGCCTGCCTTTGACGGATTCCTGATACAGGAACTCGACGTCCAGCCATCCCTCAACCAACAGGAAACATACAGGGGACAGGAATATATGACCGCCGTACTCAAGGAGTGCATAATCTTCCCGCAGAAGAGCGGACACCTCACCATCAACTCGGGCAACTATGACATTTCTGTAGTCCAGTACGACAACGTCAACATGGGCATGTTTCAGGTGCGTCAGCCTCGTGAGCAGAAAATCAAGGTCAGCTCCAACTCGGCGTCCATTGACATAAAGCCGTTGCCCGAACCCCGTCCCGACGGATTCAGCGGCGCTGTCGGCACGTTCACGGTAGACTCACGTCTTGTGGGCAACACCTTCCGCACCAACGACCCCGCCACACTCATATACACGATTAGCGGCACGGGCAACATCAAGTATCTCAAGGAACCCCGCATAGATTTCCCCTCCGAGTTCGAGCAGTACTCGCCCAAGAGCGACATCCAGACCCGCGTCAGCGGCAACGAGGTCAGCGGCACCATGACCGTCGAATATACCTTCGTGCCCCAGAGCGTGGGCAACTTCACCATAGGAAGCGACAAGTTCGTTTATTTCAACCCCGCTACCGCCAAGTATGTCACGTTGACAACGCCGACATATCCCATCAAGGTCGCAAAGGGTCTCTCGACACCTGCCGCGACCGAAGACCAGAAGGCCATCGAAAACAAGAATTCAGACATACGCCACATCTACCTCGGCCAGAAGAATCCCTCGAAGAGCCACACTCTCGTTGTGCGTCAGACATATTACTGGATGCTCTATCTTGGCCTGATTGTCATTGCCGGCGGAATTCTGTTTGTCAATTACAATGCGGCAAGGCGTAATGCCGATGTTGTCGGTCTGCGTAACGCCCGCGCAAGCAAGGTGGCAAAACGCCGACTCAAGACCGCCGAAAAATATCTCAAGGAGCAGAACGCGGACAAATTCTACGAAGAGATGTTGCGCGCCCTCTGGGGATACCTCTCCGACAAGCTGTCCATACCCACCTCGCAGCTCACCCGCCAGAACATCGCCGCCACGCTCGGCGACAAGGGCTATGGCAAGGAGGCGATCGACCCCGTCATCGCGATCATCGACGACTGCGAGATGGCAAGATACACCCCCGAGTCTTCATCGCGCATGGACACCGTATATACTGCCGGTGTCGAAGCCATTAACAATATTGAACGCAATTCCAAATGACAAGATATATAATTCTTTTTCTGAGCATTGCGTTGGCCTATCTGTCGGCCCGCGCAGACTCGCCTCTGATACAGCAGGCAGACTCGGCTTATACCTCAGACGATTTTGCCACGGCGGCATCGCTCTATCTCAAGGCCATCGACGAGGAAGGACCCTCGGCCAAGCTCTATTACAACCTCGGGAACTCATATTATAGGATGGGGGAGTCGGGAAATGCGATATTGTCGTATGAAAGAGCCCTGAGACTCGACCCCACCGACGAGGACGTTCGCAACAATCTTGAGTTTGTCAACTCGCGCATCACGGACAAACCCGGCGAGCGTGGCACTTTTCTCGGCAATGCCCTTGATTCGGTTTCCGCTGCCGTCCGTTCCAACACTTGGGCGTGGCTCGCGTTCGGATGCTTCGCCCTCACGGTGGCTGCAATCATGGCCTATCTGTTTGCCGACGCCGTCGCCATCCGCAAGACCGGATTCTTCGGTGGCATCGTCACGCTGATAGGATGCATGGTCTGCATGTTCTTTGCATTCCGTTCAGCATCGCTCGCGCTGGCAGATGATGTCGCCATCATAACATCTCCCTCGACAATCCTCAGCACCGTGCCGAGGACGCCGACCGACCGCTCGCAGGAGGCAATGCTGCTGCACGAGGGCACGAGGGTCACCATCCTCGATTCGGTCAGCTCGATGTCTGCCGCCGATTCAGTCCGCACTGTCTGGTATGACGTAGAGGTGGACAATGCCCACCGCGCGTGGATCAACGCCGCCGACGTGACCAAGGTGGCCGGTTGAAGGAATTATAATATAAACTTATTTTCAATCAGTTAACATAAAATGTGTTGTAAAACATATTTTATTTTAGCTGATTTTCTTGTTTAATACGAATTTTACCCCTAATTTAGTGGAGCGGATTAGAGAATTCCGCCTCAACAATAAAACAACACAAACCGTATTCCCCCCAACCCTGTTAAATCTCGAATAGATCATGACAAAAACTATCACCTTCAACGACCTTCGCCGCATCAAGGACAGTCTCCCCGACGGCTCGATCCGTCAGATAGCTGACCGTCTCAACGTCACACCCCAGACCGTGCGCAATTACTTCGGCGGCACAAACTACGAATTCGGCAAGAACTGCGGTGTCCACATCGAACCGGGACCCGATGGAGGAATTGTAGTCCTCGACGACACTACTATCTATGACATGGCTGTGGAGATTCTCCAAGGCCAGGACAAGGAAGACTGACCCCACTGAGTCAAGCAACTCGACGGGCCGGTCGTTTTCGTTTTGTATGACAGACGAAAACCCCATCCTCAGACCAAGCTATTGAAAGGACAGAATCTCATTTTGGCGACTATGCCATCTGACTTTTTGTCCTTTCATTTGTTTATAATAAAGATTTGTATTCACTCACGTTTTCTCCACTATGCTCACAGACCGACTAATCACCGTAGCGATACATACTTACGAACGTGCCCACAGGCTCAAGACCATCCTCGAGGGCGAGGGCATCTCAGTTACGCTCCAGAATGTTAATCTCACCAACCCCTCAATCTCGGCAGGTGTCAGAGTGAGGATAAAGGAGTGCGACCTCCCGCTGGCTCTCAGACTCATAGAGAATATCGAGATACTGTCGCCGCAGGCTCTTGCCGAACTTGATTCGGCCTCGGCCGGGATACTTGTGCCTGTAGATTTCTCGGAATGTTCGCTCAAGGCTGTCAGTCTTGCGTTCAGGCTCGCCGAGATTCACAAGGCTCCGGTGACCATAATTCATTCCTACATCGACCCTGCATTCACCTCGCAGTCGGCAATGCAGCTTTCCGACACCCTCACGTTCGATCCCGGCATAGACGGCGAGGATCCAGTCGAGGAGATGGAAGAGGAGAAGACCGTCATGAAGATAGCGATGACGAGGATGGACAAGCTCGTCGAGGATATTCGTGAGAAAATCAAATCGGGAGTCCTACCTCCCGTCAAGTTCACGCACTCGATTGTCGAGGGTCTGCCCGAAGAGGTGGTGAACGAGTATGCCGAGAGCCACAAGACAATGCTGATAATAATGGGCACCAAGGGGGCGGGGTCGCGTGACCGCGAACTGCTTGGCAGCGTCACTGCCGAGGTGCTCGACGCTTGCAAGGCTCCGGTACTGACCGTCACCCCGTCGCTCGACACCTCGCGCCTCTCGTCCATCTCGAACGTGGTGTTCTTCGTGTCACCCTCTCAGGAGGATATTCTTGCCCTCGACGCCCTTTACAGGATTCTTCCGGACAGGTCGCTCAACGTCACGCTGGTGCGTCTGCCGCGCGGACGCTTCTCTGCTGCCGCGCCCGACTCGCTTGAACGACTGCTCAAATACTGCAAGGAAAATTATCCCGCATATCACTTCAAGACATCAGATCTCAACCTCGACAATCCTGTCGACGACCTCAAGGAGATCACCGACAGCCACAAGGCAGACATGATCGTGATGGGTACGAGGCGCAAGAATATTTTCTCACGTCTCTTCAATCCGTCGTGGGCACACCGTCTGCTGTTCCACACAGACCTGCCTCTTATGTCAATCCCTGTGCAATCCTGATGTGTTTTTCGGCATTTTTTGCTAACTTTGCGGAAAATTTCTAAAAATATCCATTATGATGACTGACAGGCGCTATAATCTCCGCGGGGTTTCGGCCTCAAAGGAGGATGTGCACAACGCCATTAAGAATGTAGACAAGGGAGTATTTCCCCACGCTTTCTGCAAGATAATCCCCGACATCCTCGGCGGTGACCCCGAGTGGTGCAACATCATGCATGCCGACGGTGCCGGCACCAAATCGTCGCTGGCCTATGCCTACTGGCGCGAGACCGGCGACCTCAGCGTATGGCGCGGCATCGCACAGGACGCACTCGTGATGAATACCGACGACCTGCTCTGTGTCGGCGCGACAGACAATATCCTTGTCTCGTCCACGATAGGACGCAACAAGAACCTGATACCGGGCGAGGTCATTTCGGCTATCATCAACGGCACCGAGGAGCTGCTTGCCACCCTGCGTGAAATGGGCGTGGGCATATACTCGACGGGCGGCGAGACTGCCGACGTAGGCGATCTGGTGCGCACCATCATCGTCGATTCGACCGTCACCTGCCGAATGCGCAGGGCCGATGTCATCGACAACGCCAACATCAAGGGTGGCGACGTCATCGTCGGACTCGCATCGTTCGGACAGGCCACTTACGAAAAGACATACAACGGCGGCATGGGCAGCAACGGCCTCACCTCGGCCCGCCACGATGTCTTTGCCAAGTATCTTGCCGAGAAATATCCCGAGACATTCGATGCCGCCGTGCCCGAGGATCTCGTCTACTCAGGCTCGTGCCGTCTGACGGATCCTGTCGAGGGTACCCCCCTGACAGCCGGCCAGCTCGTTCTTTCACCCACTCGCACCTATGCTCCCGTCATCAAGCGTCTGCTTGCCGAGATGCGTCCCGCCATCCACGGCATGGTACACTGCACGGGCGGTGCCCAGACCAAGGTGATGCATTTTGTCGACGGCAAGCACGTCATCAAGGACAACATGTTCCCCGTGCCCCCGCTGTTCGACCTGATTCGTCGCGAGAGCGGTACCCCGTGGGAGGAGATGTACAAGGTCTTCAACATGGGACACCGCATGGAGATTTATGTCGCTCCCGAGCACGCCGCCGAGGTCATAGCCATCTCCGAGAGCTTCGGCATACCTGCCCGGATTGTCGGCAGGGTAGAGGACGCGCCCGCAAACAAGCTGACCATCAAGACTTCGGAGGGAATCTTCGAATATTGATTACGATAAGGTGATATGCGGAAAGGCGGATGTCCGTATTTCCGCATATCATTCAAAAAACTCTACAGCCCACATTTACAATTATCAATTCTATTGTTTCCGATGAACAAGTCTCTCCTCCGTTTCATTCTGCCGTTTTTCGCGGCATCGGCCATGCTGCCTTTTGCGGTATCGTGCGGAAACTCAGCCAAGACCAATGACGCTTCCGGCGGCTCAGAACACGATTTTCCGGATACGCTCAAGGTCGCCACGCTCTATAGCCCCGAGTCATATTTCATATATCGCGGTCAGGAAATGGGCTACGACTATGAACTCGTCACGACCATGGCGGCAGACAAGGGCATCTCAATAAAGCTCGAGATAGCGAGCTCGCTGTCACGAGCCATCGAAATGCTCGATTCGGGCAAGGTTGACCTGATTGCCTACGAAGTCCCGGTGACTGCCGAGTACAAGGAGAAGGTGGTCGCATGCGGGCCGGAGAACATAACCCGTCAGGTGCTCGTCCAGCCCAAGAGGGGAGACGTCGAACTCATCACCGATGTCACAGACCTCGTCGGCAAGGATGTCTATGTCGAGGCCGATTCGAAGTACGAGGCACGCATCGAAAACCTGAACGAGGAATTGGGCGGCGGCATCCGCATTCATCCAGTGGACAAGGACACGATGATAACCGAAGACCTCATCGCAATGGTAAGCAACGGCCAGATACCCCTCACGATAGTGGACAGCGACATAGCTCGAATCAACAAGACTTACTATAACGACCTCGACATCACTCTGCCGCTCAGTTTCGAGCAGAGGTCGGGCTGGGCCGTGGCTCCCGACAAGAAATGGCTCGGCGACAGCATTGACGCATGGCTCAACATCGACGCCCACCGCAGCGAGCAGGCGCAGCTGCTGAAACGATACTTCGAGCTCAGCAAGAACGAGCCCGGCAACTCGAGATTCAATCCCGCAGGGTTGAGGGTATCGCCGTTCGACCATCTTTTCAAGCGCTATGCCGACCAATATGAATGGGATTGGAAGCTGCTCGCCTCGCAGGCTTACGTCGAGAGCAAGTTCGATTCGACCGCCGTGTCGTGGGCAGGGGCCAGAGGCCTGATGCAGATAATGCCCCGAACAGCCAAGGGTTACGGACAATCGGCCAAATCGGTGATGAAAAACGATATTGCGGTCGAGACAGCCCTGAAACTGCTCAGAGACCTCGACAAGCAGCTCAAGTCAAAGGTCCCCGACGAAAAGGAGAGGAAGAAGTTTGTCATAGCCTCCTATAACTCCGGACTGGCCCATGTGCTCGACGCGATCGCGCTGGCCAAGAAATATGGTCTGAATCCCCAGAAGTGGGACGGCAACGTGGCCAAGGCAATACTCTGGAAGTCCAATCCGAGATACTACAAGGACCCGGTGGTCAAATACGGCTACTCGCGTGGCCGTGAGACATACGACTATGTCAACAGGGTCTATTCATATTATGCAAAAGCCAAAACAAAGGTATAACACATTTTTATTCATTCACGACTGATCAATGAAAAAGAACATCATCCCCATCGCACTTGTGCTCACCATCTGTGCCGGCACAATGTCCTCGTGCATCGGCAGCTTCGCGCTCTCCAACAAGCTCCTCGCATGGAACAAACAGGTTGGCGACAAGATCGTCAACGAGCTCGTGTTCATCGCTTTCTGCATCGTGCCCGTCTATGAGGTGTCGCTGCTTGCAGACGTTCTCGTCATCAACTCGATCGAGTTCTGGAGCGGTTCCAATCCCGTGGCCTGCGGCAAGAAGGTCATCGACGGCGAGGATGGCCGCTATATCGTCATGTGCGACGGCAAGGGGTATACCGTGACCTCTGAGAATGATGGTACATCCATGCGTCTCAACTTCAACGAGGAGGCCCAGAGCTGGTCTGTCGCCCTTCCTGACGGAACTGACTTCGAGCTTATGACGTTCGTTGACGATACTCACGTCTCGATGCCCGCAGTCGACGGAACACGCACCGTTGTCGAGCTCTCCGACGCAGGCCTGATGGCTTATCGCAACACCGCAGGTGTCGAGCTCATGGCTGCCAAGTGAAAGCACGGATGCATTTTCCCAAACTCGAACACATACCCGTATATCAGCCGACGGTCATAGTCGCCGTCCTGATACTGTTTCTCACCCTCCTTCCCCGTCCTCTGGGGGAGGAGGATTTTCAGTTGTTCGAAGGTGCCGACAAGGTGGTGCATTTCATCATGTTCGGCGGCCTTACGGGCACGTTCTTGTACGACCGATGGCGTTGCGGCCGGCCCCTCACGCTTTGTCAGGCCCTGCTTGCGGTTGCTGTCTCGGCCATGTTCGGGGTGATCGTCGAGCTATTGCAGTCGTCAATGCATCTCGGCCGTACTGGCAATGACTTGGCCGATATTCTCGCCAATACGCTCGGCGCGTTCACCGCTATACTGATTGGCAAGGGATTCATACGGGGTCGACATCCTGATAGATGACCGTACCGGCCAGTATCCCCTTGGCGGTCAGTTCTATCTTCACGTCCCTGAGCAGGGATTTAACCTTTGAAATCGAGGCATTTGTCTCGATTTTTAACATTATGCGCCTGATGTAGTAGTTCTGGACTCTTGATACTGTCGGCTCTTCGGGCCCGGAGACACGGTTGCCTATCAGCTCGCGCAGGCGTCGGGCCATGGCGTGCGAGGCTGCTTCTACCGCCGCAGGGTCCTTGTGTTTCACATATACATATATCACGCGCACAAAAGGCGGATAGCCGAACTTCTCTCGTTGTGCGAGCTCATATTCATAGAATCCGGCATAATCGTGGTTCAGCAGAAACGGGAACAGCGGATGCGACGGGCTATAGGTCTGAATGGACACCACTCCGTCGCCGGTCTTGCGTCCGGCCCTGCCCGAGACCTGCTCTATCATGTTGAAGGCTCTCTCTGCCGATCTGAAATCAGGGAAATTGATTATTGTGTCGGCGTTGACCACGCTCACCACGCTCACGTTGCCGAAGTCAAGGCCTTTGGAGACCATCTGCGTTCCGACGAGTATCTTTGATTTTCCTTCCGAGAAATCGTTGATGATGTTCTCGTATCCGTCCTTGTTTCTTGTCGTATCGAGGTCCATGCGGGCTATGCTCACTCCGGGGAATGCCTGCTCTACCTCTTCCTCGATACGCTCCGTACCATATCCGAGCACTTCGATGCCCGGTTCCTTGCAGGCCGGACATATCTCCGGCACGCCATAGACCGACCCGCAGTAGTGACAGACCAGCCTGTCGAATCGTCTGTGATATGTCAGAGCTACGTCACAGTGGTCGCACTTGGGCACATATCCGCACTGCTTGCACCTTGCCACCGGGGCATATCCGCGTCTGTTGAGGAATAAGATGGCCTGATGTCCCTGTTCGAGAGCCGTATTGACCAGCCTGCGGGTGGCCAGCGAGAAGATGCCGTTGACCTGACCCTTCTTTCGGGCCTCGGTCATGTCGACCAGCTCCATGCGAGGCAGGCTTGCGCCGGCAAACCGCTCGGTCAGCTCGACAAGGCCGAAGCGGCCTGTCTGCGCTTTCCGGTATGTCTCGATGGTGGGCGTGGCGCTGCCCAGCAGTGTCTTGGCGCCGTGCATCGAGGCCAGTACTATCGCGGCGTCGCGTCCGTTATATCGCGGCGCCGGATCCTGTTGCTTGAATGAGCTTTCGTGCTCCTCGTCGACTATCACGAGCCCGAGCGAGGCAAATGGCAGAAAGACAGCCGATCTGGCACCGATGACTACGCAGGGCTCTTGTGACGACAGCAGTTTTTTCCAGATGTCTACGCGCTCGTTGTCAGAGAATTTTGAGTGATATATCACCACCTTGTCGCCGAAGACCTTCTGTAGCCTGCCGGTGAGTTGCGTGGTCAGGGCTATCTCCGGAACAAGATACAGGGCCTGTCGCCCAAGTTTCAGCACCGAGTCTATCAGATGAATATAAAGCTCTGTCTTTCCGCTCGAAGTCACGCCGTGGAGCAACGTGACGCTTTTCTCGCGCCATGAATTGTGAATTTCGCCGAGAGCCTTCTCCTGCGCGGCCGATAGAGTGGGGAGTATGCCGCTGCCGAAGCCGTTGAATGAAAACCGACCGACCTCGCGGGTATATGTCTCGACGATGCCTTTCTTGGTCATGGCCGCTATGACAGTCGTGGTGACTCCGCTGCGTTCCATCAGCTCGGTGCGGGTGACCTCACGCGGCTCCGGCATGCTTTTTTTCAGAAATCCCGACAGCTCGATCAGTGTCAGCAGCGCGGTTTCCTGCCTCGAGCCCTTGCGCACGGCATCAAAGGCCTCGTGCAGGGATTCCGAGTTATTGCGCTCGGCCGTCAGGCGTACGTATGTCTCCTTGCGTGCATGATAACGCTCTACGAGATTTTCCGAAATCATCACCGCTCCACGCTCGAGCAGTGAATTGACTGTGGGGCCCACGGTATTAATCTGCGTGATTTTGCCCAGTTTCTCAAGCGTGATGCGCTTCTCGCCGCTCTCGAGCAGACCATTCAGCACGGCCAATTCCTTGTCTGACAGGCGGTCGTCGGGAGATTCCTCAAACCCCTTGACCGGCGATATGAAAGTCTCGCTCTCGATTTTCAGCCCCGAGGGGACGGCGGCGCGATAGACCTCGCCGGGAGTGCACAGGTAATAGTCGGCTATCCAGTTCCAGAACTTCAGTTGCGGATGCCTCACGACCGGGCCTTCGTCAATAAGCATCGCGATGCGCTTGACCTCATAGCCCTGAGGCGCCACGGGCGTCAGGTTGCAGACGATTCCGGTATAGCTCTTGCGCCGTCCGAAAGGTACTATCACCCTGTGGCCGACGCGGATGTGGTCGGTCATAGGTTCGGGAATCTCGTATGTGAATGTGCCGTATATGGGCACCGGGAGCAATACTTCTGCAAACATCCGTTTGTGGGCGATTTTGGTTTTGAGATGTAAAAATAGTGAAAAAAAGAAAGATTCTCAAATATTATTCCTAAATTTGCAGTATAAAGGCATTACAAGGCAGCAGGACGGTCGTGTCGCTTGCCGATTGCCCCACGCGGGCAAAGGCGGCAAGAGGAAAGTCCGGGCAACAAAGAGCACCATACTCTCTAACAGTGAGCTGTCGGTGACGGCAGAGTAACGTGACAGAAAACAACAGCCTCCCCTTGGGGAGGCAATGGTGAAAAGGTGGGGTAAGAGCCCACCGGATGCTGTGGCGACACGGCATGCCGCACGTCTTATGGGTTGCAAGGCCATGTATACCGGCGCGTGGAGTCGGCTTGTCCGCACTCCGCAATGGGCTGCTCGTCCATAGCCGGGGGGTAGGCTGCTCGAGCGCCAAACAAGATTGCGAGGCGCCACTTAGATAAATGACTGCGACCGCCGCGGCAACCTGTCGGAATGTCTGACGAGAAGTCCCGCGACGACATAACCCGGCTTATAGTCCCGCTGCCTTTTTTACACAATCCGCCCCGCGATCACTGATGAATCGCGGGGCGGATCTGTCTTATGTTCTTATGTAATCCTTATTGCTGCTCTTCCTTGGGTGCCTTGTCGATCAGGTCAAGGAACTGGTCGAGTTTCGGGGTGATGATGATCTCGGTGCGGCGGTTGCGCTGGCGTCCCAGTTCGCTGGAGTTGTCTGCGATGGGATTGAACTCGCCGCGTCCGGCTGCGGTGAGACGCGAGGGATTTACGCCGAAGTCATTCTGGAGCACCTGTACTATCGAGGATGCGCGCAGGGCGCTGAGGTCCCAGTTGTTGCGGATGTTGGTGCGCGAGATGGGCACGGGGTCGGTGTTGCCTTCGACAAGCACGTCGTAATCCTTATAGTCGGTTATGATTTTGGCGATCTTGCCCAGAGTCTGCATGGCGCGTTCGTTGACCTCATAGCTGCCTGACTTGAAGAGCATGTTGTCGGCAAGCGAGATGTAGACCACGCCCTTGAGCACCTTGACGTTGACCTCGTCGCTCTCGGCACCGGTCAGCGAGCGTGTCAGGTTGGTCGTAAGGGCCAGATTGAGGGAGTCGCTCTTCGACTTGGCCTCGACAAGCTGCTTGATGTATTTGTTCGAGGCATTGATCTGGTCCACGAGCTTCGAGATATTCACGTTGCCCTGCGTGTTCTGCTGTATCGAGTTGTCGAGAGTCTTCTGCAGGTTGGCATAGTTTGCCTTGAGCTGTTCGTTGTGGCGGCGTGCGTCCTCGAGCATTGCTTCGAGGTTCTTGCCGTTAGTGCGGCTCTCCGCGAGATTGACCTGCATGGTGGTATAATCCTGCTGGAGGGCCTGATGCTCTGCCTGAAGTGCGGCATATTTCTTGTTGCTCACACATCCCGTGAGGGCAACAGCGGCGCAAAGCGCCAACAGGCTTCTGATTTTCATTGTCGTTGTCTTTATTGTTTTACGTTGATGATTATAATTCTATCCTGAATATCACGGGCCGTGTCCCGTCAGGGCAGGCAGCTATGACCGCTCCCTCATACCCGTTGGACTCCGGGCAATGGCTTGCCCTGTCGATGCATCCGGCAATCGTCTCCCACGCCTTGGGGCAGAATCCCTCGGGGCAGACTCCTGTGGTCATGAAAGTCTCGCCGGTCTCGAACGCCTCGCACGGGCCGCACTCGGGGTCTTCGAGAAAGAGGCTCTGCAGATCCTCGAAACAGGCGCGCCTTATCACGGTCACCTTTGCATTGACCGGATTTCGTACGGCACCGGTCGTCGCAAACGCTCTGGCGCCCCCGAGTCCGATGGCGCCTGCGGCAAGCGCTGCCATCTTGCAAAAACTTCGTCTATCCATAACTTCATACAAAGTTAACACTTTTGAATGGTTTTTCGATTTAACGGATGGCAAAAACACACCATCGTTAACACTTTGGGCGTGGCGTAGCGTAAAATTTCATCTTTTTTCACTAACTTTGCACCAGATAACCGATCATCACATTAACATGTCAAAAATAGGAAGCAAGCGCACTCCGAGCGGCCGCAAGGCGATGCTGCTCGGCAGTGGAGAGTTAGGTAAGGAAGTCGCCATCGAACTGCAGCGCATGGGAGTGGAAGTCGTTGCCTGCGACAAGTATGCATCGGCTCCGGCCATGCAGGTAGCCGACAAGGCTCTTGTATTCAACATGCTCGATCCCGACGCCCTGCGCTCGGCAATAGAGAGCGAGAAACCCGACCACGTCATTCCCGAGGTCGAGGCCATCGCGACCCCCGTGCTGGTGAAGATGGAGGAGGAGGGTGTCCATGTAACCCCGACAGCGCGTGCTGCGTTCCTCACCATGAACCGTGAGGGTATCCGTCGTCTGGCCGCCGAGGAGCTCGGCATCAAGACTTCGCCCTATCGTTTCGCATCTGATTACGATGAATTCCGCGAGGCCGTAAAGGCTGTCGGCATCCCCTGCGTCGTCAAGCCCGTCATGTCGTCGAGCGGTCATGGCCAGAGCGTCATCAAGACCGAGGCCGACGTCGAGAACTCGTGGCACATCGCACAGGAGGGTGGCAGGGCCGGTGCCGGTCGTGTCATCGTCGAGGGTTTTGTCGATTTCGACTACGAGATAACCCTGCTCACCGTGCGCTCGGTTTCCGGAACGAAATTCTGCGAGCCCATCGGTCACATTCAGGTTGACGGAGATTACCGTTACTCGTGGCAGCCTCAGGCAATGACCGCCGAGGCCAAGGCGGCCGCACAAGACATGGCCCGCAAGGTCACCGATGCCCTCGGCGGTTACGGAATATTCGGCGTCGAGCTCTTTGTCAAGGGCGACGAGGTGATATTCAGCGAGGTCTCTCCCCGTCCGCACGACACCGGCATGGTGACTATGATCTCTCAGGACCTCAGCGAGTTTGCCCTGCATTCGAGGGCGTTGCTCGGACTCCCCGTGCCTGAGATACGTTTCTATGGTCCTTCGGCCTCGCGTGCCGTGGTTGTCGAGGGAGACACCACCGAGATAGAGATGGACGACCTCGAAAAGGTGCTCGAAGAGCCCGGCACGCAGATGCGAATCTTCGGCAAGCCCGAAATCAAGGGGCACCGCCGCATGGGTGTAATCCTCGCCACCGCCGACACCGTGGAAGAGGCTCGGGCCAAGGCGGAAAGAGCTTATGACAAACTCGTGGTTCGTGTGAAATAAAATGTCCCGCATCATCTCGTCCTCGATACTATCCCTCCTTGTCGCCGTGCTGCTCATGCCTGTCACGGCGGTAGGGAGGGCTTTTTCTGAAGAAGATGTAGACTCCCTGCTCAAGAGGCTTGATCGCGAGCTTGCCAAGCGAGAGTCTTATATATCGGTGAAAAGAGACCGCATAGATTCGTTGAAAAAGGTTGAGATGACCGCCGGCATTCCCGACAGCCTGAGATACTCGGCCATACTCGGCCTCGGCGACGACTACAACTCGTTCAACACCGATTCGGCCCTGATGTTCTACAACATCGGATTCAACCGTGCCCAAGCCGCCGGCCTCGATTCGATAGCTCTAAGGTTTGCCCTGCGCAAGACCAAGGTGTTGCCGCTCGTGATGTTTTTCAGCGAGAGCAGCCAGCTGATGGACTCGATAAACAGGGTAGGAGTCCCCGACGGACTACTGGCCGAGAAGCTCGAGTCGGAGAGGCAAATGCAGTTCTACACGGCAAATTTCCTTACGGATTACCCCTCGGTCTACGACAGCATCATCGCCCTTCAGGACAAGGCCCAGACAGGACTGCTGGAACTTCTGCCCGAGGGTTCGCCGGTCTATAAGCTCAACCTTGCGGAGCATTATTCGCATCACGGAGACTACTCCAAGGTCATGGTCATTCTGACCGAGCTGATTTCCGAGGCCGGCGATACCGATCCCATCTATGCGAGGGCGACCCACCTGCTCGCCGAGATTGCCCGGGAGAGAGACGACATTGACGGATACATGTACTATCTGGCCAAATCCGCGATTGCCGATACGCGATGTGCCACTCTTGAGGTGGCATCCCTTCAGGAACTCGGCAAGATGCTGTACGAGAAGGGAGACGTGGCCCGTGCGCACGACTATCTTGCCGTTGCCCTGAGCAATGCAGTGGACTGCCACGCATCATTGCGAATAATACAGACATCGCAGTCCATACCCCTTATTGAAGGAGCGCACAAGGCCCAGTTGCACTCAAACCGTATGCGCATATATGCCGTCATGGCCGCAATGGCAGTGCTTATGGTCTTTCTGGCCATCGTCACCCGCATTGCCCGCAAGCGCAATGCCCAGCTCAGGTCAATGACGCGCTGTCTCACCGACGCCAACAAGACCAAGGATGTCTACATAGCCCAGTTCCTGAATCTCTGCTCCATATATATGGACAAGCTCAACCAGTTCAACAAGGTCGTAAACCGCAAAATCACCACAGGCAAGGTCGACGACCTGCTCAAACTGACCAAGTCGGGCAAGTTCATCGAGGAGCAGTCCAAGGAGTTTTATGAGGTGTTTGACGATGCATTCCTACATCTCTATCCCGATTTCGTGGCCGATGTCAACGCCCTCCTTGAGCCTGACAAGCAGGTAGAACTCAAGGACAACGAGAAACTCAACACGGATTTGCGTATTCTGGCCCTGATGCGGCTTGGCGTGGAGGACACCTCGAGGATTGCCCAGATGTTGAACTATTCGGTCTACACGATATATACTTATCGTAATAAATTCAAAAGCCGCGCTATCAACAGAGAGACATTCGACAGCGACGTTATGGCCATTCATTCCGTCTCGTCAGACAAAGGGGCGTGTGACTGAAAACCGAGTAGGAAAAATCCCATGCGACAACACTTTTTGAGTGCAGCACCCCCTGTAACATCCTATATTTTGTCTATATTTTTAGTTATATTCAAAATCGCTAATATGCAGTGTGTCAACTTGTAAAAATATTTAGGTGTTTATATTTTCTCAATCACCTTCCTTATCACTTGACTTTGCCCTCGCCGATTCATTAATTTTGCAATAGAGACAGGGCAAAGACCCTATGTCAAGCTAAACGGAATTGCAAGAAAATATCATATCGGAAATTTGTACTAAGAATGATGCATGGATTATAAGAAACGAATTGCATAATAGTAAATGTGTTTTTATGTTAGGTTTGTAGAGTCTTATTGCTAAGACGGCAGAGGAGTTCCTTCGTGAGAAGAGACTCCTCTGATTCTTTTTAAGCCCCGATGCTTTGCCGTGTGCCAAAAAATGTGTAATTTCGCGGTGAAATGTTCACCCCGTTCACTCTAAATATCCGAGGCGAGTTGCGCCGTTATGAACGTCCTCAGGTGATGGGGATAGTCAATGTCACACCGGATTCGTTCTATTCCGGATCCCGCACTCAGACCGAAGAAAGCGTTTGCGAGAAAGTAGAGCGGATGCTCTCTGACGGTGCTGACTTCATCGACATAGGGGCTTATTCTTCGCGCCCGGGAGCCGACGATGTCTCGCCCGAGAAGGAGATGGCCCGTCTTGAGACCGGCCTGAAGGCTGTCAGATCGGTGGCACCCGACATACCGGTGTCTGTCGATACGTTCAGGGCGGAGGTGGCAAAAGTCGCCGTTTCGGAATTCGGTGCGGACATAATCAACGACATTTCGGGCGGCAGTCTTGACGCGGATATGTTTGATGCAGTGGCGGCCTTGAGGGTACCATATATATTGATGCACATGCGCGGCACGCCCTCGGACATGCAGACCAAGACGGATTATCGGGACGTTACGGCCGAGGTTATGGCCGACCTTTCGGTCAAGATGCGTGAGCTGAGGCTGAAAGGCGTGTCGGACATCATCATAGACCCCGGATTCGGGTTTGCCAAGACCCTCGAGCAGAATTACGAGATGGTGCGCAATCTTAGCCTGTTTACCGAGCTCCTTGACGCGCCTCTGCTTGTGGGCGTTTCGCGCAAGTCAATGCTGACCCGCCTTCTCGGAATCACACCCGATCAAGCCCTGTCCGCGACGACGGCATTGAACACTCTGGCGCTTACGCGCGGTGCCGCGATACTCCGCGTGCATGATGTGCTCGAGGCATCACAGGCAGTGAGAATTTACCAGTCTTCAATATAAAAACGCAATTACGGTGGACCAGTTCGGCATTCGCGACGTCTTCGACATAGCCATTGTGGCTCTGCTTCTCTTCTATCTCTACAGGATAATGAAGGAGAGCGGGACAATCAACATTTTCTTCGGCGTGCTGGCGTTCATAGTGGTGTGGCTGGTTACCTCTCAGATACTCGAGCTGAAGCTGATGGGGTCAATCCTCGACCAGTTCATGAGCATCGGACTGCTCGTGCTCGTCATATTGTTTCAGGACCAGATCAAGCGTTTCCTCGTAGAGCTCGGCGACCACAAGAGATGGCGTTTCCTCAAGGGGCTGTTCAGGCATGACAAGTCTCAGGACCCCTCGGACACCCGAAAGTATGTGCTGCCTATAGTATATGCGTGCATGAACATGTCCAAGGCAAAGACCGGAGCACTGATAGTGATAAGGCAGGAGATGTCGCTCGAATCATACGAAAGGAGCGGCGACATCATCGACGCCGACATCAACTCGCGCCTCATCGAGAACATCTTCTTCAAGAACTCACCGCTCCATGACGGGGCCATGATAATCGACCACGACCGCATCCGCAGCGCGGGCTGCATTCTTCCCGTCAGCCATGACCGCAATGTGCCGCGAGCGCTCGGTCTCCGACACAGATCCGCCCTCGGCATATCGCAGGCCACAGACGCCTTTGCCATCGTTGTCTCCGAGGAGACGGGAAACATTTCCGTGGCATATCGCGGCAAACTCGACACAAGACTCAGTTCCACAGAGCTTGAACACCGTCTGTCGCAGGCAATGGCCGCAGAATGAGGCCGTGGCGGTTTTTGGGCTTTAGCAATAGGGGGATATTATAATCGGGCCAAAACGCCCTGAAATTAATCTGAACGGCAAAATCGTTGGCCTTACATTTGCGACTGTCATTTATTTTGTGTAATTTTGTAGCTGAAATCAGCCGTTTCAAAACCTCTCCGACAGGCTACAACAGGATAACAACACAGAAGATATAAAAAAGACAAATGTCAGAAGAAGACAAGCAGAAAGAACAAGCCTATAGCGCCAGCAACATTCAGGTGCTCGAGGGTCTTGAGGCCGTACGCAAGCGTCCGGCCATGTATATAGGAGACATCAGTGCCAAGGGTCTCCATCATCTGGTCTATGAGGTTGTGGACAACTCTATCGACGAGGCTCTGGCCGGATATGCAACTCACATCGAGGTGACCATCAACGAGGACAACTCGATCAAGGTTGTCGACAACGGCCGCGGCATCCCTGTTGACATGCACGAAAAAGAGCACAAGAGCGCTCTTGAGGTAGTGCTGACCGTGCTTCATGCCGGCGGCAAGTTCGACAAGGGCAGCTATAAGGTTTCAGGCGGTCTTCACGGCGTGGGCGTGAGTTGCGTGAATGCTCTCTCTACATATCTTCGCGCCGAGGTGCGCCGTTCGGGCAAGATCTACATGCAGGAATACTCTTGCGGCAAGCCCACCACCGAACTCAAGGTGATAGGGGAGAGCGACACGACCGGCACGACCATCATATTCAAGCCCGATCCCACCATATTCAGCGTGACCGAGTATGACTACAATACTCTGGCCGTGCGCCTCAGGGATCTCGCTTACCTCAACGCAGGCATAACGCTGACACTGACCGACCTGAGACAGCGTGACGCCGAGGGGAATCCCCGCCGCGAGGTCTTCTATTCGAAAGACGGTCTCAGGGAGTTTGTAGAGTACATCGACTCCAACAAGGAGTCGCTTATCGACGATGTGATACACCTTGCCACCGAGCGTCAGGGCATACCTGTCGAAGTGGCCCTGACATACAACAATACGTTCAACGAGAATGTCCACTCGTTTGTCAACAATATCAACACGATTGAGGGTGGTACCCACCTCAGCGGTTTCCGTCGCGGTCTCACGACGACGCTCAAGAAATATGCCGACGACAACAAGCTGCTCGAGCGCATGAAGGTGGAGATAACCGGCGACGACTTCCGCGAAGGCCTTACCGCAGTCGTGTCCGTCAAGGTGCTCGAGCCCCAGTTCGAGGGCCAGACCAAGACCAAGCTGGGCAACAGCGAAGTCGCAGGCGCTGTCTCGTCGGCTGTCAGCGAGGCTCTCCGCAACTATCTTGAAGAACATCCCAAGCAGGCCAAGACAATCGTCGAGAAGATTGCCCTTGCAGCGCAGGCACGTCAGGCCGCATACAAGGCCCGCAACAACATCCTTCGCAAGTCGCCTCTGGCCGGTGGCGGCCTTCCCGGCAAGCTCGCCGACTGCTCGTCGCGCCACGCCGAAGACTGCGAGCTCTTCCTCGTCGAGGGTGACTCGGCAGGCGGTACGGCCAAGCAGGGCCGCGACCGTACGTTTCAAGCCATTTTGCCGCTGCGAGGCAAAATCCTCAACGTCGAGAAGGCTATGGATCACAAGGTACTCGACAACAAGGAAATACAGAGCCTTTATCGTGCGCTGCGCGTCACGATAGGCACGGACGAGGACCCCAAGGAAATCAACCTCAGCAAGCTGGCCTATCACAAGATAATCATCATGACCGATGCCGATGTCGATGGTTCGCACATCGCCACCCTGTTGATGACATTCTTCTTCCGCCGCATGCGTCCGGTCATCGAGCAAGGTTACCTCTATCTTGCCACGCCACCGTTGTACAAGTGTACGCGCGGCAAGGCCGAGGAATATTGCTGGACCGAAGCACAGGTGCAGCAGTTCATAGCCATAAACGGCGACAAGACCAAGGTGCAGCGATATAAAGGTCTCGGCGAGATGTCGGCCGAAGAGTTACGCGACACTACCATGGATCCCGAGCAGCGTCTGCTGAAACAGGTGTCGATAAGCGATGCCGCCGAGGCGGACCGAATCTTCTCGATGCTCATGGGCGAGGATGTGGCTCCGCGTCGCGACTTCATCGAAGCCAACGCCAACTACGCCAACATCGACGCCTGACGACGTCATAACCGGAGGGGTGTGTGAACTAATCACGCCCCTCGTTTATTCTATATGTAGAGGGAATTTACTATAGAATTAAATCATTTTCATTATGCCAAAGAAATCAAACTCCAAAAAAGCCCTTCAGCAGCTTGACAGCCTTATAGCTGACTTTGTGTCGAGGCAGGAGAATAATACATATAATTACAAGCAGGTGTCGCATGCCATCGGGGCCTCAACCCCCTTGCAGCAGCGCAATGTCGCGTTGAGACTGGTCGAACTTGCATTTAACGGCGACATCATCGAGGTGTCTCCGGGCAAATACAAGTCGCCCCAGCGCACAAGCGAGGCTACGGGAGTGTTCGTGCGCCGAAGCAACGGCAAGAACTCCGTAATCACCGACACCGACGGCGAGACAATCTTCATTGCCGAGCGCAATTCGATGCATGCTCTCAACGGCGACAAGGTGCGCGTCAACATCGCCGCCCGCCGCAAGGGGCAGGAGACAGAGGCCGAGGTCGTCGAGATTATCGAAAAGAAAGAGCAGACTTTTATCGGCACTCTCAAGGTTGACAAGTATTTCGGCTACCTGCTGACCGACTCCAAGTTCCTTGCGACCGACATCTTCATCCCCAAGTCCAAGCTGAAGGGTGGAAAGACAGGCGACAAGGCAGTCGTGAGAATCACCGAGTGGAACGACGACAGCAAGAATCCCGCAGGCGAGGTGCTCGACATTCTCGGCACCGCAGGCGAGAACAATACAGAGATTCACGCCATCCTCGCAGAGTTCGGCCTGCCATACAAATATCCGCAGGCTGTCGAAAAAGCGGCAGACAAGATTGATGCCGGCATAACCGACGAAGTCGTTGCAAGCCGCATCGACATGCGCGATGTACTCACGTTCACCATCGACCCGGCCGATGCCAAGGACTTTGACGATGCTCTCTCGTTCCGTCAGCTGCCCGGCGGCACGTTCGAGGTCGGCGTGCATATCGCCGACGTGACGCACTATGTCCAGCCTGACACCATCATAGACCGCGAGGCCCAGAAGCGTGCGACTTCGGTCTATCTGGTCGACAGGGTCGTACCAATGCTCCCCGAACATCTGTGCAACGGCATCTGCTCGCTCCGTCCCGACGAAGAGAAGCTGGCTTTCTCGGTGATATTCGAAATGACATCTGACGCAAGGGTGCTCAATTCAAAGATTGCCCGCACCGTCATCAAGTCAAACCGCCGGTTCAGCTATGAAGAGGCACAATCTGTCATCGAGACCGGCATGGGCGACTGCGTAGAGGCCATCACCACGCTCGACGGACTGGCCAAGATCTTGCGCAAGGAAAGATATGAGGACGGCTCCGTGGATTTCGACAGGGCGGAAGTCAAGTTCGACATTACCCCCGAGGGAAAGCCGACCGGTGTCTACTTCAAGGTCTCGAAGGATGCCAACAAGCTCATCGAGGAGTTCATGCTGCTCGCCAACCGCACGGTTGCCGCATTCATAGGCAAGAAGAAGGACAAGCGCCACAAAGCCAAGGCATTTGTCTATCGCGTGCATGACCAGCCTGACGCACAGAGACTTGCCGACCTTGCCGCCATAGCCCGCAACTTCGGATACAAGGTGAAGTCTGCCGGTACTCCCCGCGAGATAAACCGCTCCATCAACAAGATGCTGGCCGAGGTGAAAGGCCGCGGCGAGGAGAACTATCTGGCAACTCTCGCCATCAGGTCAATGGCAAAGGCCGTATATTCGACAGACAACATTGGCCACTATGGTCTTGGCTTTGAATACTATACGCATTTCACGTCGCCAATCCGCCGTTTCCCCGACATGATGGTTCACCGTCTGCTCGAGAGGTATATGGCCGGCGGTAGAAGCGTGAATCTGCAGAAACTCGAAGACCAGTGCAAGCATTCGAGCGAAATGGAGCAGCTCGCCGCAAACGCAGAGCGTGCCTCAATCAAATACAAGCAGGTCGAGTACATGCAGGATCATCTCGGCGAGACATTCTCGGGCATCATCTCGGGTGTCACCGAATGGGGCCTGTATGTCGAACTGAACGACAATCTCTGTGAGGGTCTCGTGCCGATGCGCGACCTCGCCGATGATTTCTATGACTTTGACGAGAAAAACCATTGCCTCGTGGGTCGCCGCCACAATAACCGCTATCGTCTCGGCGACAACGTGGACGTGCGTGTGGCAAGGGCCGATCTCGAAAAGAAGCAGCTCGACTTTGTGCTTGTCGACGACAAGGGCAACGACCTGAACGGCGGAGACCGTTCGGGCCGCAAGTCGTCGGTCAAAGAAGTATTATCCAATCAGCACGGTAAGAAAAAACGTCGCAGAAAGTGAAAGACTACAGCCAGTATCTCGCCATGATAGGCGAGGCCATCTCAAAACTGCGCCTGCCCGAGAAACCCGCAGGCCTCTATGACCCGATCACATATACCCTCGACTGCGGAGGCAAGAGGCTCCGTCCGGTGCTCACCCTCGCGGCCTGTCAGGCTCTTGGCAAAGACCCTATGACAGCCATTCATCAGGCCATCGCCATCGAGATGTTCCATAACTTCACGCTGCTGCATGACGATGTGATGGACAAGGCCGACGTGCGCCGCGGACGGCCAACCGTGCATGTCAAGTGGAACGAGCAGACCGCGATACTGTCGGGCGACGCCATGCTGACGACATCGACCATGCTTCTGGCCGTCAAGGCCGGTGACAAGCTGGCCACGGCGCTCGAACTGTTCAACGGCACGGCGATGAACATATACGAGGGTCAGCAGTTTGACATGGACTTCGAGACGAGGACGGATGTCACCGTCGAGGAGTACATGGAGATGATTCGTCTCAAGACATCGGTCCTGCTTGGATGCGCCTGTGCAATGGGTGCCCTGATGGCCGATGCTCCTATGGAGACCCAGATACGATTCTTTGACTATGGCGTGAATCTCGGACTGGCCTTCCAGCTTCAGGATGACTATCTCGATACCTACGGAGACCCCGCCACATTCGGCAAGGCCATTGGCGGCGACATACTCAACGACAAGAAGACTTGGCTGCTGATAATGGCGATGAACGAGGACAAGACCGGAACAATCCGCTCGTTGCTCGGCAGTGACATCGCCCCCGAGGAGAAGATTGCAAAGGTCAGGGAGGTCTACAACACCCTGAATCTGCCGGAGAGAATACACGAACTGATCAGCGCCTACATAGACACCGCCATAAAGTGTCTCGACCATCTCGAACTTAGCCCAGAGGCCCGTGTTTTCTTCATGGATCTGGCGCTCAAATCGGCATCGAGAGACAAGTGAGACTTTTTGACACGCATACGCATCTCTATCTCGAGGAATTTGATGGAGATGAGACATCTGCGGTTGACCGCGCCATTCAGGCCGGGGTCAGCCGCATGATGTTGCCTAATGTCGATCTCGGCACCGTCGACAGGCTTGTCCGGCTTCACGGTCGCTATCCCGACAACACCATCATGGCGATGGGGCTCCATCCGACCGAGATTGGCGAGAATATGACAGAGGATCTGTCGAAGATTAAGGATTTGCTGTACTCATCGCCGGACGATTACAAGGCCGTGGGCGAGGTCGGCATAGACCTTTATTGGGACAAGACATTCAGGGAAGGGCAGATTGCTGCTTTCAGGGAGCAGGCCGAATGGGCGCTCGAACTTGACAAGCCCCTGATAATCCATTGTCGCGAGGGGCTTGATGACACGCTCGATGTCCTTTCCGGATTCAGCCACAAGCCCAAGGCCGTGTTTCACAGTTTCGGCGGCAGCATCGAGGATGTCGAGAGAATACGCGCGGTCGGCGATTTCTATTTCGGAATAAACGGAATAGTCACTTTCAAGAACTCCAAGCTGAAGGATACCCTCAAGGCCATCCCGACCGACCGTCTGGTCCTCGAGACCGATTCGCCGTATCTTGCCCCCGTACCTTATCGTGGCAAGCGCAACGAGAGTGCTTACATTGTCAAGACGGCCGAAGCCGTGGCCGGTTTTCTCGGTATGGATGTCGAGGAACTTGCCGCGATAACAGTGAGAAACGCTGAAAAATTGTTTGATCTCGCTGACTAAAAGCTAAAAAGTTTCGTTATCCTAATATGAGATCCAAACTGACCATCACATTTCTTTTGATTTTCTCTCTTCTGACTTCAGCCCGGGATTCTCTGTGGGTACAGATAAATATCCCCGTGGCTTGTATAAGGGACGGCAAGAGCCATGCCTCGGAGATGACTTCGCAGGCCATAATGGGCACCCCAATGCAGATACTCGAGGATGACGGCGGCGAGTGGCTTAAACTCCGCGGTCCCGAAGGCTATGAGGGATACATGAACATTTCGAGCGTGGCGCGCAAGGACTCTCTTGAAATGAGCGACTGGAGAAAATCGAATAGGGTTACGGTTACCTCTTTCGAAGAGGTGGCTGTCTATGGCGATACGCTCAATCTCGCTCCGCGCAATATTGTCTCGCAGCTTGTCAACGGCTCGATACTCAACGGAAAAAAGTCCGGCACGGATTTCACTTTCGTCACTCTGCCCGATGGTCGCAAGGGGTGGATGAGATCTGAGGCCTTGACCGATATTGAGGAATGGGCGTCGCAACCCTTTGATGCCCATGCGGTTCTTGACAGATGTTACAGGCTGATGGGCGCACCTTATCTATGGGGTGCTTGTTCGACCAAAAGCGTTGACTGCTCCGGATTAGTGCGCGTGGCTCTCTATGCAAACGGCATCCTGACTCTCAGGGATGCCCGCCAGCAGATCGAGATTGGCAAACGCATCGAGCCGGATGACCGTGAGTCGCTACTGCCTGCCGACCTGCTGTTCTTCAGCTCGACTCCCGACGGCAGAATTTCGCATGTGGCCGTATATGACAATGACGGTCTATATATCCATTCGTCCGGACGGGTCAAGACCAACCGGATGGAGGAATCCGATCCCGATTTCGGCAACCGTGTCTACCGCGGTGCATCGCGCATCGACGGCATGACCGGTACCGAAGGAATATGGCAAATAATCAATCACCCTTGGTATTTCTAAACCCAACATGATAACTTTTATAATTTGTCTGGCGCTGCTCGTTACCGCCTATTTCACTTATGGCCGCTATCTCGAGAAAGTGGCCGATGCCGATGATTCGAATCCGACCCCTGCAATGCGAATGGCCGACGGTGTTGACTACATGCCGTTGCCCCGGTGGAGAGTCTTCCTGATTCAGCTCCTCAACATAGCGGGTACCGGTCCGATATTCGGCGCCATCCTCGGCGCATGTTTCGGTCCGGTGGCATTCCTGTGGATTACACTCGGCGGAATATTTTTCGGCGCCATGCACGACTATCTTTCCGGTGTCCTGATTCTTCGCCACGACGGCAAGAGTCTGCCCGAGGTGATAGGAGAGTACCTTGGCATCAATGCCCGAGCTGTCGTCAGGATCTTCTCCGTGGCACTGCTCGTTCTGGTGGGTGCGGTATTCATTCTAAGCCCCGCCCAACTGCTGGCCTCGATGGTCCCGGCTGTCAGCAAGAATATCTGGGTTTGGATAATACTTGTTTATTATGTGATCGCTACGATGCTTCCGGTCGACAAGGTGATTGGCAAGCTGTATCCGATTTTCGGTGTAGCGCTTATCGCCATGGCAGCCGGATTGCTCGGCGTGATTCTGTCCGGAGCATATCCGGTGCCTGAGCTGACGACAGTCCACAATTTCCAGCTCGACCCCGAGAAACTCCCCATCATACCCACGCTCTTCATCACCATAGCATGCGGTGCGATCTCGGGATTCCACGCCACACAGTCGCCCCTTATGGCAAGGTGTGTCACGTCTGAGAAAAAATGCCGTTCGGTGTTCTATGGCTCGATGATTTCCGAGAGTGTCATAGCCCTTATCTGGGCAGCGATTGCCATGGCGTTTTTCCACGGGCCGACCGAACTCGGCGAACAACTGTCCGAGCATGGCGGTAATGCGGCTTGGGCGGTCGATGTGATTTCAAAAACGACTCTCGGCAAGGTCGGCGCGGTTCTCGCGCTGCTCGGAGTGGTGGCCGCTCCCATTACATCGGGCGATACTGCATTCCGCGGCGCGCGCCTGATTGTAGCCGATGTCTTCAGGATAGACCAGCGGCCCATCCTGAAGAGATTCCTCATCTGCATTCCTCTCTTTGCCGTTGGCTATGGCATTACGCTCATCAACTTCGATATTGTGTGGCGTTATTTCGCTTGGGCAAATCAGGCATTGGCATGTGTGGTGCTCTGGACCATCTTCGTGTGGCTGGCCTCAAAGGGCAAGAATTACTGGATAGCGTTGATTCCGGCTCTGTTCATGACATTTGTCGAGACTTATTTCGTGCTCATCTCGCCGCAGTTCTTCGGCTTCGGCCATCACGGCATCTGCATGGTCTGCGCCATGATATTGACTCTGATTTTCATGTACCTTTCGACAAAATGTGTCGGCAAGGTGTCTAAAGGCAAAAACGAGGAGAAATGATTATCGTAAACACGACATTCTATGTTGACTGCTCGATCGAGACTGAGTTTCTCGATTGGGTGAGAGCGGTTTATGTGCCGCAAGCGACACTGTCGCGACCATCGGTGGCGAGAATACTCGGCGCGGTCGAGGAGGGCATGGTTGCCGTAGCCGTGAGGATGCATGCGCCGTCTGTCGAGGCCGCCATGGCTTGGGATAACGGTGAGGGCGCCCTGCTGAGAGGTGTGCTTGCTGAAAAATATGGTCAGAAGGTATTGCATTTCACAACCTTGATGGAGAATATTCCGCTGTGACCGCTGTTTCAGGACTTAAGGAATTCGACCGGATAATCATAGGCATTGACCCGGGAACGAATGTAATGGGCTATGGTATTCTTGGGGTAAAAGCCAAGAAACCTCTGCTCATAGCCCTCGGCGTGATAAAGCTGAGTAAATTTGAGAGCCACTATCTGAGGTTGCGCAGAATATATGACCGCGTGCTGTCCCTGACCGAGCAGTACCTGCCGGACGAGATGGCCATCGAGGCGCCGTTCTTTGGCAAGAATGTGCAGTCCATGCTTAAACTCGGCAGGGCCCAAGGTGTTGCGATGGCGGCGGCGTTGTCTCGCGACGTGCCGATAACCGAGTATGAGCCGAGCAAAATCAAAATGGCCATCACCGGTACGGGCGCGGCCTCGAAAGAGCAGGTGCGCGAGATGCTGAGGCGCATACTATCCATCCCGGCCGAAAAACTGGAGATCGAACTCGATGCAACCGATGCATTGGCGGCGGCGCTGTGCCATTTTTATGAATCCTCGAAACCCGCCATAGCCAAGGGGCCGAAGTCTTGGAAGGATTTCATCGCCAAGAATCCTGACAGGGTGAAGTGACCTGAGCTGAAGTTATTTTGTCTTGCGTTTCATGTCGCGTATCGCAAACCCGACATGGCGGAACAGAGTAGGGAAGAAGCCGTAGTAACGGGACATGATTTTGAATCTTTCGACAAGCGACGCGGTGTGATTGCGTGTCGTCAGACCTTCCGACAGATAGTCTATCAGAACGTCGTCGATATAGTGGTTGCGGTGCGATCGCTGCAGGCAGCGGATGCACCATTCATAGTCTGAAGAAAAACGGAAACGTGTGTCATAGTTGTTGGTCAGTTTCCGCAACACGATGAATGCCTGATGGCAGACCACCATGCCGCTTTTGAACGAGTCGAGACAAAGGTCGGAGGGTGCGCGAAGATGTCTGTCCGAAATTTTCCTGCCATTTTCGTCGACTATGTCGGTCTGGCCGTAGATGATGCCGGGATAGTCATTGTCCATTGCCGCATCGGCGATTTTGCGGAGTGTGTCTTCCGAGTGGAATGCATCGCCGGCGTTGAGGAAGACCACGTAGTCTCCCTCGGCCAGACCGAGTCCCTTGTTCATGGCGTCATACAGTCCGTTGTCGGGCTCGGAGAGGAGCTTCATGTTTTTGATGCCCGAGTTCTCGGCAAGTTTCACCGTGTTGTCGGTCGATGCTCCGTCAATGAGCACGAACTCATACAGTCCGCATGTCTGGCTGCTGATGCTGCGCAGTGTGACGGGCAGGGTGGACTCGGCATTGCGAGTGACGGTGATAATCGAGATAAGCGGGTTCATTGACGTTTATGTTTGTTCGGTTGCATGGACGTTTCTGCAAATTTAAGGAATTCCCTCATTACCGCCAAATAATCAAGTTAAAATCGGTTTTCATATTTCACGAATCAATGATAATTGCTAACTTTGAAGTATAATAATACTCGATATGATAAATCAGGAATTTGCATCGCGTCTCCTCGAGGAGGCAGTGACCGAGCTGTCGAGGCTGCCGGGCATTGGTCGGAAGACCGCACTGCGTCTGGCATTGCACATATTGCGCTGCGACGAGTCGCGGGGCGTCAGGCTGGGACAGTCCATAATAGACATGCGTCAAGGAGTCAGATATTGCAATATCTGCCATAATATTTCGGAGACTGACGTGTGCCGTGTGTGCGCGGATCCGACACGAGATTCTCGGACAATCTGTGTAGTCGAGACCGTCAAGGATGTAATGAGTTTTGAAAATACTGGCCAGTACTCAGGACTCTACCATGTGCTCGGAGGAGTCATCTCGCCGATGGACGGCATCGGACCCGACCAGTTGGAGATAGCATCCCTGATCTCGAGAGTCGAGGCCGGCGAGATCGACGAGGTGATACTCGCACTCAGTGCCACGATGGAAGGGGAGACAACGAACTTCTATATCTATCGCAAGCTCGCTCCTTACCCCGATGTCAAGATAACTCAACTCGCCCGGGGCGTGTCCGTCGGCAACGAGATTGAATATACCGACGAGATCACGCTCGGCCGCTCACTGCTCAACCGAACGCTGTTCGCAGATTCGATTAAGAAATAGGGACCGCTCAGGAGTTGAGCTCCTCGGCCTCCATCGAGGCGAGTTCCCAGAGAGACATGGCGTTTTCGAGTTGTTTCATCGTGGCGGCATGTCTTTCGTATATATCCGCATCAGTAGACCCGGCCGAAAGTTCAGCCTCAATATCAGACACAAGTTTTTCGAGCCGTGAGACTTCGGCCTCGGCCTCCTCGACTTTTCGGCGGGCGCGCTTCACCAGCTTGTCACGCTCTTTCTGCTCGGCATAGCTGAGTCTGGGTTTTGACGCCTCAGTTTCCTGATTCGCCGGAGTCTGTTTTGGTTGGGGTTGCTCCTTGGCTTTGGACGGCTGCGGCTTCTCGGGCTTGATGTTTCTTTCGAGTTCGGCCAGTGACGCAAGTTTCTTTTTCTCGAGAAACTCGTAGATGCCGCCAAGACATTCCTTGACCTCCCCGCTACCGAATTCATAGACCTTTTCGACAAGACCGTCAAGAAATTCTCGGTCGTGGCTCACCACGATCACCGTGCCGTCAAAATCCTTGATGGCATTTTTCAGAATATCCTTGGTCTTCATGTCGAGATGGTTGGTGGGCTCATCGAGAATCAGCAGGTTGACCGGCTCGAGCAACAGCTTTATCATTGCCAGACGGGTCCTCTCGCCACCCGATAGCACCTTGACCTTTTTGTCTGATGCCTCTCCGCCAAACATGAACGCGCTGAGAATGTCGCGGATCTTCGTGCGGATGTCTCCCACGGCCACACGGTCGATGGTGTCGAATACAGTCAGGTCTTCGTCGAGCAACTGCGCCTGATTCTGCGCAAAGTATCCTATCTTGACATTGTGGCCCACCTTGAGCGTGCCGGTATAAGGGATTTCGCCCATTATACATTTAACGAGCGTCGATTTGCCCTCGCCGTTCTTGCCGACAAAGGCAACCTTCTCGCCGCGTTTTATCGTGAATGTGGCGTGGTCGAAAACCTGATGTGTTCCGTATGCCTTGCCGAGGTCATCGACTATCAGCGGATAGTCGCCCGATCTTGGAGCAGGGGGGAATTTGAGGTTAAGGTGGGACGTGTCGACTTCGTCAACCTCGATGCGTTCGATTTTTGCGAGCTGCTTGATGCGGCTCTGCACCTGCACGCTTTTGGTGGCCTTATACCTGAATCGTTCGATGAAATCCTCGGTCTCCTTGATCATCTTCTGCTGGTTCTGGTAGGCTCGCATCTGCTGTTCCAGACGCTCGGCTCTCAGCACGACATATTTGGAATAGTTTACTGAATAGTCGTAGATTTTGCCGAGAGATATTTCGATGGTGCGATTGGTCACATTGTCTATGAAAGCGCGGTCGTGGCTGACCAGTACCACGGCACCGGCTTTCGTTATCAGGAAATTCTCAAGCCATTGTATAGACTCGATGTCGAGATGGTTGGTCGGCTCGTCGAGCAGGAGTACGTCGGGGCGGATCAGCAGGAGTTTGGCAAGCTCGATGCGCATGCGCCATCCGCCAGAGAATTCGGATGTAGGTCTGTCGAAATCCTCGCGTTTGAAACCGAGACCTATAAGGGTCTTTTCCATTTCGGCCTCGCAGTTTTCGCTCTCCTCCATGGCCAGACGGTCGGTGAGTGCCGTCATGCGTTCGATCAGTTCCTGATAGGCGTCACTCTCATAATCTGTCCTCGATGCCAGTTCGTCGGTCATCTCGTCAAGCCGGGCATGCATCTCCTTGATATGACTGAACGCCGTTCTGACCTCCTCGATCACCGTCGATGTGTCGTTGATTGTCATGTGCTGGGGCAGATAGCCTATGGTGGTGTCTTTGGGCACTGCCACGTTTCCTGACGTAGGCTGCTGTATGCCGGCTATGATTTTAAGCATAGTAGACTTTCCGGCTCCGTTTTTGCCGACGAGAGCGATTCTGTCCTTGTTATTTATTATATAGGATATATTGTCGAACAGACATTTGGCGCTGAATTCTACCTTCAGACTGTTTATCGAGATGCTCATAACTCTAATTCATTTCAAATCAGAGTGCAAATTTAGTCAGTTTTTCGCAGATTAACAAATAGGGCGGATCAGCGTCTGATGAATGGATGAAGGTGTTCGGGATCAGGCACGAACGACTCGTATGTCTGGTCGTCATAATAAACCACGATTCCGGTGACGCGCTTACCGGCAGATTTGTTGAGCAGGGCAGATTCTAAATTGAAATCATCCTGATTATCTGACTGTTCGCCATCCTTGTTTGCATCTTCAAATTCAAATGTGTGTGACTCATAACTGTCGTCATTCGGGTTTGTAGCGGTTTGAGTTTCTGAATTGTTTGAATTTGTAAATCTAAACTCGTTGTTTTGTGGTTTTGTTGGCTTGTTGTTTGTGTTTGCATTTGCGACGGCTTGGTTTGCAATAACAAACTCATCGCCATCAAATCCAGTGTTTGCATTTGCAGATAGGGGAGCGGCGTCATTATCGCTCGCTGCAATATGAGGCTGACTGTCAGCATTGTTTGCATTGGCTGTCATTTCACCCTCTCCAAACATCAGCCATAATATGGACAGATCGGGATAGAAATTATGTATCTTATTTATTATTTCATCGCTGACTTTCTTGTTTCTACCGGCCAAAAGTTGCGATGCGGTAGGGCGGGGTATGCCGCATACATCTGCAAACTGTGTCACGCTGATCTGGCGTGAATCTAAATACTGTTTGAGTCTTGAAACAAGGTCCATAATTGTAATTGTAAACTATGATTGAGTGATTATAATGTTGCAAATGTAACTACAATTTTTAAAACAGCCAAATTTTTATCCAAGAAAAATCAGTTTGGATTATCAAATAGCACCAAATGACTCCGTGGAACATTCCGAACAACCCGCCTGAGGTGGTAAAATAGGCGTATGGGGAGATTATTGCACCATCAGTTTAGATAGTAGTGCTTAATCGCTTGGTATAATATTTTATAGCTCTTAATTATCCGGTGAGGTGTTAGAATCGGCGGCTCTCGTCCTAAATATAAAGTGAAAATATAGATAATTTTTGCAAGTAGGTGAGAATAAGGATATAAAGACCAAACAAAACAGATGTTAATTTGTTTTAGTTATGAGTGAGAGTGGGGAGAAGGGACTTGGCTTGAATGTGCCCCCTCTTGATTCGGTTTTTGAAATAATCTTTGTTTGGATTTGCGTTTTTCACGAACTGCAACCTGTTGGCAATCTAAACAGGTTTGGATTTTGAATTGTAAATCCGATTGGATGATGGCGATGGGCTGTATTTGCAATCCCATCATTTGTTTTTCAATGAAAATAAGGAGCTCTTTGCTATTATAACAATTCGCAAGACAAAATTCCTCACAAAATCAGCGTTTTAACACTCAATAACGCAAACGAGGGCTTAAATTTGTGCCTGAACGCTCAGATTTCGATCTCCATGGGCTCAATTGCGTCCAACGCGCAGGGGGCGTCTTGTCCGCGACCTCTTCGAGTGCGACACCTCGGGTCGCATCGTGCGACTACGCATCACGAGCACCAATGGCGGGCCATGAAAGGCAAGGAGCTGATGATGCGTCGCACGCTTTCCGAGATTCATCTGCTGAGCAGCTCGACATTCACAGTACGCAAGACAGCCGACAATTCACCCTGCGTGGTGTCGGATGTCTACACGCCGTCGGTCTGTGTCGGACAGGTGCCACCGTGATGGGCGAGCGCGGATATGCACACGAGGAAGATTCCTTTTAAAAATCCACCCCGACGCCCGTTAGGGTAGATAATATGAATGCGCTACTTTACATAATAGTAATTATGTGATTTTGACCTTATATATTTAAGGAGGCTAATATTTGCTCCGTATCGGAATAATGTGTAATTTTGCACCTTGAATTTGGCAGCCTATGGCCGCCTCGCTCAAATTATCTCATAAACAGAAATGGAAATAATCCGCACTGTCGCTGAATTAAAAGAAAAATTGGATTCGGCCCGCGCCAAAGGCTCAATCGGCCTTGTGCCCACCATGGGCGCGCTTCACGCCGGGCACAAGTCTCTCGTAGACCGGGCCCGTGCCGAAAACGACACTGTTGTCGTCAGCGTCTTTGTAAACCCCACCCAGTTCAACAATCCGAACGATCTCGCCACCTATCCCCGCACCGAGGAAGCAGATGCAGCCTTGCTCGAATCGGCAGGTGTCGATTATGCTTTCATACCCTCTGTCAGCGAGATTTATCCCGAACCTGACACCCGAGTGTTCGATCTCGGCCCCGTGGCCGAAGTCATGGAAGGTGCCATGAGGCCCGGACATTTCAACGGAGTCGCACAGATTGTCAGCAAGTTATTCTCTTTTACAGAGCCCACGCGCGCCTATTTCGGCGAGAAGGACTTCCAGCAGATAGCCGTGATTCGCCGCATGGTCGAGCTTGAGGGCTTCAAGAATCTCGAGATTGTGGATTGTCCCATTCTCAGAGAGTCTGACGGTCTTGCACTTAGCTCGAGAAATGTACGACTTTCGGCCGAACAGCGCTCCATTGCCCCGGCTATCTCTCTGGTTCTCAGAAGTAGCCTTATATGGGCTAAGGAGCTGTCTCTCAAGGATGTGAAAGAAAAGGTGGTTTCCGTGCTCAACCAGTTCCCGTTCATGGAAGTCGAGTATTTCGAGATCGTTGACGCCGCGACCATGCAACCCATAGAGAATTGGGCGGACAGCACTCAGCCCGTCGGCTGCATCACCTGCTATTGTGGCGACGTGCGCCTGATTGATAACATCAAATACCCTCAGGCCTGATGATGATCGAAATGCTCAAAGCCAAGATACACCGCGTGCGTGTAACCGAGGCGTGTCTGGATTATATAGGCAGCATAACCATCGACCAAGACCTGCTCGATGCTGCCGGAATCCTTCCCGGAGAAAGAGTCTATATCGTCAACAATAATAATGGCGAACGCTTTGACACCTATACCATCGCAGGCCACAGAGGTTCGGGCGTAGTGTGTCTGAACGGCGCTGCAGCCCGCAAGGTTCAGGTCGGAGACATCGTCATCATCATCTGCTATGCCTCGATGACGCCCGAGGAGGCCAAGGAGTTCAAGCCCAAAGTCATCTTCCCTGACTCGAACACAAATCTGTTAGTCAACTGACCCCCACACCTTATATATAAGTAAAACCCATGTTTGAGAATCTAAGTGAAAGGCTCGAAAGAAGCTTCAAGATACTGAAAGGTGAAGGCAAAATCACCGAGATAAACGTAGCCGAAACCCTTAAGGACGTGCGCCGTGCCTTGCTCGAGGCCGACGTCAACTTCAAGGTGGCAAAACAGTTTACCGACGATGTCAAGGCCAAGGCCCTCGGCCAGAACGTGATCAACGCCATCAAGCCCGGAGAGCTGATGGTCAAGATCGTTCACGACGAGCTGGCACGCCTCATGGGCGGCGAGACCGCGTCGGTCAATCTTTCGGGCAATCCCACCGTGATTCTCATGTCCGGCCTGCAGGGTTCGGGTAAGACGACATTCTCGGGTAAGCTGGCCAGAAAGTTCAAGTCCGAGCAGTCTCGCAGACCTCTGCTCGTGGCCTGCGACGTATATCGTCCCGCCGCCATCGACCAGCTCAAGGTTCTGGCCGAGCAGATCAATGTTCCCGTCTATACCGAGGACGGCAACAAGAATCCCGTAGAGATTGCCGAGAATGCCATCCGCTATGCCAAGACCAACCATCTCGACCTTGTCATCATAGACACCGCCGGTCGTCTTGCCGTTGACGAGCAGATGATGCAGGAAATCGCCGCGATCAAAAAGGCGGTCAAGCCTCAGGAGACACTGTTTGTCGTTGACTCGATGACCGGTCAGGACGCAGTCAATACCGCCAAGGAGTTCAACGACCGTCTCGACTTTGACGGCGTCGTGCTCACCAAGCTCGACGGTGATACCCGCGGCGGTGCGGCGCTCTCGATCCGCACGGTCGTCACCAAGCCCATTAAGTTTGTCGGTACCGGCGAGAAACTCGATGCGATAGACCTCTTCCATCCTTCGCGTATGGCCGACCGTATCCTCGGCATGGGCGACATCGTATCGCTCGTCGAGAAGGCACAGAACGCCTATGACGAGAAGCAGGCTCGCGAGCTCCAGCGCAAGATTGCAAAAAATCAGTTTAACTTCAACGACTTCCTGCAGCAGATCCGCCAGATACAGAAGATGGGTAACCTCAAGGAGCTTGCATCCATGATTCCCGGTGTCGGCAAGGCGCTCAAGGATGTCGAGATAGATGACAATGCCTTCAAGGGCATCGAGGCCATTATCAGCTCGATGACCGAGGAGGAGCGTCAGCATCCCGAGATCATCAACGGCTCGCGCCGCAAGCGCATCGCCCGCGGTTCGGGTACGGACATACAGGAGGTAAACCGCCTCATCAAACAGTTCGACGAGGCCCGCAAGATGATGAAACAGGTTGCGGGAATCAAAAATCCAATGGCCATGATGCGCGGTATGCGCGGCATGCGCCGATAACTCAACACAGCAAAACAACAGAGCTATGACACTTATCGACGGAAAAAAAGTAGCCGAGGACATCAAGCATGAGATCGCGGCCGAAGTTGATGCCATGGTTGCGGCCGGCAAGCGTCGACCCCATCTCGTGGCCATTCTCGTTGGCCATGACGGAGGTTCGGAAACCTATGTCGCCAACAAGGTAAAGGCCTGCGAGGTATGCGGGTTCAAATCGACCCTGATACGCTTTGAGGACGACGTGACCGAAGAGAAACTCCTCGAGACAATCGAATCACTCAACAACGACCCCGAGGTGGACGGCTTCATTGTCCAGCTCCCCCTCCCCCGCCATATCTCAGAGCAGCGTATCATCGAGGCCATCGACTATCGCAAGGATGTCGACGGTTTCCATCCCGTCAATGTCGGACGCATGTCCATAGGTCTCCCCTGCTTCGTTTCGGCGACACCCGCCGGCATCATCGAACTGCTGCGCAGATATGGCGTCGAGACCAAGGGCAAGCGCTGCGCCGTTCTCGGCCGCAGCAACATCGTAGGCAAGCCCGTGGCAAACCTGATGATGCAGAAGGCCAATCCCGGCAACGCCACCGTCTCAGTCCTACACAGCGCGTCCGAGAATCTCAAGGAGATATGCGCCGAGGCAGACATAATAATCGCAGCCCTCGGCCAACCCGGTTTCGTGACCGAAGACATGGTCAAGCCCGGAGCCACCATAATCGACGTCGGCACCACTCGCGTACCCGACCCCACCCGCAAGAGCGGATTCCGTCTGCGCGGCGATGTCGATTTCGAGAATGTAGCACCCAAATGTTCTTTCATCACACCTGTTCCCGGCGGTGTCGGTCCCATGACCATCTGCTCGCTGATGAAGAACACCCTGCTCGCCGCCAAGAAAGAGATCTATTCCTGACGCTGAATGATGCTCGAGATTCTCCTCGCCATAGCCTCGCTGCTCGTTCCGACAGACCATGCCGAACTTGTCTTTGCCGGTGATGCCATGCAGCACCAGCGGCAGATAGACGCCGCGCGACAGCCTGACGGATCGCTTGACTATTCGCCATATTTCGAATCGCTCAAGCCATACATCGAATCGGCCGACTATGCCGTGGTAAATCTTGAGACGCCTCTGGGCGGAGCTCCGTATTCTGGTTATCCGATGTTCTGCGCTCACGACAATTATCTGTCCGCTCTCACGGATGCCGGATTCGACCTCATGCTCTCGGCCAACAATCACATCCTCGACCGCAGGGACAAAGGTCTGCTACGCACCATAACGACATTCGAGCAGAACGGCGTGCCGTGGCTCGGAATCTATCGCGATGCAGCCCACAGGCGCGAATGTCTGCCGCTTATCAGGGATATAAACGGATTCAAGATAGCATTCCTCAACTATACCTACGGCACAAACGGCATATCCAAACGGACACCCGTCGAGATTGACTATATCGACCGCGATCTGATAGCCTCGGATGTCAAGGATGCCCGCGAGGCCGGAGCAGAGCTTATTGCCGTCTGCATACATTGGGGCGACGAGTACAAGCTCCTCCCCAACGCCGGACAGAAGTCTCTTGCCGAATATATCAGGTCTCTCGGCGTCGAGCTGGTCATCGGCTCCCATCCCCACGTCATACAGCCCATGGAACTGTCCGGGCAGAGTGACGGACGTCCGGCACTGACGGTCTACTCGCTGGGCAATTTCATCTCGGCGATGAGGACGGCGGATACCCGAGGCGGCGCCATGGTGCGTGTGTCTCTCGGACGCGATCTTCTCAGACGTGCCTATGTCAAGGATGCATCATACAGACTCGTGTTCGTGCAGCCTCCGGTTGGCAAAGGCGATAACTACAGATTGCTCCCGGCCGAATCTGACGAGATACACCCCTCGTCGCGTGGCAACCGCGATGTCTTCAGCCGCAATGCCCGACGGATCTTCAATGCGCACAACAAGAACGTACCCGAAGATACACTCTCTGTCTCCGACTATAACAGCGTAGAGTAAATTCGAGACCAAGCAACGGAAGGCTCCCGCCAACAATCCGACCGGATAGTGGCGGGAGCCTTCCGTTTGGCCGCTTCCTCTTCTTTCCTGAAAAGTGCGGGTGGAATATCAATCCCTGCGTTGTGATGAATAAATAGTTGAATCGTTACATCATTACAACGTCCGCATTTCGGCAAAAGTTCATCTCTTTTTAATTGGTCGTTTTGCGTTAATTCACTATTTTTGTAAAAAATTTCCTCACATTCATCAGATAATATCAAGAAAAGCATGGTTAACAGATTTGTACTCAACGAAGTGTCGTACTTCGGTCCCGGAGCCCGCGAGGTGCTTCCTCAGGAAATCAAACGCCTCGGTCTCCACAAGGCCCTCGTTGTCACCGACAAGGATCTCATCAAGTTCGGAGTCGCAGCCAAGGTGCTCGAGGTGCTCGACAAGGCATCCATTCCCTATGAGGTTTTCAGCGACGTAAAGCCCAATCCCACCGTGGCAAACGTAAACGCCGGTGTCAAGGCTTTTGCCGAATCCGGAGCCGATTTCATCGTCGCCATCGGCGGCGGATCGTCCATTGATACGTCAAAGGCCATCGGCATCATCACCAATAATCCCGAGTTTGCCGATGTCGTGTCGCTCGAAGGCGTCGCTCCCACCCACAGCAAGTCTGTTCCCGTCATAGCCCTGCCCACAACCGCAGGCACAGCCGCCGAGGTGACAATCAACTATGTCATCACCGACGAGAAGAACCAGAAAAAGATGGTCTGCGTCGACCCCAACGACATCCCCGCCATTGCCATCGTAGATGCCGAGCTGATGTATACCCTGCCCCGCGGCCTCACCGCCTCGACAGGTCTCGACGCACTCACCCACGCCATCGAGGGCCTTATCACCAAGGGCGCTTGGGAGATGAGCGACATGTTCGAGATCAAGGCCATCGAGATGATCAACCGCTATCTCGAGACAGCCGTAAACAACCCCTCGGACGCCGAGGCACGCAACGGCATGGCCGTGGCACAGTATATCGCCGGTATGGCATTCTCTAACGTAGGCCTCGGCCTCGTCCACGGCATGGCACATCCTCTCGGCGCAATCTTCGACATCCCCCATGGCGTGGCCAATGCACTTCTGCTCCCGCTCGTGATGGAATACAACGCTCCCGCCGCTCTTGACAAATACACCACCATCGCAAAGGCAATGGACGTATACGTGCCCGGCATGACACAGCAGGAGGCCGCCGACGCCGCTGTCAAGGCCGTCAAGGATCTCGCAGTTCGCGTAGGCATTCCCCAGCATCTCTCCGAGCTTGGCGTCAAGGAGTCTGACCTCGAGCGTCTTGCCGACGCTGCGATGGCCGACGTCTGCACGCCCGGCAACCCCCGCGACTGCAGCCGCGAGGATGTCCTTGAGCTTTATCGCAAGGCACTCTGATAAACTGACGGCCGTCGTCTTTTCCCGTGAAGGCATCAAGGGCGACGGCCGTCACTTATTGTCAAAAAAACTTAATTGTATGATGCGGATTGACAAATTGTTATCCGCAGCTATTGCAAAGTAGGGATAAAAGCCCTAACTTTGACACGAATATTGTTTTGTTGGATGTCCGTCGGCTCTGTTTCCGGCCCGGACACGCCTCAGAATCATCTTTTCTTAAACGCGGATAATGAACGCATATATGGATTATTCAGAGATAGCACCCTACGACGACGCGCATTTCGCCGAAAATATAGACAAACTGGCTTCTGAACCCGGATTTGAACACGCAGTCAGGTGGGTACTCCCCGATGTAGACTTCCCGACCTTCATTAAGACCCTCAAGAGCTGTACCGGCAAGCGCGATTTCCAGACGCGCATCATGCAGGGATTTCTCGAACAGCTCGAACGCAATACAACCTCAGGCATCACATCGTCAGGTATCGAGCATGTAAAACCCGGTTGCTCATACACATTCATGTCCAACCATCGCGACATCGTGCTCGACGCCTCGTTCCTCAATCTCTGTTTCCTGCACAAGGGCATGCCGACCTCCGAGGTCGCCATCGGCGACAATCTCCTTATCTACGACTGGATCACACATCTTGTCAAGCTCAACGGCAGTTTCATTGTCAAGCGCAATCTCCCTACACGTCAGGCTCTTGATGCCGCCCGCCAGCTCTCGGGATACATCCACCATGCCATAAATACCAAAAACGAGAGCATCTGGATTGCCCAGCGCGAAGGCCGAGCCAAAGACTCGAGCGACCGCACGCAGAAGAGCGTCCTGAAGATGCTTGCCCTCGAGGGCCCGGGCCATGTCGCCGCCAATCTGGCCGACATCAACATATTCCCTGTCGCCATATCCTATGAATACGATCCCAACGACTATCTCAAGGCGCGCGAGTATCTCCTGAGCCATCGCGACCCCTCGTTCAAGAAGACCCAGCATGACGACCTCTTTGCCATGGAGACAGGTCTGCTCGGTTTCAAGGGCCGCATTCACATCTCCTTCGCATCCTGCCTCACCCCTCTGATTCAGTCAATGGGCGACGACATTGACAAGAACGAGGTCATCGACCGCGTTTGCCACAATATCGACTGCGGCATTCACGGTGGCTACAGAATCTTCCCCATCAATTATGTCACCTATGACAAGGCATTCGACACGGACATGTATACCGACCGCTATACACGCGAGGAGGCCATGCAGGTCGAGGCATATATCGAAGGCCAGCTTGACAAGGTAGACGTTCCTGACATAACCGTACAGGAACGCAATTTCATGAGGACATACATGTATACCATGTATGCAAATCCGCTCCGCAATAAACTCCTTGCCACGGGTTATTGTTAATATTTCATGCGATTACCTCTTGTCCCCGTCATAATACTGATTGTCGTCAACCTTCTGGTTGACCTTTACATCTATCGGGTCTGTCGACGCCGATTCACCTCATCCCGCCCCGCACGGATACAACTGTGGAGCTCGGTGATATTATGGGGATTCCTTGTCGCCACGCTATGCATTCCGCGCCGTGGCGGCAGCGAGGGTTCGCTGCTTGCGGTCATGTGGATGCTCTACAGTTATCTGAGCGTCTATCTGGCCAAATATATTTTCGTCATAATAGATCTGCTTGGCAGGATGCCCGAGATGTTCGGTCGCAAACGATTGCGGACATTTCCGGTCGTCGGCGCCTTAGCCTCGCTCGCCGCCTTCGTGGCCATGTGGTGGGGCGCTCTTGTCAACAGATTCAACATCGACGTCCGCGAGACCGAAGTGGAGATCGAGGGCCTGCCGGCCTCCTTTGACGGATACAGGTTTGTCCAGATCTCAGACCTGCATACTGGTACTTACGGCGATGACGATTCATATCTCCGTAAAGTCGTCGAGCGCATCAACGCGCTCAATCCCGATGCCGTATTCTTTACAGGCGACATCGTGAACGCCCGGTCATCCGAGATAGATCCGCACGTCACCGCTCTCTCCGAACTCCAAGCCCGCGATGGCGTCTATGCCATTCTCGGAAATCACGACTACGGCGATTATTCTGACTGGGCGACTGACGATGCCAAGGAGGCGGACCGCAGGCATCTGCGCGATGCCATTGGCAATATGGGATGGCGTCTGCTGCTCAACGAGACCGAAATGATAAGACGCGACGGCGACTCGATAGCCGTTATAGGTGTCGAGAATATCGGAGATCCACCCTTCCATGTCTACGGCTCGCTCGCAAAGGCATATCCCGATGTCAGCGATAATGTCAGCAAGATATTGCTGACTCACAATCCCGCGCACTGGACAGACTCTATCGCGGACAATCCCGACATCAACATTCCACTGACCTTGTCGGGGCACACCCATGCCATGCAGATGGAGGTCGGCGGATTCTCTCCGGCCGTTTTCAGGTATCCCACTTGGGGAGGTCTGTATGCGGACAAGGACAAAAAGCATAATCTCTATGTCAACATAGGCATAGGCACCGTCGGGTTCCCGGCGCGTATAGGCGCGACACCCGAAATCACCGTCATCACACTTAAGAAAAAAGATTCACAACCTCATTCAAACTAATGGTCAACGTACACGCCAACATCATTACCAAAGAACTGGGCACACATTTGCGCAAACATGTAGCCGCCTGTCTGAGGCTGCTTGACGAAGGTGCCACTGTCCCTTTCATTTCCCGCTATCGCAAGGAAGCGACGGGTGCCATGGACGAGGTGACCGTGCATGCAGTGATGAAACGTCATCAGGAACTTGCCGAACTCGACAAGCGCAAGGAATATATCCGAGGCATCATCAAGGAGCAAAATGCGTTGACCGAGGAACTCGATGCAAAAATCGAGGAGATTCTCGACCCTGTCGCCCTCGAGGACCTCTACCTGCCCTATAAGCCCAAACGCAATACCAGAGCCCAAGCTGCAAAAGCGGCCGGTTACGAGCCTTTGGCCAAGATGATAATGTCGCAGACACTTTCGGATCCCGCGGATGCCGCCCGAAAGTTTGCAAAAGACGGCGATACCGCCGCGGCCATAGCCGGTGCCTCGGATATAATTGCCGAATGGGTCAACGAGAGCGAAAAGGCCCGTGGCATCGTCAGATCGCGTTTCCAGCGTTCTGCGGTGATTACTTCAAAGGTCATAAAAGGCAAGGAAAAGGATGGCGCCAACTATCAGATATATTTTGACTTTTCCGAGCCGTTGCGCACATGCACTTCGCATCGCTATCTTGCCATGCGTCGCGGCGAGGAGGAAGGCATTCTCAGAGTCAGCATAGGCATCGACGATGACGAGATGATAGACCGCCTGAACAGAATGTTCGTACGTCCTACGGCGTCGCCCGAGGTTGCGGATGTCGTCAAGGCGGCTGTCAAGGATGGATACAAGCGTCTCATGAGGCCGTCGATAGAAACCGAAATCGCTGCCCTGACAAAAGAGAAAAGCGATACCTCGGCCATACAGCTTTTTGCAGATAACGTGAGGCAGCTGTTGCTTGCCGCCCCGCTGGGCCGCAAGCGCGTGCTTGCAATAGATCCCGGATACAGGACGGGCTGCAAGGTCGTGGCTCTCGACGAACAGGGCATGCTGCTCGAGCATCAGGTCGTGTACCCCACCCCGCCGGCAAACGATTTTGTCGGTGCGGCCGATACTCTCTGCTATATGGTGGACCGCTATCGCATCGACGCCATTGCTGTCGGCAACGGTACCGCCGGACGCGAGACAGAACGATTCCTGAGAGATGTCATCTTTCCCCGCAAGGTCCAGATATATACCGTCAATGAAAACGGGGCCTCGATATATTCGGCCTCGGATGTAGCCCGCGAGGAATTTCCCAATCAGGACGTGACGGTGCGCGGCGCGGTTTCCATAGGCCGCAGGTTGCTTGATCCGCTGGCCGAGCTCGTCAAGATAGACCCCAAGAGCATCGGTGTCGGACAGTATCAGCACGACGTTGATCAGAACAAGCTGAAGGAATCCCTTGACTATGTCGTCGAGAGCTGCGTCAACTCGGTGGGTGTCAATGTCAATACTGCTTCGCGCCAGCTTCTGTCATACGTGTCGGGCATTGGTCCCGCACTTGCTGCCAATATCGTCAAGTATCGCGACGAGAACGGTCCCTTTGCCACTCGAGGCGAGCTAATGAAGGTCGCTCGCATGGGCGAGAAGGCATTCACACAGTGCGCCGGATTCCTGCGTATTCCCGGCAGCGCCAATCCTCTGGACAACACCGGAGTACACCCCGAACGCTATGCTCTTGTCGAGAAGATGGCCAAGGATGTCAATGCCGATGTGGTGCGCTTGTCGCGCGACAGAAACCTGTTGCACAATATAGAGCTCGACAAGTATGTCACCAAGGATGTCGGCCTCCCCACCCTCACGGATATTGTACTCGAGCTCGAGAAACCGGGACGAGACCCCCGCGAGACAATAGAGGAGCCGGTCTTCGACGACCAGACCCGCACTATCGAGGATCTGCATCTCGGTCAGGAACTCAGCGGCAAGGTCAACAACATCACCGCCTTCGGAGTATTTGTCGATCTCGGTATGAAGGAGAACGGACTCGTACATATCTCCCAGCTCAGCGACCAGTTCATATCCTCGCCGGCAGACGTGGTCCGTATCGGACAGACCGTCCGAGTCCGCGTCATCGACGTCGACACGGCCAGAGGCCGAATCGCACTCACCATGAAGGGAGTGCCCCAATCATAAATGATTCTCATCAAATCCCCCTCAATATGGATCAGTTCACCCCCTGTACCATCGGCCTCGGCAGCAATACTGTCGACCGCGAATATCAGATAACTCAGGCCACCGAGTATATCTGCAGCATACTGCACAAATGCTCGGTATCGTCTGTCTACGAGTCCGAAGCTTTCAATGGCAAGGATAAGCCTTATCTGAACGAGGTAATCTATGGCCTTTCGCCGATAAGTCAGGAAGACCTCGTCAGGCATCTAAAGGACTGGGAGGCCCTGCATGGACGCACGCAGGTCAAGACCCTCGAAGGTGTCATACCCATCGACCTTGATCTGGTCATCTGGGATTCGAGAATCGAGCGCCCCAAGGATTTCGAGCGCCATTATTTCAATGTAGGCTACCGCGAGCTTCTTGCCAAGGGTACCTATCAGGAAGAATAAACATAAAGTCTGAAAAAAACACTCACCCATCACATCTTATGGCAGTCATACTCAACATCGAGACATCCTCGACCGCGTGTTCCGTCGCATTGACGGCCGAGGGCATGGTGTTGTCGCACCGCGAGGAAATGAACGGACGCAACCATGCGTCATCGCTCAGTGATTTCATAAAACATTGCCTTGATTTCGCCGCCGACCGCGAGATGCAGGTCGAGGCCGTAGCCGTGTCCATGGGCCCCGGCAGCTATACCGGTCTCCGCATCGGACTCTCCGAGGCCAAAGGTCTTGCCTATGCACTCGGTGTGCCTCTGATCGGTGTGGATACTCTCAAGCTGATGACGTGTCAGGTGATGTTCTCGTCCGACTCGCTTACCGGCGAGGAGATTTTCGTCCCGATGGTCGATGCAAGGCGCATGGAGGTCTATACGGCGGCCTACGATTTCGCCCTTGAGGCCCTGATGCCCCAGCAGTCTCTCATACTTGACGAGAATTCATATTCAGAAGTGCTTTCGCAGGGTCGGCCCGTGCTGTTCTTCGGCAACGGCAGCGACAAGGCAAAGGATGTGATAAAGGCGGGAAATGCGGTTTTCGTACCCGACATCGTTCCGCTGGCAGTAGACATGATAGCGCTGTCAGAGAGAGCCTACTCGCAGAGAGATTTCATTGACACCGCCTATAGTGTGCCCAACTACATCAAGGACTTTCAGGCCACCAAGCCCAAAAACAGCGTCATAGAACGATGAGCGCGGACTATGCCCGACTGCGACTGAAATATCACGGCGACCCCGTCAGGATGGATGAGATACTTCAAGCCGAATGTCGGGAAAAGACTGCCAAGAAGCTGCCCCGTCTGCTCGGTTGTGCCGATTTTCGCTTCCCCTCTCTTGCGGTGGCCGAAATGTCCACGTCAGAGGCTGCGGCCGATTATCACGCCTCGCTTGTCAAGCCCGGATGCACTGTGCTTGACATGACTGCCGGACTTGGAGTCGATGCCTTTGCCATGGCCCGAAAAGGCTGCCATGTCACGGCTGTCGAGATTGAGCCGCATACGGCAGAGGTGCTCAGGCACAATGTCAAGGCGCTTGACCTTGATGACGCTGTCGAGGTTGTCGAGGCTAACAGTGTAGAGTGGCTGATGGATTCGGACCGAAAGTTCGACGTGATTTTCATAGACCCGGCAAGGCGCGACAATACCGGAAGACACTTCACGCTGAAAGACTGCCATCCGGATGTCCTGAAGCATATCGAACTTCTTACCCTCAAGTGCGACCTTCTGGTCATCAAGGCATCTCCGATGATAAATGTCGGCGAGCTGAATGAATACGGCGCCGAGACCTCGGTGGTCGGCACGACCAGAGAATGCAAGGAGGTGCTGTTCTGTTTGGGAGCCGGATGTCAGGCCGGCAGGGTCAGATGTGTGACTCTGGGTCACGGCGAATTCGTAGTCCGCGAAGGCGTGACACAGAAATTCGGTACACCCCTCCCCGGCGACATACTGTTCCAGCCATATCCCGCAGTCATGAAGGGCGGTGGCACCGCATCCATAGACAATGCCGTCAAGCTCCATCCGTTCTCGCATCTGTTTTTTGCCGAATCCGTCCCGGCGGATTTTCCGGGCGAGGCATACAGGATAGTCGCCATACATCCGTTCGACAAACGGAATGTCAAGACCGTCGCCACCGAGTATCCCAAGATAAACGTCGCGGTCAGGAACTTTCCGCTGTCAGCCCCCGAACTGGTCAAGCGACTCAAGGTCAAGGAGGGTGGCCGGATGATGCTTTTCGGCACTACATCACACGACGGCGCAAAGCTGCTCATCGTGGCCGATCCCATAACGAACAACAACGCATAAACTTGACAACCGTTTGATTTGTTGTAAGTTTATTATTCAATATTCTAACATAAAATACGATAACTGTATGAAAGACTGTCAGAGCCTGAACGAGTATATCGCCACTGCCATTCGCGAGTATTGGGAGCGGCCTGCATTCAGCGATCTCGGCACCGTGCCTTCAACCCTTAATTACAAGGATGTGGCGCGTAAAGTCGCCAAGATACATATCCTATTCCGTGAGACCGGCATTAAACCGGGCGACAAAGTGGCCCTCTGCGGCAAAAACTCTTCGTTGTGGTGCGTGGCGTTTCTCGCTACCGTGACCTATGGCGCCGTGATCGTGCCCATACTCCCCGACTTCAAGCCTGACAACATCCAGCAACTTGTCGTCCACGCCGACGCTAGACTGGCATTCATGGATCAGAGTCACTGGGATTCGATCAATCCCGACGGTATGCCGTCGCTGGCAGGAGCGGTCTCTCTGCACGATTTTTCGCTGATGTTCTCGCGCTCAAAAGATCTTGACAAGGCGAGAGCCCATCTCAACGAGCTCTTCGGCAAGGAATATCCCGACCGCTTCAGCCCCGAGAACATCAGTTATTACAAGGAGTCGCGAGACGAGCTCTGCCTCATTTCTTATACATCGGGGTCGACAGGATTCTCAAAGGGCGTGATGTTGCCTTGCCGTTCGTTGTGGTCGAATCTCAAATTCTGCAACGATCATCTTCCCTCAAATCCCGGCGACGGCGTTGTCTGTATGCTTCCCCTTGCCCACATGTATGGCCTGACCATAGACATGCTGCGTCCGTTCGTGAGCGGCAATCACATCTATATCCTCACCCGCACCCCCTCGCCCCGTATTCTTGTCGACGCATTCGCACAGGTCAAGCCGCGCTTTATCGTCGTGGTGCCGCTGATCATCGAAAAGATTATTCGCACGAGGGTATTCCCGCTGCTCGACAAGCCCCTGATGAAGATACTGCTCAAGGTGCCCTTTGTCGACGACAAGCTGCTCGGTCGCGTCAAGTCGAGACTCGTCGATACGTTTGGCGGCAATCTCGAACAGCTCATCATCGGCGGCGCCGGCCTGAACAGGGATGTCGAGAGTTTCCTGCGCAGGATCGAGTTCCCCTATACCGTGGGCTACGGCATGACCGAATGTGGCCCTCTCATTGCCTATGCGCCTTGGAATGAAAATCGCATGGGTTCGTGCGGACGTATCGTCGACCGCATGGAGGGCAAGATCGAGTCGCCCGATGCTTCGGTGACTCCCGGTGTTCTCAAGGTCAAGGGCGACAACGTGATGCTCGGTTACTACAAGAATCCCGAGGCCACCGATGCCGCCATCAAGGATGGATGGCTCACCACGGGCGACATCTGCAATATGGATGCTGAGGGCTTCATATACATCAGGGGTCGAGACAAGAACATGATACTCGGTGCTTCGGGCCAGAATATCTATCCCGAAGAGATTGAGGACAAGCTGAACAACCTACCCTATGTCAGCGAGAGTCTCGTAATAGATTCGGGCGGCGGTCGATTGACAGCCCTGATTTTCCCCGACCTCGAGAGCGCTGCCTCGCAGAATCTAACGGCCGAAGACCTCAAGGGGATCATGGAGGAGAATATCAAGACCCTCAATACGGATCTCCCCTCATATTCTCAGGTCCACGGTTTCACAATACGCGAGGAGGAGTTTGAAAAGACTCCCAAGCGCTCGATCAAACGCTATCTCTATAACAAGAACTGATAGCGGTCTTATTCGGGAACATTCTCTGCCTCGGCAAGAGAAGAATTATAATATCTGGGATCTCCCGTTATCTCCCGTCCTATGAACGGTGGTAACGCAGGCTTGTCGTCGGCGGAGTCCATTTCGATCTCCGCCACGACAAGCCCTTCAAGTTTTCCCTTGAATTGGTCAACCTCCCAGTTGCGGCCCTCCCATTCGACGATATGACGGACCTTGTCAATGGCCCAACCGCCTGCAAGGGTGGCGGCCATCTCTTCGGCATCCGTTACGGGGATCTGATATTCCCACTCATCGCGCTCCAACCCGTGATTAAGTCCCTTTATGGTTAGCCAAGCCCTGTCTCCGCTGACCCGTATCCTGACTGTCGGAGCGGGCGCCACCGACAGGTAAGCCTGCTTGACCGGTCGCGAACTTGTGGCCATTTTGGCGTATGAGTTATCCTTTACGAGAAATTTACGTTCTATTTCTTTTGCCATAACACAGTTTGAGATGAAAAATCAAGGTCGTTACAATGATTTTGAGTAATTTTGCAAAAATAATAAATAGAGTTTCCACACACAAATTTCCATAGAACAAAATATATGCGCTTGCGCACCGTAATAGCGACAATATTTATCATCACCCACCTAATGGCTCAGAGGCTGTCGGCCGATAACCTCACCATATCGGGCACTGTGCGGGATGCATCTACACACGAGCCGATACCCTTTGCCACTATCCTGCTCATGGGGTCGGACCGTGGCACGCTCACCGACGATGCCGGAAAATATACCATCACCACTGCCCTCTCTTTCGATTCGATCCGTTCCGGTGCCATGGGTTATGAGACCAAGACCCTCAAAGGGCCCCTGACAAGGAGCGGCAAAGTCCGTTTTGACATAAATCTCGATCCTACGGGCGTGTTGCTCAACACCGTAATAGCCAAGCCGAAAAAAGAGCATTATTCCAAGAAGAACAATCCGGCGGTAGAGTTCATGCAGAGGATACGCACCACGCGAGACGGCAATGACCCACGCATGATACATCCGGATTACAATTACGACAAATACGAGCGAATCACGCTTGCCATAAACGATTACAAGCACAAGGAGGATTCGGCCAAAAAAGGGAAGCCCGGTAGATTCGACTTCGTCAAGGAATATCTCGACACATCGGCCATCGACGGCAAGCCGATTCTCAATATATCCGTTAGGGAAAAATCATCCACCGTGCACCACAGACGAGATCCAAAGGCCGAAAAGGAATATGTCAGGGCTCTGCGAAACAGCGGAATGGACGAGTTCATAGACAGGCAGAGCCTGCAGAGGCTCTATGAGGATGTGTTGCGCGACATTGATGTCTATCAGAACGACATAACGCTGCTACAGACCCGGTTTGTCAGCCCCTTGTCGCACATAGCCCCCGACTTCTATAAATTCTATCTCACAGACACGGTCACGGTCGATTCGGTTCGATGCATCGAGCTCACGTTCGTACCCCGCAATCCCGCATCCATGGGATTCACGGGCCGTTTTTACGTGCCCGAGGGAGACTCGACGATGTTCATCAAGCGAATCGTGATGAGGGTGCCTCACGACATAAATCTGAATTTTGTCAAGGACCTTGTCATAACTCAGGATTACAGACGCGATGCCGACGGCACTCGTCTCAAGACAATGGACGACATGATTCTTGTGGCCCAAGTCCTGCCCGGCACCCCCGGGCTCTATGCACGGCGCAAGACCGTATATTCCGACCACGATTACCTGCCCGCCCCCGACCAGAAGATATTCAACCGTGGCATAGACCAGATATATGCGCCGGATGCCTATTCCAAGAGCGATGATTATTGGGAAGGCAACCGCAAGGCGCCGATAGCCGAGGGCGAGAAAAACATGGAGCGGATGATGGAACGATTCCGCTCGGTGCCTCTCTATTATTGGGGAGAAAAGATCATAAAGACATTCTCCAAGGGTTATATCACTACCGGCAAGAACTCCAAATTTGATTTCGGTCCCCTCACCTCGACCATCTCGCACAACTCGGTCGAGGGTCTGCGACTCAGGGCCGGAGGCATAACGACTGCCAATCTATCGAGGCGCTGGTTTGGTCGCGGATATGCAGCATACGGATTCAAGGACCATAAGTGGAAGTATAGCGCCGAGGTAGAATACTCGTTCAGGGACAAGGAATATCATTCCCGCGAATTCCCCGTCCACTCAATTCGTGCCACCCACCTCTATGACATGAATATGCTGGGTCAGAGCTTCACCACGAACAATCAGGACAATATGTTCCTGTCGTGGCGAAGGGCCGAGGACATACAGATGCTCTATCACCGTGTGACAAAACTCGAATACATACTCGAGATGGAGAATAATCTCTCCGTGACGGCCCGCCTGAAATGCGAGCGTCAGGAGCCTACGCGATACATGACCTTCGTCAACGGTTATGGCAGGAGTTTCGGACATTATACCACAAACTCGGTCACTGTGGAGCTGAGATGGGCGCCGGGCGAGAAGTTCTTCCAGATGACGACCGGTCGATTGCCCATCAATTTCGACGCTCCGGTCTTTACTCTCAGTCACACATGGGCCCCGAAATGGATTCCCGGGAACAATTTTGCAGTCTCCAAGACCGAGGCGTCGTTCAACAAGAGATTCTGGTTCTCGGCCTTCGGCTATCTTGACGCGCTTGTCAAGGGTGGCCATGTGTGGACCCGCTCGCTCTATCCCGACCTGCTGCTTCCCAATGCCAACCTCTCATACTTCAATCAGATCGAGACTTTTGCCCTGATGAATCCCATGGAATTCGTCAACGACTCTTATGCACAGATAGACCTGACATATTGGGCCAACGGCGCGTTGCTCAATCTGATACCCGGAGTGAAAAGGCTGAAGCTGCGCGAGGCCCTGCTGTTCAGAGGCCTTTGGGGACACCTCAGCCACAAGAACAGGCCGTGGGAAAATCCCGAGCTCTTCGAATTTCCTGCGGTTGCCAACACTCAGCTCATGTCAAATACACCCTATCTCGAGGCCGGCGTGGGTGTGGACAATCTGTTCAAGATTCTCCGCCTTGACTATGTGTGGCGTCTCACTTATCGCAACACGCCCGGTGCCTGTCGCAGCGGCATAAGGCTCATGATTCACTTCTCCTTCTAAACCATTCCCGATTTATAATTGTTAACAATAAAAGTATCATCAATTCATCCATTATAACGACCGACATGAAAAAACTAATCATGGGAGCGATATTTGCCGCTATGGCCATGCCTCTTGCCGTAAATGCGCAAGGCATCGAGCGCGGACAGAAGACACTCGGCCTCACTGCGAGCTATGTCACTGCCAACAAGAGCGCGTCAGCCGGCTTGCAGTTCTCCTATGCTTTCTCAAGACACTTTGTCCTCGCCCCGTCGATTGACTATATATTCCGCAACGAGAATCTTGACGGACTTCTCATTAACATCGACTATCACGGACCGTGGCGTCTCGGAACGTCTGACAAATGGTATGTGTATCACATACTCGGTGTCAACTACGGTTCGTGGAGCCTGCACACCAAGCAGCTCAACGAGAACAGCGACAGCTATGACGACGTGACCACACGCAGCAACCATGTCGGCCTCGACTTCGGTGCCGGAGTGGCGTGGTGTGTCACCCCCTCGCTGCGGTTGACCGTTCAGGGTAAATTCAACTGGATAAAGGACAATAATTCCGGATTGTTCAACGCCGGAATCAGTTATATCTTCTGACACCGTATATGGACTATAGTTCGGTCATCGACAGAATATACAACGAGGTTCTCCCCTATCGAGGTCGGGGCAAGGTGGCGGACTATATTCCGGCCCTTGCAGAAGTCGACCCCGACAGATTCGGCATCGCCTTGGAGACCATCGACGGCGAGATTATAACAAGGGGCGATTCCGGAATTCCGTTCTCTATTCAGAGCATATCAAAAGTCTTCACTTTTGCGATGGCCGTCGGTCATCTCGGCGAAAAGATTTGGGAGTCTGTTGGACGAGAGCCATCGGGCAACCCCTTCAACTCGCTCGTTCAGCTTGAATACGAGAAAGGAATACCCCGCAACCCCTTCATCAACGCCGGCGCGCTTGTCGTCACCGACAGGCTTTTGGACATTTATCCCGATCCCAAGAACGCCATTCTCGGCTTCGTGCGAGAGTTGTGTGGAAACGACGGGATTGATTACGACCGGGACGTGGCTATGTCAGAGCTCCTACATACAGACCGCAACAAGGCACTGGCATATTTCATGAAGAGCTTTGGCAATATACACAATAACGTGGATCAGCTCATTGATGTATATTGTCACCAGTGCTCCATAGCCATGAGTTGTGTCGATCTGGCCCGCTCATTCATGTTCTTGGCCAACAAAGGCATAAACCCGGTCAATGGTAAACGGATACTCACCATGAGTCAGGCCAAGCGTCTTGGAGCCATATTGGCCACCTGCGGGTTTTATGATGAATCGGGCGACTTCGCGTTCCGCGTCGGACTCCCCGGAAAAAGCGGAGTCGGGGGCGGCATCGTGGCCTATCTCCCCGAAAAACTCTCCATCGCAGTCTGGAGTCCAGAACTCGACACTTACGGCAACTCCACGATGGGAATCGAAGCCCTCGAACGCTTCACCACCGACATCTCCAGCTCGATATTCTGAAATTTCACAAAAACATCTTATTCTTTTAATGTTCCGGCTCGTAGCCTTCGTAATAGTATGAACGGTCAATGCCGTGGAAGATTACGTCACGGTTGTCGGTTTCGGCAGTTAGAGCGTTTTGAAGAAGGAAACGGAGCTCGAGGTCGTTGATTGGTGAGCGTACCATTGCCTGCATATAATCTTCTCTGGTGATATGGCGCCAGTCTACAATTTTGCCAAGTGAGCTGCGCAGCATCATATCGAGCCAAATGCGTGTTGCACGTCCGTTACCCTCCATAAATGGATGGGCTATGTTCATCTCGACGTATTTTGCGATGATTTCCTCAAAAGTTGTTTCAGGCATCTTTTCAATAGCCTCAAGCGCAGGTACGAGGTAGAGAGAATTGGCAAAACGAAATCCTCCTTTCGATATGTTCAGTTTGCGAATCTCTCCGACAAAAGGATAAAGCCCCGCAAAAAGTGCACGATGAACAGCTTGAAGTCCGGCTGTGGTGCCAACCTCAATCTCATACACTTTGCCCGATGCAAACAGATCTTTTGCTTTTTCAAGGCTTGCGCGGTCAATCTCGTTTTGTGTCATATCTTATCAGGGAGTAAAGTTGAGCAATTATAATCAGTTCCGGTTTATGCTAAATACTTGCCATTCTTAACTTCATTTATTCGATCAGCCCATTTTGCCTCGTCAGCTTTCATTTCACTACACATATCATCGAGATACTTATTGGCTGCTTCTTTATTACTTTGTTTAGCGTCCTGAGCTACCTCGCGCATGATCTGAGCAAGCATTTCATCGGTAGGCTCCTTTCCGGAGTTGAACCGATAAGAGTTCATTTCTGCTTCTGACATATTTGATAGAGAGATTATAAAAAAGGAGGGGATTTCGTTTGTGCGAAATCCCCTCCCTATTATAGAATTATTGTTTCAGCCGAAGTTGGAGATTAGTCCTCGATTGCAGCCTGCGCCGCGGCTACGCGGGCGATGGGCACGCGGAAGGGTGAGCAGGATACGTAGTTCATGCCAAGCTTGGCGCAGAACTTAACCGATGAGGGCTCGCCGCCGTGCTCGCCACAGATGCCGACCTTGAGGTCGGGGTTGGTGGCGCGGCCTTTCTTGACGCCCATCTCGACGAGCTGGCCAACGCCTTCCTGATCGAGTACTTCGAAGGGATCGGTCTTGATGATACCGTGCTCCTTGTAGAACTTGAGGAACTTGGGTGCATCGTCGCGAGAGAAACCGAAGGTCATCTGGGTGAGGTCATTGGTACCGAACGAGAAGAATTCGGCAACCTCGGCAATCTGGTTGGCCACGAGAGCAGCGCGGGGTACCTCGATCATGGTGCCGACCTTGTACATCACTGTGTGGCCGGTCTCCTCGAATACCTTGGCTGCGGTGAGGTGGATGACCTCTGCCTGATTCTGGATCTCCTTGAGCGAGCCAACGAGGGGAATCATGATTTCGGGGTGAACGTCGATGCCGCGGGCCTTGACGGCGAGTGCGGCCTCGATGATGGCACGGGTCTGCATCTCGGTGATCTCGGGATAGGTGATGCCGAGACGGCAGCCACGGTGACCGAGCATGGGGTTGAACTCTTCGAGAGAGTCTACCTTGGCCTTAACCTCTTCGAGCGAGATTCCCATCTCCTCGGCCATGACCTTCTGGGTTGCTGTCTGGTGAGGTACGAACTCGTGCAACGGGGGATCGAGCAGACGGATGGTCACGCCATAGCCGTCCATAGCCTCGAAGATGCCCTCGAAGTCGCCACGCTGCATGGGGAGGAGCTTGGCGAGAGCAGCCTTGCGGCCTTCTACGTCAGAAGCGAGGATCATCTCGCGAACAGCCTTGATGCGGTCGCCCTCGAAGAACATGTGCTCCGTGCGGCAGAGGCCGATGCCCTGTGCGCCGAACTCGCGGGCCTTCTTGGCGTCGCGGGGTGAGTCGGCATTGGTGCGGACGAGGGTCTTGGTGTATTTGGCAGCAAGATTCATGATTGCGCCGAAGTCACCGCCGAGCTCGGGATCCGTGGTGGGCACCTGACCGTCATAAACGTCGCCGGTCGAGCCGTTGAGCGAGATCCAGTCGCCCTCCTTATATACCTTACCGCCCATCTCGACGGTCTTTTCCTTGTAGTCAACCTTGATTTCGCCGGCACCCGATACACAGCACTTGCCCATGCCGCGGGCAACAACGGCTGCGTGCGATGTCATGCCGCCGCGCATTGTCAGGATGCCCTGAGCCACGGCCATGCCGCGGAGGTCCTCGGGAGATGTCTCGATGCGAACGAGAACGACTTTGCGTTTCTTCTCAGACCATGCCTCTGCCTCGTCGGCCGAGAACACGACCTGACCGCAGGCAGCGCCGGGAGATGCGGGAAGGCCCTTGGCAACGACCTTGGCACGCTTGAGAGCGGCCTTGTCGAATACGGGGTGCAGGAGCTCGTCGAGCTTCTGGGGCTCCATGCGCATCAGGACGGTCTTCTCGTCGATCTCGCCTGCGCGGAGCAGGTCCATCGCGATCTTGACCATGGCAGCGCCGGTGCGCTTGCCGTTACGGGTCTGGAGCATCCAGAGCTTGCCGTCCTGAATGGTGAACTCCATGTCCTGCATATCTTTGTAGTAGTCCTCGAGCTTGTTGGCGATCGAGATGAGCTCGGCGGCGCAGACGGGCATTGACTCCTCGAGCGAGGGATATTTAGCCACGCGCTCCTCCTCGCTGATGCCCTGCAGGGCAGCCCAGCGACGCGAGCCCTCGACAGTGATCTGCTGAGGCGTGCGGATACCGGCAACCACATCCTCGCCCTGTGCGTTGATGAGATACTCGCCGTTGAACATATTCTCGCCGGTAGCGGCGTCGCGGCTAAATGCAACACCGGTTGCCGAGTTGTCGCCCATGTTGCCATAGACCATGGCCTGAACATTGACGGCCGTACCCCACTCCTCGGGGATCTGGTTCATGCGGCGGTAGAGGATGGCGCGCTCGTTCATCCAGCTGTCGAACACGGCGCAGATGCCGCCCCAGAGCTGTTCCCAAGCGTCGTCGGGGAAGTCCTTGCCGGTATAGTCCTTGACAGCGGCCTTGAAGAGCTTGACGAGGTTCTGGAGATCCTCGACGTTGAGCTCGGTGTCGAGCTTGACGCCCTTCTCCTCCTTGACTTTGTCCATGATCTCCTCGAAGGGATCAATGTCGGTCTTCGATTTGGGCTTCATGCCTAGAACGACATCGCCATACATCTGGACAAAACGACGGTAGCTGTCCCATGCGAAACGGGGATTGCCGCTCTTCTCGGCCAGAGATGCCACGGTGGCGTCGTTCATACCGAGGTTGAGGACGGTGTCCATCATGCCGGGCATCGAGGCGCGAGCGCCCGAGCGAACTGAAACGAGCAGGGGATTGGCGGGATCGTTGAACTTTTTGCCTGTGAGTTCCTCAACGTGGGCGATTGCAGCCTTGACTTCGCTCTCAAGACGTTTCACCACCTCGTCGCGGCCATACTGGGTGTACTCGGTGCAGACTTCGGTCGTGATTGTGAAACCGGGAGGCACGGGCATGCCCAGAAGGTTCATTTCGGCGAGGTTCGCACCTTTGCCGCCGAGGAGATTGCGCATAGAGGCATTACCCTCTGCCTTGCCGTCTCCAAATGTATAAACTCTTTTCATTTTAAAGGATTAGATATTGATATTATAATTCTAATTGTTCATTTCTGCGAGGCTCTGTTCCATACGGCCTCTTTTAATAATGCAAAGATAGTCATTTTTCGCTCTTTTGGCAATGTTTTTGGCCATCTTTACGAAATTTTTAAGTACTTTCACTCATAATTTATCGCTCTTGACGGCGGGATGGTGGTGATGATGGCCGACGGGAACAGCAATACCACGAATGCCAGCACGGCTATGCCGGCATTGAGCACCAGCACGGCGCCCCAGTCGAGGGCCATCGGCACATGGTCGAGGTAGTATGCCTCGGGGTCGAGGGGGATGAATCCAGTGGCCCGTTGCAATGATATTATGCCGAGTGCCACGGCGTTGCCGACAAGGAGTCCGTAGAGCAGCAGCCGCAACGTCAACAGCACGAAAGTGCGTCTTACGAGCGAGTTTGACGCTCCGATGGCCTTGAGTATGCCTATCATGTTGACTCTTCGCAATATGAGTATGAATAGTGACGATACAAGCGTCAGCGATGCCAGAAGGGCCATCAGCACCAGTATGACCGCCACGTTGGTGTCGAGCAGGGCGAGCCAGTTGAAGAACAGTGCCGCCGAGTCGTGGACGTTGCTCACGGCAAGTCTCCTTGCCGGCGGATCGGCATAGCTGTTCTCGGCAATGGCGCGGTTTATCTTTCTTGCCGTCTCGTCTATGTCGTTGTCGCTTCCGAGCCCCGTAATCTCTATCATGGTCCCTGTCGAATCGGGCATAGAGGCCACCTGCCTGAGCATGGGCAGGGAGGAATACACTATGTGCTTGTCATAATCGGCAAAATGCGTGTCATATATGCCCGAGATTTTCAGGCGCCTTGCCCTGTATATGCCGCCGCCGAGAAAATAGGTGTCTATCCTGTCCCCTATCCCGAGGTCGAGCCTGCGGGCGATGGTGGACGAGATTACGGTATGATATAATGTAGAGTCGGCCGAATAGTCGGGAACTGCACCTTCCACAAGATTCTTCCGGACGAAATCCCAGTCGGCGTCAGCGTCCATGCCTTTGACTATGACTCCGGTGAAATCCGCCGGGGCCTTCATTATGGCCGGCTGTTTCATGGTCAGTCCTGTCTTGGCCCCTGCGGGCAGGGCGGAAGCCAGCCCCTCGATGTCGGCGATGCGCAGGTATTCATATTCGCCCGACTGCGACGATGCCGGCAATATGGTCAGCTGCGAGTCAAAGCCTATTATCTTGCTCCGTATCTCGTCGCGAAAACCGGTCATCACCGATATTGACAGCAACATCACCACCACGGCGAGCGCTATCCCGGTTACGGCTACGAATATGCCTCCTCCACGGCCATTGCCGGAGGTAAGGGGCAGTCTGCGAGCCAGATATAAAGGTAACGACATCGTCGGTGAGGTTGATTTGATGTTATCGGATGCAAAAGTAACAACAAATTTTCAATCCTCCAAACACTTTGTCAGGCCGATGCCGTCTTGAGGGCCGAATCAGACATGCGCGATATTTTAATGAGCAGTAATGTCACCATGACTGCCGTGACGAGGGTTGCGAGAATATCGGACAACGGAAATGATGCCCAGACTCCGTCAAGGCCATATCGCGACGGCAGATATAAAAGGAAAGGTATCAGGAAAATAACCTGTCGGGCCAATGAGAGGAACACCGAGGCGCCGGCCTTGCCGAGCGATTGGAACAGCGTCGTGGACACAATCTGGAATCCCACCACGCAGAAGCACAGCATCGAGATTGACAGACATCTGACGGTCTCGTCTATCAGGCCGGGATCTGAAGTGAATGCCCTTGCTATCTCGCGCGGAAATGTCAGGCCTACGAGCTGTCCGGTGGTGACGAGAATCGTGGATGCCCCGACGGCCAGCCAGTAGGTGCGCTTGAGGCGGTGATACATTCCTGCACCATAATTATAGCCTATTATCGGCTGCATGCCCTGACACAGCCCGACCACCACCATGGTCATGAGCGATGTGAACGAGGTGAATATGCCTGCGGCACCTACGGCAATGTCGCCTCCATACTGATAGAGCGATTTGTTGATAAGGACATTGATGAAACATGCCGCGGCATTGACAAGGCTCGGCGCCGAGCCGATGGCTATGATGGGCCAAATGATGCCGGCCGACGGAACATACATGGACCGGTCGCGCTTGAAATGCAGCGTGTGGCGGCTGTTGAAGAAGTGTGCCATGACGAAAATAGCCGACACGGCCATGGATATGTCGGTCGCTATCGCCGCCCCCTTGATGCCCCAGCCGAACTTGAATATGAACAGAGGCGCAAGACACACGTTGAGTCCGGCTCCTATAAACATGGTTATCATTGCTTTTATCGGGTATCCCGAGACTCGCATGAAGTTGTTGAACGTGAAGGCGAAATTGGTCATCAGCATGCCCGGGAGGATATACAGCATGAAATCGCGGGCGTATGGCAGCGTGACCTCGCTGGCTCCGAAAGCCACGAGTATCTCGTCGATGAAAAGGGCGAAACAGCTCAGATACACCACTATAATAAACATCAGCGTGACGAGGGCGTTGCCCAGAGTGCGCGACGCTCCGTCATAATCCTTGGCTCCGAGCAGAATGGATATGCGGGCCGAGCCTCCGGCGCCGATGAGGACGCCAAGGGCTGCCGAAAGATTCATCACCGGAAATGTTATGGCCAGACCGGCGATCGCCTCGGGGCCCACTCCCTGACCGATGAATATGCGGTCTATCACATTATATAATGCAGTAACCATCATGCCGACTATCGCAGGCAGACTGTATCGCCACAGAAGCCGTCCTACAGGCATTGAACTGAGCTCCGAAAGAGACTTTTGGTCTTGTTGTTTCATCTTTGACACCGGTTTTCTACTGCAAAGTAACCAAAAAAAAGTCAAATTTCATTGACTGATAAAAATTTTTAACTCAAATTCTTGCTTAAGTGGACATAATTGCCTAATTTTGCAACCGATTTAGCCAAACCGGGCCCAGATAAGCAGTGTCGAGGATGTCAGTCCGAGACCTCGCCCGATGGAATAACCTGTAATACAATCATTAACAGATGTACGCAATTGTAGAAATTCAGGGACAACAGTTCAAGGCAGAGCCTGAGAAGTTCCTGTATGTTCACTATCTCGGCGATGCAGCTAAAGAAGGAGACACCGTAGAATTTGATCGCGTTCTCCTCGCTCAGGCCGACGACAACACCGTAAAGGTGGGCGCCCCCGTGCTCGAAGGAGCCAAGGTGGTTTGCCAAGTTCTCACTCCCCTCGTGAAGGGCGACAAGGTGATCGTCTTCAAGAAGAAGCGTCGCAAGGGCTATCGCCGCAAGAACGGCCATCGCCAGTGCTTCACCAAAGTGTTAATCAAAGAAGTTGTAGCTTAATCCCCAAAATCAGAAAAAGAAATGGCACATAAAAAAGGTGTCGGCAGTTCTAAGAACGGCCGCGAGTCAGAAAGCAAACGACTCGGTGTGAAGATTTTCGGCGGACAGTACTGCAAAGCCGGCAACATCCTGAAACGTCAGCGTGGCACAGTGCACCACCCCGGCCTCAACGTAGGCATGGGCAAGGATCACACCCTCTTCGCTCTTGTGAACGGAGTGGTAGTGTTCACCGAAGGTAAGGAAGGACGCAAGTTTATCAACGTGAAGCCCGCAGAGGCATAATCACGCCTGTCCAGCCCAAAAGAATCAAGCCCGGAGGAATATATTTCCGCCGGGCTTATTTTTCTGACCACACCCAACATTGGAGCGGTCTCTGGGAGGAACAACATATAAGTCAATAACAAATGGAAAAGAAAACCATCTGGGATCTTGGCCGTGTCGGCGTTGACGAATATCGCAGACAGGCCAAAATGCCCCTTGTCGTCGTGCTCGACAACGTGCGCAGCCTCAACAATATCGGTTCGATATTCCGCACGTCCGACGCTTTTGCCGTGCAGTCCATAGCGCTCTGCGGCATTACGGCCTGTCCGCCGTCGCCCGAGATACACAAGACCGCCCTCGGAGCCGAGGATTCGGTGGCTTGGAAATATTTTGAGACTACGCAAGACTGCGTGGAATTCCTCAAGGCGGAAGGTTATACCCTATGCTGTCTCGAGCAGGTCAAGGGGAGTATCCCACTTCAGGATTTCAACCCACGGGCCGATGGCAAATATGCCCTTATCCTCGGCCATGAGGTCAATGGAGTGGACCAGCAAATAGTGGACTCGTGCGACCTCTGCATCGAAATACCGCAGGTCGGCGTCAAGCATTCGCTCAACGTCAGCGTTTCGGGCGGTCTTGCCATCTGGCATTTTTTCTCACGCCTTATGCTTTAGGCGCGAGATTGAGTGCAAAAAATATTTTGTGACACTTGCATATCAGGCGAAAATTTTGTAATTTTACATTACGAAAACAAGAACAAACTATGAACAACGATTTTAGAAAGTATGCAGTGCATCATCTCGGCATGAACGGCCTTGCACTCGATCAATACACCGCGGCATCACAGGCTGCAATCACCTCCTCTTATATCTCTCCCACCATCATCGAGGAGCGCCAGCTCAACGTGGCACAGATGGACGTGTTCTCGCGTCTGATGATGGACCGCATCATCTTCCTCAGCACTGATGTCAACGACTATACCGCAACCGTGGTACAGGGGCAGCTCCTCTATCTCGATTCTGTCGATCCCGGCAAGGATGTCAGCATCTACCTCAACTCGCCCGGCGGCTCGGTCATCGCCGGCCTCGGCCTCTATGACACCATGCAGCACATCAAGAGCGATGTCTCGACCATCTGCATCGGCATGGCCGCCTCCATGGCCGCAGTACTCCTCGTGGCCGGTGCCCACGGCAAGCGTTTTGCCCTGCCCCACTCTCGCGTCATGATTCACCAGCCCATGGGCGGCGCACAGGGTCAGGCTTCGGACATCGAGATCACCGCAAGAGAGATTCTCAAATACAAGGCCGAACTCTACAAGATCATCGCCGACCACTCGGGCATGTCGATCGACAAGATCGAGAACGATGCCGACCGCGACTACTGGATGACCGCCGATCAGGCCAAGGAATACGGCATGATCGACAACATCCTCCTTCCTAACCAAAAGTAAGATTTTTTCATATAGTCAATGACTAAAAAAACAAATAACGGGAATAACGTGAAGTGCTCTTTCTGTGGAAAAGAGCCCTCCTTCACGGATATTCTTGTGCCTTCGCCTCTTGGGGAGACATATATCTGCAGTGATTGCGTGCAGCAGATAGAAGGTCTCCTCAAGGACTATTTCGCCGATCAGGAGTCACACCACGGCAAGAAGGGCAAGGCAAAAAACGACCTGCCGCAGGCCAAGGAACTGCCGACTCCGAGGCAGATCTGCGACTTCCTCGACCAGTACGTGATAGGTCAGGACGATGCCAAGAGATACCTGTCCGTGGCTGTCTACAACCACTACAAGCGCCTCAACCAGACCGAGGATGACGTGGACATCGAAAAAAGCAACATCATCATGGTCGGCCCGACGGGTACGGGCAAGACGCTGCTTGCCAAGACCATCGCAAGACAGCTCGACGTGCCCTTTGCAATCGTGGACGCCACTGTGCTCACCGAGGCCGGCTATGTAGGCGAAGACATCGAGAGCCTTCTCGTTCGTCTGCTTCAGGCATCGGACTATGACGTGGCAAAGGCCGAGCGGGGCATCGTCTTCATTGACGAGATAGACAAGATTGCCCGCAAGGGTGACAATCCGTCCATAACCCGCGACGTGTCCGGCGAAGGCGTACAGCAGGGTCTGCTGAAACTGCTTGAGGGCTCGGTCGTAAACGTGCCGCCGAACGGTGGCCGCAAGCATCCCGAGCAGAAGATGATAGCCGTGGACACAAAGAACATCCTGTTCATCTGCGGCGGTGCCTTTGACGGCATAGAGCGCAAGATTGCACATCGCCTCAACACCCACGTCGTAGGCTTCACCGGCCAGAATACACGGTCCAAGGTCAATTCCGACAACTATCTGCAGTATGTCGCGCCTCAGGACCTCAAGTCTTTCGGCCTGATACCCGAGATCATCGGCCGTCTCCCGGTTCTCGTCCACCTCGACCCCCTCGACCGCGAGGCGCTGCTCAAAGTGCTCACTGAGCCCAAGAACGCAATCATCCGCCAGTACAAGAAACTCTTTGCGATGGATGGTGTTGAGCTGTCGTTCACGCCCGAGACACTCGAGTTCATCGTAGACAAGGCCATCGAGTACAAGCTCGGTGCCCGCGGCCTTAGGACTATCGTCGAGACCATCATGATCGAGCCGATGTTCGAGACCCCCTCGAAGAAACCCCGTGAACTTGTAATAACCCGCGAATACGCCGAAGAAAAAGTCAAGAACGCATATCTCGGCTGACAACAGCCGGGGTTGCCCCGTCCGCCCGAGGGCGGACACTCAAGATTCTCTCCATTAACGAAATGCCTCTCCCCGACATTTCATCCACATTGATATTCCCTCCCCCTCACCCCACCAATCGACTCACCATGACCAGCACCCTTCAGCAAGCCCTCAAGGAACACTTCGGATTCGACTCGTTCAAAGGCCATCAGGAAGCCATCATCAGCAGCCTGATGGATGGACGCGACGTGTTCGTGCTAATGCCCACAGGCGGCGGCAAATCTCTCTGCTACCAGTTGCCCGCCCTGTTGCTCGAAGGGACGGCGATAGTAATATCGCCGCTTATCGCTCTCATGAAGAATCAGGTGGATGCCATACGCCACTACAGCGACACCGACCATGTGGCCCATTTCCTGAACTCGTCGCTCTCCAAGTCGTCGATTGACGCCGTAAAGAACGACATCAAGGAGGGGCGCACCAAGCTGCTGTACGTGGCTCCCGAGCAACTGACCAAAGAGGAGAACATTGAATTCCTGAGAAGCGTGCCCATCTCGTTCTATGCCGTGGACGAAGCCCATTGCATATCCGAGTGGGGACACGACTTCAGACCTGAATATCGCAACATCAGGCCCATCATCAATGTGATCAACGTCAGGCCGGTCATAGCCCTCACGGCTACGGCCACACCCAAGGTCCAGCACGACATACAGAAGAATCTCGGAATGACCGATGCAGTTGTCTTCAAGTCATCGTTCAACCGCGAGAATCTTTATTACGAGATAAGGCCCAAGACACAGGCCACGGACAAGGAGATAATCAAGTTCATCAGGTCGCATCCCGGTAAATCAGGCATCATCTATTGTCTCAGCCGCAAGAGTGTCGAGGAACTGGCCGAGCTTCTCAGGGTCAACGGCATCAAGGCGCTCCCCTATCACGCAGGCATGGACCCCGCCACCCGAAGCGCCAATCAGGATGCATTCCTGCTCGAACAGGTCGACGTGATCGTAGCGACCATCGCGTTCGGCATGGGCATAGACAAACCCGACGTGAGATTTGTGATACATTATGACATCCCCAAGTCTCTCGAAGGCTACTATCAGGAAACCGGTCGAGCCGGACGTGACGGAGGCGAAGGTCTCTGCATCACGTTCTACTCGCTCAAGGATCTCCAGAAGATGGAAAAGTTCATGCAAGGCAAACCCGTTGCCGAGCAGGAAATTGGCCGTCAGTTGCTTCAGGAAACCCAAGGCTATGCCGAGTCCAGCTCGTGCAGACGCCGCTCACTCCTCTTCTATTTTGGCGAACAGTATCAAGTGGAAAATTGTCAGAATTGCGACAACTGTCTTAATCCCAAGAAAAAAGTGGAAGCTAAAGATGATTTATGTGCGGTGCTTGAAACCGTCATTGCATTAAAAGAAAAGTTCAAAGCGGATCACATCACCGACGTCCTGCTGGGACGCACCACAGCCAATGTCCGCTCTTACGGTCACGATGAGCTCGAGGTCTTCGGCTGCGAAAGCGGAGCCGAGGAGAAACTGCTCACGGCCGTCATCCGTCAGGCCGTTCAGGTCGGATACCTCGACCGTGACATCGAGAATTATGGTCTGCTGAAGATAACGGCAAAAGGCAAGAAGTTCCTCAACAAGCCGGAATCGTTCAAAGTCGTCGAAGACTCTGAGTTTTCGGAAGAGGCAGAGCCGGATCTCACCAAAAACGCAGCATCGGGCGCGGCAGACCCCGAGCTGTTCAGCATTCTCAAGGACCTGCGCCGCAAGGTGGCGAAGCAGCTTGGCCTGCCGCCCTATGTCATTTTCCAAGACCCGTCGCTCGAGGCCATGGCCACGACATATCCCATCTCGCTCGAAGAGCTGCAGAATATTCCCGGCGTGGGTCAGGGCAAGGCAAAGCGCTATGGCGAGGATTTTGTCAACGTGATACGACGTCATGTCGAGGACAATGAGATAGACCGTCCCGAAGACATGAAGGTCAGGATAATACCCGACAAGAACTCGACCAAACAATTCATCATCAAGCTCATAGACCGCAAGATACCCCTGCCCGAGATCGCAAAGGCCAAGGGGCTCGAGTTCTCCGAGCTCCTCGACGACATCGAGGCCATAGTCTATTCGGGCACGAAAATCAACATCAACTATTATATCAACGAGATTATCGACGAGGATTCTCAGGAAGAGCTCTTTGACTATTTCAAGGACAGCGAGACCGATGACCTCAACCGGGCATATCGCGAACTTGGCGAGGACTTCTCTGAAGAAGAGATACGCATGGCGCACATCAAATTCATGTCCGAGATGGGCAACTGATAATCAGAATTCACCATATGGAGCCGGTCATAGATTACAGGGACGTCCAGATTAACCGCGACGCACTCATAGCGCTTAAACACGCCACGATAAGTGTGTCGCCGGGAGAGTTTGTCTATCTGATAGGCAAGGTCGGCAGCGGCAAGTCGAGCCTGCTGAAGTCGATATATGCCGACATACCCGTCGCGTCGGGCAGCGCTCGAGTCCTCGACTATGACCTGATGTCCATCAAGCGGTCTCAGATACCCTATCTAAGGCGCAAGATCGGCATAGTCTTTCAGGATTTCAGGCTCCTGTCGGACCGGTCGGCCCGCGAGAACCTCGAGTTCGTGCTCAAGGCCACCGGATGGAAAGACAAGGCAGCCATGGACGAGCGCATAGACGAGGTGCTATCAAGTGTCGGAATGCTCAACAAGCACTACAAGCGACCGCACGAGCTGTCGGGAGGCGAGCAGCAAAGACTTGTCATAGCAAGGGCCCTGCTCAACAACCCGCCGATTCTTCTTGCCGACGAGCCCACGGGCAATCTCGACCCCGCGACCGGCGAGTCCATCGTGAGCCGCCTGCACGACATTGCACGAAAAGGCACCGCCGTGGTCATGGCCACTCACAACATGAGCCTTGTCGAGCAGTTCCCCGCGCGCGTCGTGACCTGCCAGAACCACACCTTGCTCCATCAGTGATTTTTTTCATTAAACGTACTTATAGGCCGGATGCGTCATCGGATGCATCCGGCTGTTTTTTCTCATACCTAAACAATCGGGTGGTTTCGTTTGTCTTTATATAAAGAGTTATCCATTATGAAACACTTGATTCTATCATTAGCAGCGTCACTGATGCTCGGTACTGCAGCAGTATCGGCTCAGAATGTTAATCTCTGGCTCACCACTGAAGGGTCAGGCATTCAGTTCTCGACGGGCGATCATCACCACAGGCACCTGCCTCCGCCTCCGCCATATCACAGACATAGCAAGAAGGCGGCCAAGAAAATGCACAAGAAATACAAGAAAATGCGCAAGGCGCAGCACGAGTATTATAAGGCAAGGCACGACTATTACAGAGGTCCGTCCCCCAAATGGCACCGCCACCATCACCATGATGACGACGATGACGATTGATAATGCATAAATCCACACAAGACATGGATAGAAAAAGAATAGTTGTGCTCGGCGGAGGTTTCGCCGGGCTCAACTTTATCAAGAAGATAGATTCGTCACGATTTCAGGTCACGCTTGTCGACCGTGACAATTATCATTGTTTCCCTCCGCTGTTCTATCAGGTCGCATCCTCGGGTCTCGACCCGACCGACATCTCTTTCCCTTTCAGGCGTGAGATGCGACACTCGACAGACGACGGGTCGAGATTCCACATGGGCATCGTCAGCAGCGTGGATGTCTCGGCCAAGACGGTCACGACCGATACCGGCGAGGTGCCATACGACATTCTCGTGGTTGCGATGGGTACGACAAACAACTTCTTCGGCAATCCCGCACTGATCGACGAGGTCTATACGCTCAAATCGGCAGACGAGGCCATACGCATCCGCAACGAGATACTGCACAGGTGCGAGCTTGCCGCCGTGGCCAAGACAAGGGCCGAACAGCGTGACCTGCTCAGTTTTGCAGTAATCGGCGGCGGTCCAGCAGGCGTGGAGATTGCGGGTGCCATCGGCGAAGTCAAGAGATATGTCATACCCAAGGAATTTCCCGAGATTAATCCCGAAGACATGTCGATACACATCATCGAGGGCACAGACAGACTGCTGCGTACGATGAGCGAGAAGGCCTCGGAGAATGCGCTCAAGAGTCTCGGCGAGCTTATGGTCGAGGTGCGTCTCGGCAGGCTGATGAAGAGCTATGAGAATGACGTGCTGCATTTTGATGACGGCTCGGAGCTACACGCCGGCATGGTCATCTGGACAGCCGGTGTCGCGGGGGTGCCCTTCGAGCTAAAGGGATTCCCCGAGGGTTTCGCTCCACGCGGGCCGGGTGCGAGAATAGTCACCGACGACCATTGCAAGGTCAAGGGGTGCGACGATGTATATGCCATCGGCGACATCGGATTCTTTGAATCGCCTGAATATCCACGCGGTCTGCCCCAGCTGGCGCAGGTTGCCATTCAGGAGGGCGCATATCTGGCCCGCCAGCTCAACACAGGCAAGGACAAGGGCCCGTTCAAGTACAAGGACAAGGGCTCCATGGCAACCATCGGACGCAATCGTGCCGTGGCCGACCTGAAGGATAACGTCACCCTGACCGGCTGGATAGCGTGGATGGCGTGGATGTTCATTCACCTCATTTCACTGCTCGGTATGCGCAACCGCCTCAGCGTGCTCATGAACTGGATATGGGCGTATTTTACCCACAACACAGCCCTAAGACTTCTGCTCAAGGGGTCGCCGCATCCCCGAAACAAGGGGAGGCTCGATGACAGAGGCTAAAATTTGCCCCGATATGAAACTTGGATTCGGCATTTTTTTGTATCTTTGCACGAATAATACCATTCAGAAATTAAAAGTATAAAGATAAGCAGAGAAATGTCGATAGATAGCATTATCGCTCAGGCGGTGTCAAAAGCCGTCAAAGAGCTCTACGGCGTGGAGTCAGCTCCTGAAACCATTGTGCCCCAAGCAACCCGCAAGGAGTTTGAGGGCAATCTCACTGTTGTCGTTTTCCCGTGGGTAAAGGCCGCCCGCAAGGCGCCTGACGCCGTTGCCGCCGAGATAGGCGAATGGCTTGTCGCCAACGAGCCCGCAGTCGAGAAATTCAACGCCGTCAAGGGCTTCCTCAATCTCACTATCTCTCCCAAATTCTGGAACGGCGTCCTCTCGCACATAGCCGAGACACCCGACTATGGCATCACTGCAGCCACTGAGACCTCTCCGCTGGTCATGGTCGAGTACTCGTCGCCCAATACCAACAAGCCCCTGCATCTGGGCCATGTCCGCAACAACCTGCTCGGTTTCTCGCTTTCCGAGATACTCAAGGCCTGCGGCAATCGCGTCATCAAGACCAATATCGTCAATGACCGCGGCATCCACATCTGCAAGTCCATGCTTGCATGGCAGAAGTGGGGCGAGGGCATCACGCCCGAATCGTGCGGCAAGAAGGGTGACCACCTGATTGGCGATTTCTATGTCCTTTTCGACAAGCATTTCAAGGCCGAGGTCAAGGAACTGGTCGAGAAAGGCATGTCTGAGGACGAGGCCAAGAATGCCTCGCCCCTCATGAAAGAGGCCCGCGAGATGCTGGTGAAATGGGAACAGAAGGATCCCGAGATACGCGCCCTCTGGCAACGCATGAACCAGTGGGTGTACGATGGATTCGACGTGACCTACAAGCGCATGGGCGTCAATTTCGACAAGATATATTACGAGAGCGACACATATCTTGAGGGCAAGGACAAGGTGCTTGAGGGACTTGCCGCCGGCAAGATGTATCGCAAGGAGGACGGCTCGGTATGGGCCGACCTGACAGGCGAGGGCCTCGACCACAAGCTCCTGCTCCGCAGCGACGGCACGTCGGTCTACATGACTCAGGACATCGGCACCGCAAAGCTCCGCTTTCAGGACTACCCCATCGACAAGATGATCTATGTGGTGGGCAACGAACAGAACTATCATTTTCAGGTACTCTCCATCCTGCTTGACCGTCTCGGCTTCAAGTGGGGCAAGGACCTCGTGCATTTCTCATACGGCATGGTCGAGCTTCCCGAGGGCAAGATGAAGTCGCGCGAGGGCACCGTAGTAGATGCCGACGACCTCATGGACGACATGGTGTCGACGGCCAAGTCCGTATCAGCTGAGCTCGGCAAACTTGACGGCCTCTCTGACAAAGAAACGGCAGCCATCTCAGAGATGGTGGGCCTCGGCGCTCTCAAATATTTCCTCCTCAAGGTCGATCCCCGCAAGAACATCACCTTCAACCCCAAGGAGAGCATCGACTTCAACGGCAACACCGGCCCCTTCATCCAGTACACATACGCCCGTATCCGCTCCGTGCTCCGCAAGGCCGAAGAGGAGAAGCTCGAGGTCAAGTCGTATGCCGACGTAACGCCCGGCGAGCGCGAGATTGCCCTTATTCAGGCACTCTCCGACTTCCCCTCGGTGGTCCAGAACGCCGGACAGACATACAGCCCCGCGCTCATCGCCAACTATGTCTACGATCTGGTCAAGATCTACAACCAGTTCTATCACGACTGCTCCATCCTCAAGGAAGAGGATGCCGCAGTGCGCTCGATGCGTCTCGAACTAAGCCGTCAGACCTCAAGGGTCATCAAGACCGGAATGGGCCTGCTTGGCATAGACGTGCCCGAGCGCATGTAAGGCATTAAACCTTTTGGCGCTCCGGTTGTCTAAACTATTATATAATCAAGTATTCAAAACCAACATTTCTACCTAATGTACGATCTCGGTAAAACACCTCCTCCCTATTACGGAGGCAGCAGCAATCAGTCAGCGGGCTCGGTCATCAAGACCACCACGTCCGTGATGAAGCTTGTCTATCTCAAGATGACCCTCGGTCTTCTTGTCACCGCTCTTGTGTCGATGTTCTGTTCGACATCCCTCTCCTACATGCAGTTCATGGCTACGAACTCGTGGTTCTACTGGGGCCTCTTCATAGCCGAACTCGTCATTGTGTTCACGCTGTCCGCACGCATCTCAAAGATGAGCTCTATGACGGCCACGCTGCTTTTCTACGTGTTCGCTACAATCAACGGTATGGCGCTCGCACCGATATTCCTTGTCTATACGGCCACCTCGATCGCCAAGACATTCTTCATCTGTGCCGGCACTTTCGGAGCGATGAGTGTCTACGGATACTTCACCACTCAGGACCTGACCAACTGGGGCACCTATCTGATCTACGCCCTCTTCGGCCTTATCATAGCCTCGCTCGTCAACCTGTTCACGCACAGCAGCACTCTCGACTGGATCATCTCGATAGCCGGCGTGCTCATCTTCATCGGTCTTACTGCTTGGGATACCCAGAAAATCAAGCAGATGGCCGAGTATGCCCCTGCAGGTACGACCGGCCACCTCGCCACCATCGGCGCCCTGAGCCTCTATCTCGATTTCATCAACCTGTTCATCTATCTGCTCCGTTTCTTCGGAAACTCGCGCGATTGAAGATGGCACTAATATAACAAACAGACCATAATGGCAAAAATCGTTATCATTGGAGCCGGCGGTGTCGGTACCGTAGTGGCCCACAAGTGCGCGCAGCACCCCGAGGTCTTCAGCGAAATAGTCATTGCCTCGCGCACCCGCAAGAAGTGCGAGGCTATCGTCGAGGCCATCGGCAAGCCCAACATCTCGGCAGACGTTGTCGACGCCGACAGCGTGCCCCAGCTTGTCGAGCTCTTCAATCGTCACAAGCCCGCCCTCGTCATCAACGTGGCTCTCCCCTATCAGGACCTCACCATCATGGATGCCTGCCTGATCTGCGGTGTCAACTACCTCGACACGGCAAACTACGAGCCCAAGGACGTGGCCCATTTCGAGTATTCTTGGCAGTGGGCATACAAGAAACGCTTCGAGGACGCCGGTCTGACAGCCATTCTCGGCTGCGGATTCGACCCGGGCGTATCGGGCGTGTTCACGGCCTATGCCGCCAAGCACTATTTCTCGGAGATGGAATACCTCGACATCGTCGACTGCAACGGCGGTGACCACGGCAAGGCATTCGCCACCAACTTCAACCCCGAGATCAACATCCGCGAGATTACCCAGAACGGCCGCTACTATCAGGACGGCCAGTGGGTCACCACGGGTCCCCTCGAGATACACAAGACACTGACCTATCCCAACATCGGCGAGCGCGAGAGCTATCTGCTCTATCACGAGGAGCTCGAGAGCCTTGTCAAGAACTTCCCCTCCATCAAGCGTGCCCGCTTCTGGATGACTTTCGGTCAGGAGTACCTCACACACCTCCGCGTGATACAGAACATCGGCATGGCCCGCATCGACGAAGTCGACTACAACGGCCAGAAGATCGTGCCCCTGCAGTTCCTCAAGGCTGTGCTGCCAAATCCTCAGGACCTCGGCGAGAACTATCACGGCGAGACCTCAATCGGCTGCCGCATCTCGGGCCTTGACAAGGAGAAGAAGCACCTGACCTATTACATCTGGAACAACTGCTCGCATGAGGCCGCCTATCAGGAGACAGGCATGCAGGCCGTGAGCTATACCACCGGCGTGCCCGCCATGGTCGGCGCCATGATGTTCCTCACAGGCAAGTGGGTAAAGCCCGGCGTGAACAACGTCGAGGAGTTCGATCCCGATCCCTTCCTCGAGCAGCTCGCAAAAGACGGCCTGCCTTGGAACGAGAGCTTCAACCTTGACCTCGAGGTCTGAGCATCCAATAAGATCACTTAATCTATCATAAGCGGTGTGCGGTCGACAGAGCCGCACACCGCTGACTTTTTTAATGCCATGAAACGATTTGTCACATTAGCTGCAACCACCTTGATCTCGGCACTGACCCTGAGTGCCTCATTGCCGTTCACTCCCGACAGGGACAATATTCTGCTGACCCACGACGGCACCGAGGGCGAATTTGTGTTTAACGATGCCCTGAAGGCCATGGATTACATCAACCGGTCCGGCAGGAGTTCCATTACTCTCCATGTCGCGCCATCGGTCTATTGGCTTGACGACCCGGACGACCCCGAAATAAGACGCAACCGGAACAATTCGCAATCCATCCCCTTTGCCGCCGAGATCCGTTGTGATACACTGAGAATCAAAGGTCTCACCGACGACCCGCAGAATGTGGTCTTTGCCGTGAACAGAGGTCAGACTCAAGGTGCTTTGGGCAATTATACGATGCTCCATTTCAAGGGTCACAGTCTTGAGGTTTCAAACATGACATTCGGAAATTACTGTAATGTCGACCTGATATATCCCGCGAACCCGGCCCTTGACCGCAAGCGTAGACGCGACGCGATCGTACAGGCGCAGGTCGGAATATGCGACGGCACAGACCGTTTGCTTGCCGAGAACTGCAGGTTTATCAGCCGACTCAACCTCTGCCCGCTTGTCGGCGCAAGGAGGTCGCTGTACTATAAGTGCTATTTTGAATGTACCGATGACGCATTGTCCGGGTCGGCGGTATATCTCGACTGCGACTTCACGTTCCATAGCGGCAAGCCGTTCTATGCCACTTCGCCCACGGGAGCGGTCTTTCTTGACTGCGACATTCACACACTCGTCAGCGGCACTCAGTATCTCACAAAGGTGCCTGCTCCGGTCACGATGATAGACACTCGGTTTACCGCAGACAACTCTGTCACGCTCCGCTGGTTCAGGGATGACTCGCCCGTGCATTGCTATCAGAGCGGAGTTACGTTAAACGGCACCCCGGTTTTCATTGATGCCGACAGACCCGGCCTCAGCACGGACATATCGGACAAACAACTCCTAAGGGCCTACAAGACAGAAAACGGCTACAATATAGCCAATCTTCTTGCGGGTGACGACGGATGGAATCCGCTCGGACTGTCAGTCGATAAATCGGATTTACATCTGCCTGTTTCTCTCAGGCTCAATGCCTCGAACAATTCAATGAAGGCACTTGACGACACCATAATCGTATCACCATTCCTAAGACTTTGGGGTGACTATCCACTCGATGAAACGCCCAAGGACATGAGCTGGACCGCGCCTACCACGCTCGGTCTTGTCAAGGACGGAACATCCGTCAAGGCGATCAGCAACAATCGTTTCCCCGTGGCATCTGATGCAATGGTATCTCTGGCTACATCCTATGGATTGAAGGCCAACTCGATAGTAAACATAGAGCCCTATCTGACCGAGGCACCTGAGTTCAGGGAGCTGCCGAGACTCAAGGCATCAAAAGGTAATATATTGCTCTCCTACTCCCTGACAGACGGCGACGGGGCCGATGAATCCTCGATAGTATGGTACAGGTCAACCCGCCCCGATCTGTCCGACTCGGTCGCTGTTCGTCAGGGCATAGCCGGGTCAGGCGCAACATACACGCTTGGTAGGGCCGACGAGGGATGCTACATATCCGCCACCGTGACTCCAAAACGTGTCACGACTGTCGCCGGAAACAAAGAGACGGCTGCGTTGGACCGTCAGGTGTCCAAGCTGATGCTTATTGCCGTTCCGGGACAAGAGAAAAAACTATTCACCACATTTGCCGAGATACCTATCAGGAGCAACGGCATCGGCCGCAAGGGCATCTGGACATTCGATACATTCAAGCCCGAGGAAACATCGCGCCACGACTGGGTGCCCGACAGCACGCGCAGTTGGTATTATGGCCGTGGCGTGGATGCCGCTACAGGCATCGGTCTCGTTCAGGCCACCAAGGGAGCGCGCTTATCATATATCCCGGCACGCGACAAAAGCAAGAAGATGACTGTCAGGATGGTGGCAGAGCCCTCGAAAGGCCCCGGTCAGGGATTCGGCAGCGCAACCGGCCAATACATGGACATAGGCGTCAAGTTCGACCCCGTCACGCGGACAGGATATGCGCTGAGGATAGAACGAACCCCTGAGTTTGACAAGGCGGTGACCTTCACGCTCATGCGGATGGAGAACGGCATCGCGACACCCCTCACCGCACCGGTGGCATCAGACTGCTACAGGACGCCTTGCCACATCAGCGTCTCATTCGACCGCGGCACCATCGAGGCTACTGCCCATACCGAAGCCCAAAGACAACCGAACGCCAATCCGGCCGTCCTCCCGTCCGTACGACTCTCGGCCCAAGTACCAATGCTCGACGGATCAGCACTCTATATCCAGCACACGGGGTCGGTCGGATCGTCCGCCACACTGTTGCGCGACATGGAAATGGAATGGGAGTAGGATTTTTTTTGCGAAACTATTTCGGTTTTAAAAAAAAGTTACTACTTTCGCAGTATAGATTTTTCTGATGCCCGGACACACCCCGGCTCAGGTCTATCACAATACAGTAAAAACATATAAACATACATACACCGACATGATTTATACCTTTCGTATAGTCTCCGACGAGGTTGACAACTTCAAAAGGGAGATTCAGATCGACGCCGACGCTACATTTCTTGACTTGCGCAACGCAATCTGCGACAGCGTAGGCTATGACAAGACACAGTTCAGCTCTTTCTTCCTCTGCGACGAAGGCTGGGAACGCGGTCAGGAGATTTCGCTCGAAGATATGGGCTCGGATTCTTCCGAGGATGTCTACCTTATGGAGGACACTCCCCTTATCGACTTCATCGAAGACGACGGCCAGAGACTTGTGTGGGTGTTCGACTATATGACCGACCGCTCGTTCTTCCTCGAGATGAAGCGCTCTGTGCCCGGCAAGCACCTGAAAGATCCCCTCTGCTCCATAGCCATGGGCGAGGCACCCTCGCAGTTTGTCGACCTCGACGATTTTGACGCCAAGATCGACGCCAAGGCAGCACAGGTAGCCGCGACTGACCTCGACGACGATTTTTACGGCTCGACAGAGTATAACGAAGACGAATTCGACAGCGCCGGATTCGACGAAATGAATTTCGAGGAGTAAGCTCCACTCTCAACCTCAGACTTAAATCTAAACAATCAATATCATGGCAATCAATCTTCAGAAGGGACAGCGTATCAGCATCGGCCTCGAGAAAGTGGGCGTCGGTCTCGGCTGGGACCCCAATACAAGCACAGGCTTTGACTTCGACCTCGACGCATCGGCATTCATGCTGGGCGAGAACAAGAAACTCCCCGAGGACGAATTCTTCGTGTTCTACAACAATCTTGTGTCTCCGGACGGAGCAGTCGCCTCTTCGGGCGACGACACTACCGGCGGCAACAGCGACGGAGGCGACGACGAGACCCTGACAGTCGACCTGACCAAGGTCGATCCCCGCGTCAACGAGATCCTCTTCACAGTCACCATCCACGATGCCGAGAACCGTCGTCAGAACTTCGGACAGGTGCACAACTCATATATCCGCATCTACAATGCCCTGACAGACGAGGAGATAGCCAAATATGACCTCGACGAAGACTTCTCGATCGAGACAGCCGTCGAGTTCGGCCGACTCTACAAGCGCAACGGCGAGTGGAAGTTCGAGGCCATGGGCAACGGATTCAAGGGCGGCCTGCAGTTCCTCGTAGACAAGTACGCATACTAACCACAAACACATATCTACACATGGCTATCAATCTCGAAAAAGGACAAAGGGTTGCCGTTGAGCTTCCCAAATTCACCATAGGACTCGGCTGGGACACCAACAGCTCGAGCACGGGCAATGATTTCGATCTCGATGCATCTGCCTTCATACTCGGCGAGAACGGCAAGATACTTGCTGACGAATATTTCGTATTCTACAACAATACCATATCGCCCGACGGCTCTGTCGAGCATACAGGCGACAACCTCACCGGCGAGGGCGAAGGCGACGACGAGAGCATCCACATCGACCTCACCAAAATCGACCCCCGCGCCACTCAGATTGTCTTTGTCGTAACCATACACAAGGCAGATGAGCGCCGCCAGAACTTTGGACAGGTACATAACTCGTTCATCCGCGTCTACAACACGGCTACCGGCGAGGAGATTCTCAAATACGAGCTCGAGGAAGACTTCTCCGTCGAGACAGCCGTCGAGTTCGGCCGCATCTACAAGCGCAACGGCGCGTGGAAGTTCGAAGCAATCGGCGTTGGCCAGAAGGGTGGTCTTGCCGAATATCTCAACAAATACAACTAATCTCTCTAAATACATTCAGACATGGCAATCCGTCTTGAAAAAGGACAGAGGATAAACCTCGAAAAAAATAACGGCTCCAAGCTCACCGACTTCTGCGTGGGCTGCAACTGGGGAGCCATCGTGAAAAGCAACGGTTTCTTGGGCTTCGGCAAGAAGGTCGAGGATGTCGACCTTGACCTCAGCGTGGTCATGTTCGACGACAAGGGCAACATCATCGACCACATCTACTCACCCCTCTACCGTCCCGAATTCCTCAGCCGCTACGGCATGCCTGCCGGCAAGGTTGACTCGCGTGACTTCGCACTGCATCACAGCGGCGACGACCTCAAGGGCGACACCGCCGGCGACGACGGCCTCGACAACGAGATCATCACCGTAAACCTCAACCGCGTTGCCCCCGAGGTAAACGAGATTTATTTCTTCCTCAACAACTGCGGCAAGGAGGACTTCTCTGAGATTCCCTATGCCTCGATCCGCATGTTCGAGGGAACGCCCAGCCTCGTCAAGGAGGTGTTCGCATCCTATGACGTTGCCGCCGAGCCCAAATACAAGGGCATGACCGCCCTCATCATGGGCAAGCTCTATCGCCGCAACGGCGAGTGGAAGTTCTCGGCCATCGGTGACGCATATCCCGACGCCAACATCTGCGAGACAATCCGCCGCATCGCACTTGACTACGCAAAGAAATAAGCCATGAGAAGACTCCCTGTATACCTCCTGCTCGATTGCTCGGGCTCGATGTTCGGCGAGCCTATTCAGGCCGTTGAGAACGGTGTCAAGGTGCTCATCTCGACTCTCCGTTCCGATCCCTATGCACTCGAGACAGCATATCTCAGCATCATTACCTTCGACAGCTCGGCACGTCAGACCGTACCCCTGACCGAGCTTGCACAGTTTCAGGAGCCGACCCTGAATGCCAGCGGCTGCACCGCCCTCGGCGAAGCCCTGACCGTGTTGTCTCAGTGCGTGGATCGTGAGGTGACCAAGACGACCCCCGAGAAAAAGGGTGACTGGAAGCCCCTCGTCTTCATCATGACCGACGGCGAGCCTACCGACGACCTCAACAAGGGACTTGCGGAGTTCAAGAAACGCAAGTTCGGCATGGTCGTGGCTTGTGCAGCGGGCTCGGGCGCCAATACAGAAACCCTCAAGAAAATCACAGAGTGTGTCGTGTCGCTCGACACCGCAGACAGCGCTACAATCAAGGCATTCTTCAAATGGGTGTCAGCGTCCGTAAGCTCTGGCAGCCAGAAGGTCAAGGAGGCCGGTGCAGAGGCTCAGAATCTCAGCGAGCTTCCCCCTCCTCCCCCCGAAGTAAACATCGTGCTCTAACATTATTCTCGGAAAAATGAACAGGCGGAGGAGGTGTCTTGGCTGATTCCTCCTCCGCCATATTTTTTAAGGAGAACCTTCAATCCATGAGAAGACTACCCGTTTATATTCTTATAGATACATCAGGCTCGATGAAGGGCGAACCCATCGAGTCTGTCAAAGTCGGTCTTGAGGCCATGATGTCGAGCCTCAGGCAGAACCCCTATGCGCTCGAGACCGTCAACATCAGCATCATCACGTTCGACCGCGAGGTGAAGCAACTGCTTCCGCTCACGCCGATAGACGAACTGCAACTGCCCGAGATCACAACGCCCGAGAGCGGCCCCACGCACACCGGAGCCGCCCTCGAACTGCTGTGTGAGCGGGTCGATGCCGAGACCGTCAAGGGCACTGCCGAGCAGAAAGGCGACTGGATGCCCCTGCTGTTCATCATGACAGACGGCAAGCCGTCAGACATCATGGTCTACAACAATATGGTGCCCGAGATAAAGAGGCGCAAGTGGGGAAGCATCGTGGCATGTGCCGCAGGCATGAGCGCCAAGACCGAGCCCCTGATGCAGCTCACCGACAAAGTCTACAAGCTCGACACTCTCGACAGCACCACGTTCAAGCAGTTCTTCGAATGGGTATCGGATACCATCGAGGTCGGCAACCGCAGCTTCGGAGCCACCGACGACCTCACGCTCCCCCCGCCTCCTCCCGAGGTCAATGTGGTCTGCTGAACACCGTTAACATCTCTCTGACATGAATGTAAAACTGATTGGCTCTTTTGTCAAACACATAGAAGTGCTGCTCCAGCCCGGCGAGGAATTCTTTGCCGAGCGGGGCGCGGTCGTCTATATAGAGGACGGGATAGAATATAATACCGTTTTCACCGGCGATAGCTTGGGCAAGATCATAGGATCCAAGCTCTCCGGCGAATCTCTGTTCATGCTCTCGTTCCGCAACAACTCCCACTCGGCCTGCAGGCTCGGGCTCGGCTGTCATTCGGGCATCCTGCCCGTAAAGCTCGAAAACCGTGAGATCGTATGCCGCACGGGGGCATTCGTGGCATCGAGCCGCAAGGTAGACATAGATACCAAATTCTCCATAGCCGGACTTATGGGCGGAATGGGCGCACTGTTGCAGAAGGTTTCGGGCAACGCTACCATATTCCTGCAATGTTACGGCGATCCTATCATCATAGATCTCAGCCCGGGGCAGACAATTCAGGTCGACGAGAATCATTTTCTCGCCGTCGACGGCGTAACACAAGACCGAATGTCGCCCCGCTGGTCGGCACGAAACTTTTTTGGCGGCGAGGGTGTCAGCATGCTTGCTCTCACCGGACCGGGCCGCGTTTATCTTAATCCATAATCTGTCAAAACTACAACCATGAGACGACTTCCGATATATTTTCTTGTCGATGTCTCCGAATCCATGGTAGGCATGCCTATCCGACAGGTCGAAGACGGCATGCGCACCATCATACAGAACCTGCGCACAGACCCCTATGCTCTCGAGACTGTATTCATCTCAATCATAGCATTTGCAGGCAAGGCAGAGACACTGTCGCCCCTAACAGAAATCTATCAGTTCTATCCTCCTGTATTCCCCATCGGAGGCGGTACGGCATTAGGCAATGCCATGAACCACCTGATGGACGACATGGACAGGAATGTGGTGCGCACGACGGCATCTAGCAAAGGTGACTGGAAACCGATAATATTCCTGTTTACCGACGGCAATCCCACGGACCGCTATCAGGCAGCTTTCGACCGCTGGAACAAGAACTATCGCAGGCATTGCAACCTCGTGGCAATATCGCTTGGCGACAATGTAAATACAGCCATCCTCGGACAACTCACAGAGAATGTTCTGTTGCTGAAAGACACCGATCAGGATTCCTTCAAGAAATTCTTCAAATGGATTACCGCCTCAATTCAGACCACAAGCCAGTCTGTCAGCGACACATCAACTGACGGCCTCAAGCTGGCACCGACTGCCGGCATCAATCTCGACAAGGTCGACAAGTCCCAAGACCATAAGGTCGATGAGAACTTTGCCGTTCTCCGCGCCAGATGCCAGAATACCAAAAACGATTTTCTCATCAAGTATGTGCGGCGACTCGAATCGCTCGGCATCGAAGGTATGGAGAAATTCGGCTCCGTCAGCTTCCGCCTCACCGGAGCATATCCAATAGACAAGGAGAGATACGAACGCCTCAGCGACGGCATCGGGTCGAAGATAAACACGCTCGAACTGTTCGGAGTCCCGACATGCCCCTGCTGCGGCAATCAGACCGGCGCGGTCATCTGCGACTGTGGCGGCATGTTCTGTGTCGGTGACGAAACAACCAATATATGTCCGTGGTGCAACGTGCCCGGCACTCTCGTTCAGGGTGACGGACGCGGAATGGATGTAAGACGTACCGTAGGCTGAAAGAGATGAAAGAATATATCAGAAACATACTCGGGCAAAACGGGATTCATCCCGTCGACGGACGTCTCGAGGATTTTGAAAAATGGGCTGTATGCCATCTGTGGGAAAAATATCATGAAGAAATCATGAATCAAAGAATAATTACCGAAAACAAACTGCGTCAACTCGGCCTGCGACTCCCCAACGGAACAGTGGGCAAGCCATACTCCGCAACCTTAGACATACCCGAGGGAATGGTTGAGGTGGTCGGCCTGACAATCGCTTCAGACACGGGCCTCAGTGCCGATTATGACGGTGACCATATTGTCGTATCCGGCACGCCACTGTCGGTCGGCGACACCGAGCTGATAGTCAGCTATAACCCTCCCGGACTTTTCGACGGCGAGCCCGCCTCGACACTCCGGATTCCCGTGGCGTTCAACCCCGACCCGCGATCGCTGTGGAAAAACATACCGACAAGCACGGACATACCGTTCTACAAGCCCGACACCCACGCCCAATATCTCAAGGTAGAGTGCGGCGCCGACGGATCTCCCCGCAAGGATATTGTCGCCGCAAGCAGCCGTGGCAGGAGTCACGCGCAGGAGGGCAAAGCTCGCGACGATGATTTCAGGCTGTTCCATTGTCCCGATTCAGACTGGTATATAATAGCTGTCGCCGATGGCGCCGGGTCTGCCCGATTCTCGCGCAAGGGCTCGGAGATAGCCTGCAATACCGTCGTGGACTACTGCAAGGGCAAGTTGCTTGACAATCAGCCGTTCGAGGATGCCGTCAGGGCATACCACGACAATACAGACGATATTGACGCACGCAAGCGTCTCTTCTCGTTCGTCTACGACATAGTCGGCAACGGTGCTTTTCTGGCACACAAGGCCATAAACGCCGCCTCTGACGCCAACCCCGACACCAAACCAAAGGATTTTGCCACCACGCTGATGTTTGCCATCTGCAAGCGCTTTGACTTCGGCTGGTTCGTGGCCAATTATTGGGTCGGCGACGGTGCCGCCTGCATCTATAGCCGCGACAAGGGTCTCGCCAAGCTGCTCGGCGTTCCCGACGAGGGCGAGTTCTCGGGCCAGACGCGATTCCTGACCATGCCCGAGATATTCAGGGATCCGCAGAAGGTGGCAGACCGTCTGCGTTTCGGAATATACGAGGACTTCACTGCCCTCCTGCTGATGACAGACGGTGTCAGCGATCCTATGTTCGAGACCGATGTCAACCTGAACTCTCCCGCCAAGTGGGACGAGCTCTGGGACACTCTGGCCAAGGGATTCCCCTCGGACAACATTCCCGGCGTAGACCTTTCGGACGACAACGAGGCCGCCAAGGACCAGTTGTTGCGCTGGCTCGATTTCTGGAGTCCCGGCAACCATGACGACCGTACCATAGCCATCCTGTATTAATCGAACGTAACCATGAACAAAACAATCAGACTTACAGCCCTTGACGGCACGCCCGTCGAATTTGTCGACGAGGTGATAGGCTCGGGCGCGATGAAGGATGTCTACTTCAGCCCCGACAAGAGCTATGTTGTCGGCTTTTTCAGAGACAAGCAAGACGCCAACGCGCGCGACCGACTCAATAACATCGTCGACAAGTACCGCAAGAGCATTTTCGAACAGGAAGGCGGGGAATATTGGAAAAATCTGTTCTGCTGGCCCACGAAGCTAGTCGAGTGGAACGGCAAGCTCGGCATAGTCTCGCCCGCATATCAGAAGCACTTTTTCTTTAAGGGCGGAATGTTTGACGGCAAGGAGAAGGAGGGCAAATGGTTTGCCTCGGCCAAGCTGCGCAACAAATTCCTCAAGGCCGACCAGAAAGGTACTTGGCTGACACACTTCCACATGTGCATCCAGATAGCGCGTGCCGTGCGCCGCCTGCATGCCGCAGGTCTCGCCCACTCCGACCTTTCGTACAAGAACGTGCTGGTCGACCCGCAAACCGGCAAGGCCGCCGTCATCGACATAGACGGACTCGTCGTGCCCGGCAAGTATCCGCCGGACGTGGTGGGTACGCCCGATTTCATAGCACCCGAGGTGCTGCAGACACGCGGCCTCAAGCTCAAGGACCCCAACAAGAAACTCCCCAGCATACAGACCGACCGCCATGCGCTCGCAGTGCTGATATATATGTATCTGCTCTACAGGCATCCGCTGAGGGGCGGCAAGGTCAATGACCTCGATGCCGCCAAGGACGAGGAACTGTCCATGGGCGAAAGGGCCCTGTTCATCGAGCATCCCACCGACAAGAGCAACCGGCCCAAGATACAGAACCTGACGCCGTCCGAGCTGCCTCAGGGAGACATCGACAAGCTCCCCTACACCATCTGCGGCCCGTACCTCAAGGATCTCTTCGATCGTGCCTTCATCGACGGACTGCACAACCCCTCGCGTCGCCCGTCGGCTGACGAATGGGAAACGGCGCTTGTCAAGACGACCGACCTGATGCAGCCGTGCCAGAACCCGGCGTGCGAGGCCAAATGGTTTGTATTCGACAACACGACCAAACCGCGCTGCCCCTTCTGCGGAACGGAATACAAGGGCCAGCTCCCGGTGCTGAATTTCTATTATTCACCCTCGGCGGGCAAGTACAGGCCCGAGAACTACAGGCTGATGGTCTATGACAAGCAGAGCCTGTATATGTGGCATGTCAACAGCTATATCACGCCCAACGAAAAGACCAAGCAACAGGACAAGACTCCGGTCGGCGACTTCCACTTCCACAACGGGCGCTGGATACTCATAAACCGCAGACTGCCTGACATGTATGACGCAACGGACAAGAAGCCCGTACCTGTCGGCGGGTATGTCGAACTGACCGACGGGCGACAGATCCTGCTCAGCAAGGAGCCCGGAGGCCGGCTCGTGGTGGTGCAGTTGGTGAAAAATTAAACAAAAATTTAATAAATTCCGCATAACATAGTCTGCGGGCAGACGTTAATCCAAAAGTGCAATAACCATTTATACAATTATACATAATGAGTCAAAATCATCAACTCAAAGGCTTGACCGACGATCAAGTGCTGGAGAGCAGAAGACTCAACGGTGTCAACATCCTCACGCCTCCCGAAAAGGAGTCGCTGTGGAGCAGATTCCTTGAAAAGTTTTCAGATCCTCTCATCGTCATCCTGCTCATAGCGGGCATCCTTTCAATCGGTATTTCATTCTATGAATACTTCGGCCTTGACGAAGGCTTCGGCGTGTTCTTCGAGCCGATAGGCATCTTCATCGCCATACTGCTTGCCACAGGTCTTGCTTTCATCTTCGAGCTCAAGGCTGACAAGGAGTTCGCCCTGCTCAATCAGGTCAACGACGACGAGCCCGTGCAGGTGATACGCAACGGCAACACCATCGAGATACCCCGCAAGGATGTCGTCGTTGGCGACATCGTGATACTCAACACCGGTCAGGAAGTCCCCGCCGACGGTGAGCTCGTCGAGGCCGTGGCACTAAATATAGACGAGTCCACGCTGACCGGCGAGCCCATCTGCCACAAGACGACGGATCCCGCAGAGTTCGACAAGGAAGCCACCTTCCCCTCAAACCACGCCATGCGCGGCACCAAGGTCATGGAGGGTCACGGCATCATGCAGGTGATAGCCGTCGGCGACAAGACCGAGAACGGCAAGGTGTTCGAGGCCGCACAGATTGACGACAGCGTCAAGACCCCCCTAAACGAGCAGCTTGACGGCCTCGGCGAGCTCATCACCAAGATCAGCTATGCCATCGCCGCACTGATTGTCGTGGGTCGCGTGATAATGTATTTCACCGCTCCCGACCTCAATTTCGAGTGGGTACACTTCATGGCATACTTCCTCCAGACCCTCATGATTGCCGTGACCCTCGTGGTCGTGGCCGTTCCCGAGGGCCTGCCCATGGCCGTGACCCTGTCGCTGGCATACTCGATGCGTCGAATGCTTAAGTCGAACAACCTTGTACGAAAGATGCACGCCTGCGAGACCATGGGTGCCACTACCGTCATCTGTACCGACAAGACCGGAACCCTGACACAGAACCAGATGCAGATCTACAAGACCAACTTCTATGGTCTGCCCGATCAGAAACTCGGCAACGACGAGCTGAGCCATCTTATCGAGGAGGGCATCGCCGTCAACTCGACAGCCCAGCTCGACCTCACCGATGCCGGACATCCCAAGGCTCTGGGCAATCCCACCGAGGGAGCCCTGCTGCTTTGGCTCAATGCTCAGGGGGTAAACTTCCAGAGTCTCAAGGACAAGGTGAAGCTGATCGAAGAGCTCCCCTTCTCGACCGAGCGCAAATACATGGCCACCATCGTCAAGAGTTCGGATGGCCGTGAGATTCTTTATGTCAAGGGCGCTCCCGAAATCATCTTCGGCCTTTGCAGTAATTATCCCGATGGCGTGGACAAGGCCGTAGTGGACAAGCAGTTGCTCGAATACCAGAATCAGGCGATGCGTACGCTCGGATTTGCATGGCAGGAGATCAAACCCGGCGACAAGACCATCGAGAACAACCGCGTGGTTGCCGACAACCTTTCGTTCCTCGGCATCGTAGCCATTGCCGACCCTGTGCGCGTTGACGTGCCCGGAGCAGTCAAGGAAGTCCTTGATGCCGGTATAAAAGTTAAGATAGTCACCGGCGATACCCCCGGAACCGCCAAGGAGATTGGCCGTCAGATCGGCCTTTGGAAGCCCGAGGATACCGACCGCAACATCATCACCGGCCCCGAGTTCGAGGCTCTCTCGGACGAGGAGGTCAAGAAACGTGTCGGCGAGCTCAAGATCATCGCCCGCGCACGTCCTCTGGACAAGAAACGTCTTGTCGAGACGCTTCAGGCCAACAACGAGGTCGTTGCCGTGACCGGCGACGGCACCAACGACGCCCCCGCCCTCAAGACCGCGCACGTCGGCCTGTCGATGGGCGACGGAACATCCGTGGCCAAAGAGGCTTCAGACATCACGATCGTCGACAACTCATTCACCTCGATTGGCCGTGCCGTCATGTGGGGCCGCTCGCTCTATCAGAACATCCAGCGCTTCATCCTGTTCCAGATGACCGTCAATGTCGCCGCATGTCTCATCGTGCTTGCCGGCGCATTCATGGGCACCGAGTCGCCTCTGACCGTTACTCAGATGCTCTGGGTCAACCTGATCATGGATACCTTTGCCGCGATGGCCCTCGCGTCGCTCCCCCCATCCGAGGCAGTCATGCACGACAAGCCCCGTTCGCGCTCGGCGTTCATCATCAACCGCCCCATGTGGTGGTCAATCATCGGCGTGGGCGGCATATTCTTCGTGCTGCTGCTGGGCCTGCTTTACATCTTCGAGCACTACAGCGTCACGGCCATGAGTGAAATCCTTTCGTTCATCCCACAGCCTGCCGTCGATGCCGAGAATCCCGCTCTGACCCCCTACGAGCTGTCTATGTTCTTCACGATATTCGTATTCCTGCAGTTCTGGAACATGTTCAACGCCCGCGCGTTCGAGACAGGCCGCTCGGCACTCCACTTCAAGGATTGCAACGGATTCGTGATGATCGCACTCTTCATCCTCGTGGGACAAATCATCATCGTCGAGATAGGCGGCCAGTTCTTCAACGTGACTCCGCTCCGTTTCATGGACTGGGTGTGGATCATCGGTCTCACCTCTTCCGTCCTCTGGATCGGCGAGGTCGTCAGGCTGCTTTCTCCCAAAAAGTAATTGACCGAAACTGACTTATCGGGTCGACAAGGCTGCAAAGGCCGTGTCGGCCCGATTGTTTTTTGGAAGATTCTTGGGCAAAGCGTGTGCAGTTGCGGAATTTTTTGTAACTTTGCACACAAATTGAAGCTCTTTTAATAGTATGATAAATCGTGTACTGATACGAATCAAGGTTGTGCAGCTCCTCTACTCCTACCTTCTCACGCAAAATGAGTTCAAGATCGAGACACAGGTCGAGAATCCCTCGCGTGACAGAAAATATGGTTACAGGCTCTACATGGACCTTCTTCTTCTGGTGCTTGAACTCTCAGGCTATGACACCACAGGCGGCAGGGCCGAATCTCCCCTCCACGGAATCACCCTCGACAAGCATATCAATCGCAATCAGCTTGCAAAAGCGCTCAACAGCATCGACACTATCCGCGAGACCATAGTGACAGGTCGCGGTGATGCCGGCAGATTCCGCGAGATGGTACCCTCCATCTATCAGGCCATTCCCGAACTGCCCGCCTACAAGACATACATCAGACTCAAGAAGCCCACGCTGAAGGACGATGTGACCCTCTGGCTGTCGATCATCAACAATCTCATCGAAAAGAACTCCGCATTCCTTGCCCACTGCCGCAAGGACGAGGACTTCACGCTTGCAGGATTCAACCGCGGCGTCCATTCGCTCGTTCATACCCTGAGCGAGTATGGCGACAACCGTGCCCTCCTGCTCCATGCCCGCAACTCGCTCGACTATGCCCTCGACAAGGCATACGAACTGTATAACGGCCTGTTGCTCCTTGCCGTCGAGATTACACGCGCTCAGGAAGAGAAACTCGAGCGTGCCAAAGAGAAGTTCTATCCCACCGACGAGGACCTGCACCCCAACATGCGTTTCGTGGAGAACAAATTCATCAAGGCGCTTGTTGATAATGAGTCATTCTCGGATTATGTCAACGACAAGAAGCTGAGCTGGGAGGCCGAGGTCTCGCTCGTCGAGAACCTGCGCACGCTGATTGTCTCGAGCGACGAATACAAGGAATACATGGCCATGAGCGGAGAGTCCACATACGAACAGGACTGCGAGCTCTGGCGCGTTATGTTCAAGAACATCATCCTCCCCTCCGACGAACTTGCCGAGACCCTCGAGTCCCGTTCAATCTTCTGGAACGACGACATCCACGTGATGGGCACTTTCGTACTAAAGACCATCCGTCGTTTCGGACAGAGCAAGAACGAAGGCGCCGACATCGACCTGTTGCCCCAGTTCAAGGACAGCGAGGACAGCAAGTTCGGCCCCGACCTCTTCATGCAGGCCGTCAACCACTATGACGAGTATCGCGAGCTTGTCGAGAAATTCGTCAACACCACCCGCTGGGACGCAGACCGTCTGGCATTCATGGACATCGTCATAATGATCACGGCCATAACCGAGATCTTGGCATATCCCGCCATACCTCTGGCAGTCTCGCTGAACGAATACATCGAGATAGCCAACGCCTATTCGACACCCCGAAGCGGCGCCTTCATAAACGGAATCCTCTACTCGGTCATCAACCATCTCAAGGAAGAAGGCCGTCTCGTAAAAAGCTGATAAAATCAACCTCCAAAACCCATAAAAATGCTCAACACCATCCTCCTTCAGGCAGCCGGCAGCGCCGGCATGATGAATATCATCATGATCGTGGTACTTATCGCCATCTTCTACTTTTTCATGATCCGTCCCCAGCAGAAAAAGCAGAACGAGATCAAAAAGTTCCGCGATGCCATCAAGTCAGGCGACCAGATCGTGACAGCCGGCGGCATCTATGGCAAGGTGCGCTCTGTCAACAACGACACATTCGTCATCGAGATCGCCAAGGACGTCCGCATCACGATAGACAAGAATTCGGTTTATCCCTCGGCACAGCAGGCAGCCAACGACGCTCAGTCCGAGAGCAAGTAATACAGTCCGATGAAGCTGCAAGTCAAGACACTTGCCGCCCGCATAGGGGCAGCACTCCGATCCAATCGCGGAAAGGATGTGCTGCTCTATCTGCTTTTTGTAGCGGTGGCCTTCGTTTTCTGGGTTTTCATGGCGCTCGACACCGAACGCCAGCGCGACTTCGATGTGCCTTTCGAGCTTCAGGAGATTCCGGACAGCGTCACCGTGATCGGCCAGATTCCCGCCGAAGTGTCGGTGAGCGTCAAGGGCAAGGACTCGCAGTTGCTCAGATTCTCGTGGGGCAGCCAGTCGCCCGTCAAGTTCAAGTGGAGCGATCAGGCCGAGGACAACGTGTTGCTGATTCCGCAGACCAAGCTCGAGGCCAAGCTGCGCGATTATTTCGGCACGGCAGTACAGGTCGTGTCGTTCCGTCCCGACTCAATCAGGCTCAATTACACCACCCAGCCCGGCGTCAAGGTCAAGCTTGTGGTACAGGCCGACATCAGGCCAAACCTGCAATACATCCAGTCAGGCCCGGCTGTCGCGAACGTGGATTCGGTAATGCTCTACTCGGCCACCGACATCCCCCACTCGCTCAGGGCCGTTTCGACAGAGCCTATCGTCAAGTCGGGGCTCAAGGATACGGCAAGATATGAGGTCAAGGTGAAGCCTATCGCCGGTGTCCGGATCATACCCGACAAGGTCACGGTCACGGTGCCCGTCGAGCCGCTTATCTCAAGAAAGAGATCAGTGAGAATCGAGACCATCAACGTCCCCGATGGTGTTTCGCTTGTTACGTTCCCCTCTGTTGTCGAAGTGTCATATCTCGTGCCCATGAGCTCGTACAGCGACGAGTATCCCATCAAGGCGTTTGTCGACTATAACGACACACGCCTGCCCGGCAACAAGATTCCGGTGAGCCTGTCGGTAATTCCGGCCATATATCACAACGTATCAAAGTCGATGGACAATGTCGAATACATCATCGAAAACGACTGAGCTGATAGCCGTCAGCGGCGGCATCGGCAGCGGCAAGAGCGTTGTCTGCGCCGTGTTGCGCACGCTTGGCTACGATGTCTATGATTGCGACTCGGAGGCAAAACGGCTTATGGATTGCGATGATGGAATAAAGAACGATATTGCCTGTAGAATTTCGGAAGACTGTATCGTCGGGACAGAGATCGACCGCTGCAGATTGTCCGAGATTGTGTTTGCCGATGCTGAAAAGCTCGCCATCCTCAACTCTATCGTACACGATGCCGTAAGGAACGACATCCTTGTCTGGAAAGGGAATCGTAGTGCTTCGAAGCTCTTTGTCGAGACCGCAATACTGTATCAGAGCGGACTTGACAGGATGGTCGATGAAGTCTGGGAAGTCTCTGCGCCCACCGAGGTGAGAATCCGTCGAGTGATACAGCGCAACTCCCTGACAGCCGATCAGGTCACGGCCCGAATCGAGGCGCAAGACTCGTTCAAGCCCGAGCAAGTACATCCGCACATACATACCATAGTCAATGATGACGCGACCCCGCTGTTGCCACAGATAGAAAAACTGCTCGGCATCTGACATTGATTTGCTCTTGTCGGGTATTATTTGTATTTTTGCCAAATAAATCCAATACTTATGAACGTAGTAGATCGTTTTCTGCAATATGTGAAGTTCGATACCCAGAGCGACGAGCTCACGAACCTCACGCCTTCCACTCCGGGGCAGATGATATTTGCCCGCGAGCTCGAAAAAGAGCTCCGCGAGATGGGACTCAGCAATATTTCGCTCGACGACAACGGCTATCTGATGGCGACTCTTCCGGCCAACATTGACCGCAAGGTGCCCACGGTAGGCTTCATCGCCCACCTCGACACATCTCCCGACATGAGCGGCCGCCATGTCAGCCCCCGCATCGTCGAGAACTATGACGGCAACGACATAACCCTCAACGAGGCTCAGAACATCATACTGTCGCCAAAGGACTTTCCCGAACTTCTCAACTACAAGGGTCAGGATCTTATCGTGACCGACGGCACGACCCTGCTCGGAGCCGACGACAAGGCCGGCATAGCCGAGATAATCACGGCCGTGGATTATCTGAAGCATCACCCCGAAATCAAGCACGGCGACATTCGCATCGCCTTCAACCCCGACGAAGAGATCGGTCAGGGCGCGCACAAGTTTGACGTGGAGCGTTTCGGCGCCGACTGGGCATATACCATGGACGGCGGCGAGATCGGCGAGATGGAATACGAGAACTTCAACGCCGCCGTGGCCAAAGTCACGTTCAAGGGCCGCAACGTACACCCCGGATATGCCAAGCATAAGATGCTCAACTCGATACGAGTAGCAAACCAGTTCGTCATCATGCTCCCCCGCTGGGAGACGCCCGAACACACCGAGGGATACGAGGGTTTCTATCACCTTGTCTCAATCGAGGGCACCGTGGAGCAGACCGTATTGACCTACATCATTCGCGACCACGACCGCGACCGTTTCGAACGCCGCAAGAAGGAGCTTGAGCATCTCACGCGAAAAATCAACAACGAGTTCCCCGGCTGCGCGTCAATCGAGATCAAGGACCAGTACTATAACATGCGCGAAAAGATCGAGCCTGTCATGCACATCATCGACACAGCCGTCAAGGCCATGGAGGAGGCCGGCGTCAAGCCCGAGGTGCGCCCCATCCGCGGCGGTACTGACGGTGCCCAGCTCTCGTTCAAGGGTCTCCCCTGTCCCAACATCTTTGCCGGCGGCCTCAACTTCCACGGACGTTTCGAATTCGTGCCCATCCCCTCGATGGAAAAGGCCACAGACGTCATCGTGCAGATTGCAAAACTCGTCGCTGAACAAAACTGACGGTACTTTTGAATAAAACTCTTGTCATAGTCACCGGTCCCACCGGGAGCGGAAAGACAGACCTTGCCATAGAAATTGCCGGGAGAATCGGAACTGAGATTGTCAGTGCCGACTCCCGGCAGATTTTTCGCGGCCTTCCGATAGGGACCGCCGCGCCGACGCCCGAACAGCTCGCGCTGGTTCGGCACCATTTTGTAGGGATTCTCGATCTCGACGAGTATTACAGCGCGGCCCTTTACGAGGAGCAGGCTCTCGAGGTATTAAACCGCATCTGGCGCGACAACGACGTCGCCGTGATGTGCGGAGGGTCGATGATGTATATTGACGCCGTGACCAAAGGTATCGACCCACTGCCAACAATATCCGATGAAATAAGGGAGGAGACTCTCGGGATATATAAGTCAGGTGGACTTGCGGCATTGCACAAGATTCTTGCCGAGATAGATCCTGATACATTGCGCGATTGCGATCCGAATAATCACCGCCGACTGATACACGCCATCGAGATAACGCGACAGGCCGGAGTCCCCGCCTCGAAACTCAGGACTGGCAAGGTCAAGGAGAGGCCATTCAATGTAATCAAACTTGCCATCGGGTTCACTCGCGAGGAGCTCTTCGCCAGAATCAACCGTCGAGTCGACAAAATGATTGAGGCCGGCCTCGAGGAGGAGGCTCGTGGCGTCTATCACCTGCGTCATCTCAACTCGCTAAACACTGTGGGTTACAAGGAGATGTTCGCGATGTTTGACGGACAGATGGATCGCGAGACCGCGATAGCGCGAATAGCGAAAAACACAAGGGTATATGCCAAAAAGCAAATGCTTTGGCTGTCTAAAGACCCGGATGTCGTCTATCTCGACCCGTCCAAGCCGCTATTGCCTCAAGCCCTCGATCTATTAGAAGCCAAAATATAACTTGACGACCCAGACGATGACAAGGGCATATATGCCGGCAAGGACATCGTCAAGCATAACGCCCCACCCTCCGGGGCACACCTCTTCGATCTTACGGCATCCGAGAGGCTTGAATATGTCTATGACCCTGAACAGCGCGAATCCGAGAAAGGCCATGATCCATGTATAATGTTCGTTGGGTGCCGCGCAGGGAGCTATGAGGCAAGGGATCCATGTTCCGACATATTCGTCAATGACGACCGCACGCGGGTCCGGTCCCCAGTATTTCTCCATTACCTCGGATGTCCAAGCCCCTACGACCGTGACGGCCACAATGAGTATGGCCGTCGCAATGGTCAGGGCAAGCGGGCTGAGCCAGACATAAAGGGCATACCATATCAGTAGGGCCACGAATGCAGCGTATGTTCCCGGCGCTCCGGGCAAAAGACCGGTATAGAGGCCGGTCGAGAGTATTTCATGGAATTTCGGCGCTATGCCGAGCTTTTTATAGTTGTTGTCGCTCATGTTTTCTCGAAAACTGCAATTAACTGACAAAATTAACAAATTTTCCGCTATCTGCAATTGTAAAAATTATCTAAATAAGACATAAAGTTTGTCCACAAAGGATAAATGGGCTAACTTTGTCTTGACTTTAAACACTTAAATTTTCCTTAACCACCAAATGAAACACTTTTTGACCAAGATTCTCTGCGGAGCAGCCATTATGATGGCGGGTACCCTGTGTGCCGATGCCGCCGAGAAGGCAGTCGTGGTGATTTCGACTGACGGGACACAGAGGCAGGAAACGCTGGCCAATGTAGACCGTATCGAGATCGGAGTGAATTCACTCACTCTCAAGACCACGTCGGGCGGGAGCCAGACAGTGGCCTACAACGAGCTTGACCGCATTCTGGTCGGTGCGGAGTATTCTGCGATACAGCAGATCACTACCCCCGACGAGGTTGCAGTATGGCCTACCGTGACATCGGACCTTCTCAACATCAGCGGCCTCAAGGCCGGACAGGCCGTGGCGGTCTATGACCTGAAAGGCGCAATCGCCCTCAAGGCAGTCGTGACAGACGGCCTGACCACCCTGAGCCTTGCCGCACTCCCCTCGGGTGCATATATCGTTAATGCCGGAGAGCACTCCGTGAAAATCATCAAGAAATAACCTCTTAATCAAATGACCAAGAAATCTATCATAGCAGCGGCATTGATCTTAGCCGCAACAGGTGCCTCGGCCCAGAACGAGACTATGTATCTGGTGAAAGGTGACCGCGTGATCGGCAAGTATGGCGTGGACGCCGTCGATTACATCACTTTCAATCTTTCCAACGACATCATCGACGAGAACATCTGGCTCGAAGTCGACAACGTCGGCAAGAACACAGTGACCTATACCGTCAATACAGTAACCACGACAACCGCATACGCCCATAATCTGCTCTCGTATTATGACGTGAACTATGTGGCCATGGATATGTTCGGCGACATGCTGGACAATCTCACCGATGCAGAGAAGCTGGAATGCTGCCAGAGGGCTCTCGCTGTCAATGCCTTCATCGGCATGGGCACGCAGACCATTACCCAGAATGACTTCGCACAGTGGGGCGAGATGGATCACCAGCGCTTCAACATTACCCCGGGGACCAAATATTATCTCTGCGCATGGGAGGTTGACCCCCAGACACAGGAGCCTCTCCAGACATTCGTGACCAAGGAGGTCGAGACTCTTCCCACCGAGGAAATCAATCTTGACCTCAACGTAGAGTTCAAGGGCCTCAACGCCGAGGGCATGGCACTGACATTCACCGGTAGCGACAACATTCTCTATGTCCGCACCTGCTGGGGCATGGCAGCCCAGATGGAAGCCTACGAGGAGTTCTATGGCCGCGCCTTCCTCATGGGTACGTTCGGACAGAACTGGACTCTCGAGTTCCTCGCCGGATTCGGCGACCTTGCTCCCGACATCGAGAACGCCACATGGCCGGCATACGATCCGGGCGATTATGTGATGTATGTCGACGCATACGATGCTCAGGGCAATGTCCAGCACCTGAAGAAGATCTTCACCTATGAGTCTGCAGAAATCGCCGACGGCCCCAAAATCACCATATTCTCAAAAGAGAAGGGCGAGAACTTCGTCAAGGTGAACTTTGAGATCTCACCCAGCAATGTCGAGGAGGCATACGTACGCATGGCCGAAGAGAACTTCGTTGATGACCGCGTGAACATGGGATATACCCTCTCGGAGGTGGCCATGGGCGGCGATGCCACAGACATCACTAACGCCATCAATACCACCGGCGAGTACACCTTCGAATCAAACGAGGTCGGCGAGGCTTGGATGTCAATCCTCATCTATGCCAAGGACAAGGACGGCGGCAAGACCGTGCAGCGCATCAACTTCAACAGCCATCCCGATTCGGAATGGAGCATCCCCGTTCCCGTGCATGGTCCGAAGGCCAAGATGCCCGCCATCAAGAAGATCAAGTCAAAGCGTAATCCCGCAATAGACCGCGCAAGCAAATAATTGCAAGCAATCTGACATACAACGCCCTGCCGAAATGACAACGGCAGGGCGTTTTCTTATTTAATTCAGTTTAAATCTATTATTGATTTAAAAACAGTAATTATGCCGGTTATGACGAAATTAACGTGTAGCAGAGGTGAGCAACAAAATTGAGCACCATAACAGTCGAGACCGCTAAATATATCATGCGGTGACGACCTTGCATATAGGATGTCAAATAGTTATTCATTGGGGATTATTTTCCGGTTAGGATAGACTTGATGTCGTGAAGTTTGTTGAGCGCGGCCATGGGCGTGAGGTTGTTTATGTCAAGACCAATAATCTCGTCGCGTAGCTGGGTCAGCACGGGGTCATCAAGCTGGAAGAACGACAACTGCACGCCCTCCTCGATCTGCGAATCGGATGAGAGCGCCGCGGCCGTGGCCTGATCGGTCTGGCGGTTGACCTTCTCGAGATGGCGGAGCACCTCGTCGGCCCTCTTGACGATAGATTGCGGCATGCCGGCCAGACGCGCCACGTGGATGCCGAAGCTGTGCTCGCTGCCGCCGCGGGCGAGCTTGCGCAGGAATACGACCTTGCCGTTCATCTCCTTGACTGAGACGTTATAGTTCACCACCCTCGGGAAACTGTTCTCCATCTCGTTGAGCTCGTGGTAATGTGTCGCAAACAGTGTCTTGGGGTGTATTCCTCCATATTCGTGGATATATTCGACTATGGCCCACGCAAGCGAGATGCCATCGTAGGTCGATGTTCCGCGTCCGAGCTCGTCGAACAAGATTAGCGACCGCTCGGACATATTGTTGAGAATCGACGCGGCCTCGTTCATCTCGACCATGAATGTCGACTCGCCCAGCGAAATATTGTCCGAGGCCCCTACTCTCGTGAATATCTTGTCAACGATGCCGATATGGGCACTCTCTGCCGCCACGAACGATCCGGTCTGGGCCAGAAGCACGTTCAGGGCCGTCTGACGCAACAGGGCCGATTTACCCGACATATTCGGGCCGGTAATCATCATCACCTGTGTCGACGAATTGGACAGATTGACGGTATTGGTTATATATGGCTCGCCCGGAGGAAGCTGGCGTTCGATGACGGGATGACGTCCCTCGACTATCGAAATCTCAAGCGAGTCGTCGACAACGGGGCGGTTGTAACGATTCTCGAGCGCCACTCGCGTAAACGACCCGAACACATCGAGGCGTGCCACCATCTGTGCGTCGAGGATGATTGCCGGAATATAGTTTGAGAGTTCGGCGACAAGGTCGGAGAAAATCTTCTGCTCGAGGATGGCGATACGGTCTTGAGCTCCGAGAATTTTCTCCTCATACTCCTTGAGTTCGGGGGTTATGTACCTTTCGGCATTCACAAGCGTCTGCTTACGTATCCATTCCTCGGGCACTTTGTCGCGATGTGTGTTCGTGACCTCGAGATAATATCCGAAGACGTTGTTATATGCCACCTTGAGCGAGGGTATACCGGTGCGTTCGCTCTCCTGCCGGCGCAGATTCTCCAGATATTCCTTGCCGTGCGATGCTATTTCACGGAGCTCGTCAAGTTCCTGACTGACACCTGTCTTGACCAACGGCGAGCGACCGAGGACCGTGGGTGCGTCATCGCGAATCTCGGTCTCGATCCTGTCGGCCATGGCGGTACACGGATTGAGCTGGTCACCGATGGCCTGCAGCGAGGGTGCGCCTGAATCCGTGCAAATTTCCTTTATGGGAACTATCATCCTCAGGGCGTTTCGCAACTGGACGAGTTCGCGCGGATTGATGCGCATGGCGGCCACCTTGCCTATGAGTCTCTCGAGATCACCTATCTGCGCCAGAGAGTCGTGCAGAGTGTCGCGGTCTTCGGGATGACAGATAAAGTACTCGACGATGTCGAGGCGCTTGTTGATCTCCTTGGGGTCCTTAAGCGGAAACAGCAGCCAGCGGTGCAGAAGTCTTGCACCCATGGGGCTCACTGTCCTGTCGATGATGTCGAAGAGGCTCTTGCCGTCCTCGTTCATCGCGTGGACAAGTTCGAGATTCCTTATCGTGAAGCGGTCAAGCCTGACGTATGACTCCTCCTCGACACGGCTGAGCGAGGTGATGTGTGATGTGTGGGTGTGCTGCGTAATGTCGAGGTAATGCAATATGGCACCCGACGCGATGATCGCCGACTGCATGGCGTGGATGCCGAAACCCTTGAGCGAGGATGTCTCGAACTGTTTAAGCAACCTGTCCATGGCTGCGGTCTCGGTGAAAATCCAGTCGTCGAGTTCGAAGGTATAATAGTGCTCGGCAAACTTTTCCTCGACAAGCTTCTTGTTCCCTCTTTCAACCAGAACCTCCTTGGGGGCGAAGTTGGTCATCAGCTTTGAGATGTAATCATCGTTGCCCTCGGCCGTGAGGAATTCGCCGGTTGAAATATCAAGGAACGATACGCCCGATACCTGTTTGCCGAAATGCACGGCCGCAAGGAAGTTGTTCTCCTTGTGGTTGAGCACATTGTCATTTATGGCCACGCCGGGCGTGACAAGTTCGGTGATGCCGCGCTTGACAAGTTTCTTGGTTGTCTTGGGGTCTTCGAGCTGCTCGCAGATGGCTACGCGCTTGCCCGCCCTGACAAGTTTGGGCAGATAGGTGTCGAGTGCGTGATGTGGAAAGCCTGCAAGTTCGACATACTGTGCCGAACCGTTGGCACGACGGGTCAGCGTAATGCCGAGTATTTCGGAAGAGGTTATGGCATCCTCTGAAAAGGTTTCATAGAAATCGCCTACGCGGAACAGCAATATCGCGTCCGGATGTTTCTGTTTCATCGCAAGATACTGCTTCATGAGAGGTGTCTCTACTACTGCTTTGGCCATTATCGTGATCTGTTTTTTTGTTTTTTGCAACCTCAAAATTACGAAATTTTTTTGGATTTTTTGTCAGAATCCCCGGCCATTAATCCTCTAATAATATAGAAATCATGAAATTCAGCTCATTATGAAATATATATTCCCGACACTCGCCATATTGTCGCTGTGCTGTTCGGCCTGTGCGCGCCATGCCGAAAACACCGGCGACGATAATACCGTCACTGACATTCAGTATGTGGAAACACAAGGCGAAAACAAATGGCCTTGGACTGACAAGGAGATGCCGCAAAATCCCAAGGAGCTTGAAGAGTTGCTGGTCAGTGAATCCGGAACGGAATATGAACCGGGAGCCGACAACAAAATAGCGGGAGCCCTGTATGCGTATATGGAGGAATATCCCGAAAAGGCAATAGGCCATGACTTCGGGATGCTTAATGATTCGACATCGTTGTCCGTTCACCGCTCGGACGACCACAGGATAATGACAGTAAGCTACGACACAGGCATGGGTGGCACGTCGCCTGATTTTCAGACTTTCGTGCTCTATGACAACGGGGACAGCATCGTCGTCGACAGATTCTTCCCTTACGCCGACGGCAATACCCTAACACGCAAGGACCCTGATTCGGCAAAGGACGAGACTTTCGGGGACGGAACTTACGTGCAGTCAATCATTACGATAGACGGCCCCGGAGGCAAGTCGGCTTATCTCGTCGACTGCTATTTCAAGGCATCAAGCTCGGAGGGCATGAGGTATATCACCGCCATGCAGTTCAAGGACGGCTATCTGAGAAAGGTGCCGATATTCAATACCCCTGACGAGGGGCTGACCGACTATCTTTCGATAGACTACATAATACCTGACTGGTATTTCAGGACCGACGGGCACGGATGGGACTGGGTGATGAGATATGACAAGGCATCCAAGAGGCTATACCTCCCCAAGGTCGACGAAGACATGTGCATGACGGACAGATATGACATCTATTCGCCCGTCAACGGCATAATACAGTATCAGTCAACCGACGGAGGCTGCTGGCTGCATGAAAGTCTCAGGGATTTCGAACGATTCATCTGCATGTATCACAACGACCGTCGCGTCATCCGCATTGACGCCATGACTGACGGCACTTACAGATACGCCACATGGGCCAAGGATGTGTCATTCGACCATAAGCCTGAAATTATCATCGAGGGTGGACGGCTCTCTGTTGACGGCAAGCACTTTGTCTTCGACAACGAAGGCTACACCTATATCCTCCCCTCCGAGCAGGCGTCAGGCGATTCGGAACCTGAAAACATTCTGGTAATCAGGCACGGCGGAAAAGAGATACAGAGGGAAGTGTTAGAGTGACCTGTCGCGGCGCGATGCGTCGATGCGCAACAGGATGAAGAGCAGGAACGTGAATCCCCAGAGCGAGGAACCTCCGTAGCTGAAAAACGGCAACGGAATACCGATGACAGGACACAATCCTATCACCATGCCTATGTTGATGGCTATGTGGAATATCAGATAGCTCGCCACACAATAGGCATACACACGGCCAAAGACGGTGGGCTGACGCTCGCCGATGGCAAGTATGCGCAAGATCAGTATAAGGAACAGCAACAGCACCGTGGCCGAGCCGACAAAGCCTTCCTCCTCGCCTATGGTGCAGTATATGAAGTCGGTATGCTGTTCGGGCACATATTTGAGCTTGGTCTGCGTGCCGTTGAGAAAGCCCTTGCCCCAGACACCGCCCGAGCCGATGGCGATCTTGGACTGGTTGACGTTATAGCCTGCGGCCTTGATGTCGTCCTCGACACCCAGCGCGACCTTGATGCGCATTTGCTGATGGGGCTGGAGTACGCTAACAAACACATAGTTAACCGAGAACAGGAACACAATCGACGTCACCGCGGCGGCTACCGTAATTATAAGATTGCGGGCCTTTGTCTTGAACATCAGCAATATGCAATAGACAAGGGCGACACCAATCGTGGTGAGAAAGAACACAAGCCCCGGCACCTGCATCCCTGCAAGTGTCAGACCCGCGCAGAGTGCCCCGGTGCCGACAAACCACAGCAGGGTATTGCGTGCGGCATCATACTGCTTGCAATATATGGCAAGCATGGCCACGATGAGCATCATTATCATAATGAAGACTACCGCCTGACCCATCGGTATGCCCAACAGCAGGGAGCCTGTAAACTTGATCTCGACAACGAAGAATATCACTGCACAGAGGGCCGCAAGCAGCACGAGTCCGCTCATGCCCTCGCGATAAAGCACAAAGAACAACGACAGATATACCAGCGCCGAACCTGTTTCCTTTTGAGCGAGAATCAGGACGACGGGCAGGAATATGATAAGCAACGCCTTGTAGTAATTGGACCTTGAGGCATTCAGCAGGAAGTTGTAACTTGAAAACAGTTTGGCCAGACACAGAGCAGTGGCAAATTTGCCGAACTCGGCCGGCTGCAGGCTCATGGGGCCGAGCACGAGCCAAGACCGCGAGCCCTTGATGTCGGGTGCTATGAAAATCGTTACCAGAAGCAACAGCAACAGCCCTCCGTAAATGACATACGCATAATTCTCGTAGACTCGGACGTCTATTAGAAGAATTATCAGGCCAAGGCCCAGCGAAAGGCCAATCCAGCGAAACTGCTTGCCGGAGAACTCGGCGAAACTGAGCATGTTTGCGTGGTCGAAGTCATAGCTTGCGGCATAGATACTGACCATACCCGCAGACACAAGAATGATGTACAGGATGACTGTAAACCAATCGACATACTTGAACGTCGAGGTTGATGATTCTAAGCGTGATGTTGTCATTGGGTCTTAGTGCTTTTTGGTCCCTGCAAACTGTATGGTGTTGCTCTGCAACATTCTTTCCTCAAGATATTTCCTCTCTGGTGGTATGTAGCCCCTCAGGTAGCGCTCCATGACCAGCGATCCGATGGGCACGCCGAACGTGGCGCCGAAGCCCGCGTTCTCGACATAGACAGCGACTGCAATCTTGGGGTTGTGGTATGGGGCGAAACCCATGAACGCCGAGTGGTCGCGTCCGTGGGGGTTCTGGGCCGTACCGGTCTTGCCACACACCTCAATATCCGCGAGGTTGGCCGTACGGCATGTACCGCCGGTCACGGCCATTCTCATGCCCTCGGCAATATCCTCATAGAAGTGCGAGTCTATCGTCGGGGTGTGACGCTCGAGATATTCGCCGGGCACGACTGTATCCTGAATCGCCTTGACAACATGCGGCGTTATGTAATGGCCGCGATTAGCGATGGTGGAGGCAAGATTGGCAATCTGCAACGGAGTCGCGAGAATCTCGCCCTGACCGATGGCCACGGAGATGATGGTATTGGCGCTCCAGTGACCGTCGCCATACCACTTGTTGTAGAAATCGACGTTCGGGATGAAGCCGCGGTATTCGCCGGGCAGGTCAATGCCGAGCTTGTATCCGTAGCCTTGCGAAATCATGTGGTGTTTCCAGATGTCAAACGCCTTGGCCGATGTTCCGTATTTGCTGCGCTTGTCAATCATGGCCTTGAATCCCCAGCAGAAATATGCGTTGCACGATGTCTGGAGGGCCGGTTTGAGGGGCAGCGGCGAGCCGTGACCGTGACATCCCACCCTGAGGCCTCCGGATATGAAGCCATGGGCACAGGGAAACGGTGTCGAGGTATTGATGATGCCTTCCTGAAGGAAAATCAGTCCCTGCGTGGGCTTGAAGGTCGAGCCGGGAGGATAGGTAGCCTGTATTGCGCGGTTAAGCAGCGGCTTGTCGAGATCCTTCATCATCTTGTTGTAGTTGTTGCCTCGCTCGCGGCCCACGAGTTGCGACGGGTCGTAGGATGGAGCCGAGACAAGACAGAGCACCTCGCCCGTCGAAGGCTCGATGGCCACGACGGCTCCTTTCTTGTTCATCATCAGCGACTCGGCATACTGCTGCAGCTCGATGTTGATGCTGAGCGTGATGTTCTTGCCGGCCACGGCGTCGCGGTCGAGCGCGCCCTCCTCATAGCGACCGCGGATACGTCCCAATGCATCGCGCATCAGCACCTCGGCACCCTTCTGTCCGCGCAGAAACCTCTCGTAGGTGTTCTCCACGCCGATGTCGCCGATATAGTCTCCGCGAAAATAATAGTCATCCTTGTCGATGTCTTTCTGCGAGACCTCGCGCACGTTGCCCAGCACGTTGGCAGCGGCCTTATAGTTATACTCCCTGAGTATCCGTTTCTGGATATAAAAGCCGGGAAATCTGTAGAGCTTCTCCTGAAGGCGGCCATAGTCCTCGGCCGTGAGGTGCGTGAGCAGTCGCTGAGGCGAGTAGCTCGAATATCCCGGGTTTCTCCTCGGGTCGCGCATGTCGGCAAACTTCTTGCGCAGTTCTTCAGGCGTCAGGTTGACCGAACGGCAGAAATCGAGAGTGTCAAAACCCTCTTTGGCGATGTCTCGGGGTATCACCATGACATCGTATGCCGGCTGGTTGAACACCACAAGACGCCCGTCGCGGTCATAGATTATGCCGCGCGACGGATATACCGTCTTGCGCAAGAAAGCGTTAGAGTCGGCATATTCCTTGTATTTTGAATCCGCCACTTGCAGGTTGAAGAGGCGGATGAGATATATTATGGCGATTATCACTATGAAACCGCCTATGACATATTGACGTTTGGCGAGGTTATAGTCTTTTCTCACTTCTTGGTGTCATTAGGCTGTCGATGCCCAGCATCACTATCATCGAGAGGAGTGTGCTGAATACGATGCGAAGCAGCAGTTGGAGAGGATTGAAGAAGGTGAATGCTTCGATTGTGAAAATCAGGAAACAATAAAGCAGTGTTGTCGTCAGCAGGTATTTGAGGAACACCGCCGTGCCGAGCGACATCATGGTCGGCTCGGGCTTGGTCAGGTCCTCCTCGCGGGGCACATACAGTCTGAGTATGGGGCGTCGCAGCATGGCGAGGAGCGTGCAGGCCATGGCGTTCATGCCGTAGGTGTCCGAAAAGATGTCTACCGTGAGTCCGAGGAAGAATCCCACAGTCGCCATCCAGTTGAGCGACAATGTGATCGGCAGGCGTATTATCACATAGATGAACACCATAGGCACGGCCACGTTGAAAAGACAGATATGATTGAAGACAATCACCTGTGCCGTCACCAGAATAATGGTGAGCAATACAAACTGTAGAGCTATCTTACTCAAAATCTTGTAGCTGTATGGAGGTTAATCTATGTTCTTGATCTCAAGTTCTTTTTCGACCGTCACGAGTTCGTCCTTCATCTTGTCGCGGATGACACGCACGGTGCTGAGGGTCGAAAAGTCGGTAAACAGTTTCACGCGCAGCGTATAGAAATTGTCTTCCCTGTCGCGGGTGCCTGACAAGATTGTGCCGACAGGCACGCCTTCGGGAAAGACCGAGGAGTATCCCGACGTCACGATGGTATCGCCCTTGATGAACTTGGCGTGTTTGGGCAGCTCCTCGAGTATCGCCTCGCCGGGATTCTTGCCGTCCCACACAAGCGAGCCTACCTGACTCTCCCCCTTCACCTTGCACGACAGACGGAGATATGGGTTGAGCACCGAAATCAGGCGGGCCGTATGGTCGCCCACGACATTGACGATGCCCACGATTCCGTTCTGGTCCATCACGCCCATCTCGGGCTCGATGCCGTCAAGGCGGCCCTTCTCGATGGTTATGTAGTTGTGCGAATGGTTGACGGAATTGTTGATGACATGCGCTATGATGAAGTGATAGCGGCTGAGGGCCGAGTCGACGGTCATCGTGTCGGCATAGATGCGGTGATTCTGCTCCCTGATAAGATCCTTGAGACGATAAATCTCGAGTTCGAGGTCCGAATTGCGTCTTTGCAGGTCCTCGTTGATCTCGCGCAACGAGAAATATGAAGTGACTCCGTTGGTTGTCTTATAGACACCCGAGGCAACCGCGTTGGCCGATGTCAGATAGACATGATGCTGGTAAGGGTTGCCCGACAGCAGCAATACCGCCGAAATGAGCAGGTATAGCGCGCACAGGAACCACGAACTGTACTTGACCAGAAATTTTATTAGCTCAGACAATTCTGTATATCGGTCTTGGGATGTGTACTATTGAAAACGTGCATAACGCAGGCAACCTCTCCGGTTATTGACCGGAGAGGATAACTGCATCAGTGTCTTGCCTTTAACGAATCAGGAACGAGAACGTCTCGATGTTCTTCAGGGCCACGCCGGTACCCTTGGCCACTGAGAGCAGCGGGTCTTCGGCGATGTGGAACTGAATGCCGATCTTGTCGGTGAGACGCTTGTCGAGGCCGCGCAACATGGCGCCGCCGCCGGCAAGGAAGATGCCGTTCATGACGATGTCCGAGTAGAGCTCGGGAGGAGTCTCGTCGAGGGCCTGAAGCACGGCAGCCTCGATGCGCGAGATCGACTTCTCGATACAGTGCGAGATCTCCTGATAGCTCACGGGCACCTCCATGGGGAGTGCGGTCATCTTGTTGGGGCCGTGAACGATGAAGTCCTCGGGGGGATTCTCCAGCTCGGTCAGGGCCGATCCGACATGAATCTTGATCTGCTCTGCCGTGCGCTCGCCCACCTTGACGTTGTGCACGCGGCTCATGTGCTCCATGATGTCTTCGGTGAGGTCATCGCCCGCAACCTGAATGCTCTTGTTTGAAACGATGCCGCCGAGCGAGATGACGGCAATCTCTGTAGTACCGCCACCTATGTCGACGATCATGTTGCCCTGAGGAGCAAGCACGTCTATACCGATGCCGAGGGCAGCCGCCATCGGCTCGTATATCATGTATACGTCGCGGCCACCGGCGTGCTCCGAAGAGTCGCGCACGGCACGGACCTCGACTTCGGTCGAGCCCGAGGGGATGCCGACAACCATCTTCATCGACGGAGAGAACCAATTGCTCTTCGAGCTGGCTTTCTTTATCAGGCCGCGAATCATCATCTCGGCCGCGTTGAAGTTGGCGATCACGCCCTTGCGGAGAGGACGTATCGTCTCGATACCGTCGTTCTCCTTGCCCTGCATCAGTTTGGCTTCGCGACCAACGGCGATGAGCTTGCCGGTGCGCTTTTCGAGGGCAACGATCGAAGGCTCGTCGATGACGATCTTGTCGTTGTGTATGATTATAGTATTGGCCGTGCCGAGGTCAATAGCTATCTCTTTCGTGAATGAGAAAAGTCCCATGAGTTGTTATGTAGGCTGGGGATTTGTTGATTTTAGTGTTTGAAGTGACGGAAACCGGTGGTCACCATGGCCATGTCGTTGGCGTCACAGTATGCCACGCTCTCGCCGTCACGGATTGAGCCTCCGGGATGAACGACTGCGGTCACGCCTGCCTCGTGGGCAATCTCAACGCAGTCGGGGAAGGGAAAGAATGCGTCCGAAGCCATCACTGCGCCTTCGAGCGAGTGGCCGAACGAACGAGCCTTCTCGATGGCCTGCTTGAGGGCGTCGACACGCGAGGTCTGACCCACGCCGCTTGCGAGGAGCATGCCGTCCTTGGCGAGAACGATGGCGTTGCTCTTTGAGTTCTTGACGATCTTGTTGGCAAAGAGCAGGTCTGCGGCCTGAGCGGGTGTCACGGCCTTGACTGTAACCTGCTTGAGGTCGTCCACGGTCTCTATCTTGAGGTCGCGGTCCTGAACGAGTGCGCCGTTGAGCACCGAGCGATACTGACGCTTGGTGTCGAGGGGAGCCTTCTGCACGAGGATGATGCGATTTTTCTTCTGCTTGAGCACCTCGAGGGCATCTGCCGTATATTCGGGAGCGATGATTACCTCGAAGAATATCTTGTTGATTTCCTCGGCTGTCTCCTTATCGACTGCGCCATTGGTGATGAGCACGCCGCCGAACGCGCTGACGGGATCGCCTGCAAGGGCATCCTTCCAAGCCTCGGCAATGGTGGCGCGAGTGGCCAGACCGCATGCGTTGTTGTGCTTGAGGATTGCGAAGGTGGGATCCGAGAACTCGGAGATCAGATTGACGGCAGCGTCGATGTCAAGGAGGTTGTTGTAGCTTATCTCCTTGCCGTGAAGCTGATCGAAGATGTCGTTGAGATGGCCGTAGAACGTACCGTTCTGGTGGGGATTCTCGCCATAGCGCATATGAGTCGAGCCGTCGACAGCCACGCGGAGCACGCCGTCATGCTCGGAACCGAGAGGCGCGGGCTGCGGAGTGGTCGATGCGAAATAGTTGAAGATGTCGGCGTCATAGCCCGACGAAACGGCAAAGGCCTGCGAGGCGAACCAGCGACGCTCGGCGAGGGTCGACTGTGCCGCTCCGGCGCGCTTGAGCATCTCGGCGAGGGGTGCATACTGACCCTTCGAGGCCACGATGATAACGTCGTTGTAGTTCTTGGCTGCCGCACGGATCAGCGAGATGCCGCCTATGTCGATCTTTTCGATGATGTCAGCCTCAGACGCGCCCGAAGCTACAGTCTGGCTGAAGGGATAGAGATCGACGATGACGAGGTCGATCTCGGGTATTTCGTAGCGGGAGGTCTGCTCGCGGTCACCCTCATTGTCGCGGCGCGAAAGGATGCCGCCGAACACTTTGGGGTGCAGAGTCTTGACACGTCCGCCGAGAATGGACGGATAGCCGGTGAGGTCTTCTACGGCCTCGCACTCATAGCCGAGACTTTCGATGAATGAGCGTGTGCCGCCGGTGGAGAGAAATTTTACACCCCCGGCATTGAGCAGCGCGAGGATTTCGTCAAGACCTTCCTTATGGAAGACTGAGACGAGAGCTCTTTTGATTGGTTTGATGTCAGACATTCCGTTATATATATGTTCTATTGGAGTTTCAGAGTGCAAAATTACAAATAATCTCACACTTTATGAAAAAATGCTCCAAAAATATTGTTCTCCAGCACATCGGTAACGATTTTTGACACGCCAAACTTGCAAGTATGGCCGAAAAGTCGTAATTTTGCATCGTTTTTAAGACCCTTATGCGCATGTGGCGTAATTGGTAGCCGCGTTAGACTTAGGATCTAATGACTCAGGTCGTGGGGGTTCGAGTCCCTTCATGCGCACCGCAAGCGGGTGATAACAAGTTCGTTATCATCCGCTTTTTCATTTCCGCATCTTCGGCGCATTGTCATAATCCGGGTCAGCGGATTTTCCCGGTGGGCGG
>LUJS01000051.1 GCA_001689495.1 Bacteroidales bacterium M8 | reverse complement strand
CTGCCCACCGTGAAAATCCGCTGACCCGATCTTAGCTATCCATCCAAGCCAACCGTGCAGGGACCCTGTAAAATCCACAAACAGCAGAGTCACAGCCAATATGCTCAACACGGCCAGAATCTGCCTGATCTTTTTCAGCCTGATATGACGTAATACGGATTGGTTTTGTTTATCTGGGTGCAAATTTAGCTCAAAACCTCGACAATTCATAACACAAATCACCGAAATTATTACCAAAACCCCTGCTTGCCCCTGCCTCGCGGCGCGGGATGCAAATGTTAATAACTTAATGGCGGAAAGTTTGGATGTTGTCGGAAAAATGGTCATCTTTGCACCCGATTTCCGTTTAACAGAATCACCTCATCCCCCACCATGAATCAGGAAAGAAAAAGCTATACTTTCGAAGAGGCATTCAAGGCCTCGGTCGATTATTTTGATGGCGACGAGCTCGCCGCGAGAGTCTGGGTCAGCAAATACGCGCTCAAGGACTCGTTCGGCAACATCTACGAACTGACACCCGAAGACATGCACCGCCGCCTTGCGTCCGAGATCGTGCGCATAGAGCGGAACTACCCCAACCCGATGACCGAGGACGAGGTCATGGAGCTGTTGCGCGACTTCAAGTATGTCGTGCCTCAGGGCAGCCCGATGGCCGGAATCGGCAACACATTCCAGACAGGCTCACTGAGCAACTGTTTTGTCATCGGTCTTGACGGTCATCCAGACTCTTACGGCGGCATCATCAAGCTCGACGAAGAACAGGTGCAGCTGATGAAGCGCCGCGGAGGCGTCGGTCACGACATGAGCGACCTTCGCCCCAAAGGAATGCCGGTCAAGAACTCGGCCCTCACGTCGACCGGCCTCGTCCCCTTCATGGAGAGGTATTCGAACTCGACCCGCGAAGTGGCTCAGGACGGCCGTCGCGGCGCCCTGATGCTCACGGTGGCCATCAAGCATCCCGATTCTGAGCGTTTCATCGACGCCAAGCTCGAGCAAGGCAAGATAACAGGCGCCAACGTGTCGGTGAAGATCGACGACGGTTTCATGCGCGCCGTCGAGTCGGGCGAGAATTATGTCCGTCAGTTCCCGATAGACTCCGACAACCCTCAGGTCAGCGTCGACACCGACGCCCGCGCACTGTGGGGCAAGATAGTATATAATGCGTGGAAATCGGCCGAGCCCGGCGTGCTTTTCTGGGACACCATCTGCCGCGAGTCCATTCCCGACTGCTATGCCGACCTCGGCTTCCAGACCGTCTCGACCAACCCCTGCGGCGAGATTCCCCTCTGCCCCTACGACAGTTGCCGCCTCGTGGCCGTCAACCTCTATTCCTATGTGAAGAATCCTTTCACCCCCGAGGCTGAATATGACTTTGAGCTCTTTGCCGCCCACATACGCAAGGCCCAGAGAATCATGGACGACATCATCGACCTCGAGATGGAGAAGATCAACGCAATCATCAGCAAGATCGAGGCCGACCCCGAGATGCCCGAGGTGAAGGAGACCGAGCTCAACCTGTGGAAGAAGATCAAGGCCAAGACCCTCAAGGGTCGCCGCACCGGCCTCGGCACCACCGCCGAGGGCGACATGATAGCAGCCCTCGGTCTGCGCTACGGCACACCCGAGGCAACCGAAATGAGCGTCAGGGTGCATCGCGCGCTTGCCGTCGCGGCATTCGGCTCGAGCGTCGAGATGGCCCGCGAGCGTGGTGCGTTTGATGTTTATGACGCCGAGCGCGAGAAAGAGAATCCCTTCATCTGCCGCCTGCGCCTCGAGGCTCCGGGCCTGATCGAGGAGATGGAAAAGCACGGACGCCGCAACATAGCGTGTCTAACCATTGCGCCCACCGGCTCGACATCGCTGATGACGCGCACTTCGTCGGGCATCGAGCCTGTGTTCATGCCCGTCTACAAACGTCGCCGCAAGGTCAATGCCAACGATGTTGACTCGAGGGTCGACTTCGTGGACGAGTCGGGCGACAAGTTCGAGGAGTTTGTGGTATATCACCCCAAATTCGTTGAGTGGATGAAAGTTCAGGGCATCGAGCCCCGCCACGACTACACTCAGACTGAGATAGACGACCTCGTGGCCCGCTCGCCATATTACAAGGCTACGGCCAACGACATTGACTGGCTCGAGAAAGTGAGGATGCAGGGCGCCGTGCAGAAGTGGGTGGACCACTCTATCTCGGTGACCATCAACCTCCCCTCCGACGTGACTGTCGAGCTCGTAAACAGGCTCTATCTCGAGGCTTGGAAGGCCGGATGCAAGGGTTGCACCATCTATCGCGACGGCTCGCGTGCAGGCGTACTGGTGTCGACGGACGACGAGAAGAAGAAAAAGGAGAAAGCCTCGCAGTCCCCGACCGACAGCAAGCCCCGCGTCAAGGTTCGCCCCACCGAGCTGGAGGCCGATGTCGTAAGATTTCAGAACAACAAGGAGAAATGGATCGCATTCGTGGGTCTCAAGGACGGCCGCCCCTACGAGATATTCACCGGTCTGGCCGACGACGACGACGGCATCTTCTGCCCCAAATCAGTCACCAAGGGCAAGATAATCAAGGCCATCAACCCCGACGGCACGAAGAGATACGATTTCCAGTTCATCAACAAGCGCGGATACAAGACCACCATCGAGGGACTGTCCGACAAGTTTAACCCCGAATACTGGAACTATGCCAAGCTCATCTCGGGCGTGCTCCGCTACGGAATGCCCATAGATCAGGTGATCAAGCTGGTCAACGGCCTCGAGCTCGACTCGCAGAGCATCAATACTTGGAAGATGGGCGTGGAGCGCGCACTGAAAAAGTATCTCCCCTCAGGCACCCCTGCCAGCGGACAGAAATGCCCCAACTGCGGTCAGGAGACACTGATCTATCAGGAGGGTTGCCTGATCTGTACCTCGTGCGGCACGTCAAAGTGCGGCTAACGCTTCAGCAACTGACGGCCTATCAGGACCGTAGAATATGAGAAACCGGCAGCGATCATCGCCGGGAAGGTCATCCCGAAATATCCGGTCATCTCGATGACAATGAATATCGCCATGAGCGGGGCTTTGATTACCCCGGCCATAACGGCAGCCATCGCGCTGACCGCAAAGTTATTGGCCGGTAATCCGAGTCCCGCCCATTCATTCAGTCCCCCTGCAAAGAACAGTCCGACCATACATCCGGCAAAGAGCGTGGGCGCGAAATCGCCCGCGACACCGCCGCCGCTGTTGGTCGAGACACACGCCACGGGCTTGAACAGCGCGACGCCGAGGCACACAATCACGGCCGTGCCGAGACCGGGAGTGATGCCGGTGCGGTTGAACAGGCTGTAACGTATCAGGGCATCGACATCGCCGTCGATTATGCTTGCCATGGTCGTGTATCCCTCGCCATATAGAGCCGGAAATACAAACAGCACCACAGACAGGATTCCGCCCGAGCACAGGCCCTTGAGCCACATGTCGGGAATGCTCCTGAACAGGTTTCGCAGCAGGGTGCCAACGTATGTATAGTATAATGAATAAAGGCCGCAGAATATTCCGAGCAGAATGATCCACCAGCTCATCGACGGGTCGAACATCTGCACATGCTTCAGAGGCACGTCAAGTGTAAACCCCGTCAGCGCATAGCAGGTCATGCCGCTAATCAGGCAGGCTATCACAAGAGCCACCAGCGGAACCGTGGCCAACTCCATGCCCATCACTTCGACCGTAAAGAGCACTCCGGCCACCGGCGCCTTGAAGATGCCAGCGATGCCAGCACCGGCGCCACAGGCTATCAGGATCCTCATCAGACGTACCGGCAGATTCAGCTTTCGGGCCACAAGGCTTCCGATCGTAGAGCCCGACGACGCGATAGGCCCCTCGGCGCCTGCCGACCCTCCGAAGCCCAGAGTGAGCAGCGCCGCAAACAACGGCCCCCACGCAAAGACTTTAGGGATATTGTAATTCCCGGTCTTGATCATATCCTCAATCTGGTCGAGGCCATGCCCCAGCTTGCGACGGGCGACAAACTTCTGGAACGCCACCACAAGCATTATGCCGGCCACCGGAATCACAAGCAAAGACCAGTTGAGATGATCGAAATGACTGACAAGCGCCATCGAGATAATGCTGACGGCATGTTTGAGCAAACAGGCGATTATACCCATCATGAGCCCCACCCCGCCGGCTATCGTGAATAACGAAATCGAAGGCGGTAGCTCCCAAAGCCGCCAGTCATCCGGGGTTGACGGCAGAGACGTTTGACGTGATGATGTAGGATCCGGTGTTGCCATACATTTTTAACAAATTTCACATTAAATAGTTCTTATCTCGCACCATCGTATGACACCGCAGCGCACCTCCAAGACCGCCATCCAAGACCGCCTCAATATATCCGTCTGATTATTAATACATAACAAATTTTAGTCAAAAATACCATTTAAAAAATTTGCACACCTCGCAAAAAGTCACTAACTTTGCATCGCAAAAACGGGGAAACCCGTTCAAGCCCAACGGAGATTCGCTAGCTCAGCTGGTAGAGCACAACACTTTTAATGTTGGGGTCCTGGGTTCGAGCCCCAGGCGGATCACACAAGGGTCACAATTTTGTGGCCCTTTTTTCGTGTCCGTAAGTGACTGATGTGCAAGTGTTAGGGCGCATGGTAATAAACCTGTGTTTAG
>LUJS01000050.1:199674-202416 GCA_001689495.1 Bacteroidales bacterium M8 | reverse complement strand
CTTTGTTTTATGTTTTACAACACATTACGAAAGAGGCTGCGCCTATTTTGACACAGCCTCGTAATCTGATTTGCGAGAATAATTTCGCGCGCGGGGCAGCGATCCCCGTGCGGGGACCGCGTGATGGTTGGATGTTGCGTTTTTACCTATGGGCAAGCCCATAGGCTATTAAGGCGGTGCCCCGCATCCGCGGGGCGTAATCTGATTTGCGAGAATAGTTTCGCGCGTGGGGCGGCGATCTCCGTGCGGTGCCCCGCATCCGCGGGGCGCAATCTGATGTGTGCGGGATGTGATTTTGTCTATGGGGTGGGAATATTGTTAATTATGGATGGTATTAACAAAGTTTAACAAAATACCCCCCCCGAATGGTTAAATTTTGTGTAAATTTGTGGGTGACATCTTGTAATCTATGAATGTATTGCAGATGCGCGAAATATAATAAAATCAGCAGATTACAGTGCAGCTTTCAATATCTGACGCAGCACAGACGCAAACCTGTAACTAATAATTCAAAATATCACCTATTCATTAACCAAAAATCACTATCTATGAGAAGATTTTTACTCAGCGCATTTGCGGCACTTGCTTGTATGGCAACCGCAACAGCAGCTGTAGTTGAAGAGGTAATCACCATTGAAACTTTTGGTGTTACCAAAGCAACTACTTATCAGGATGTAGAATATACATCTACTACCACAGGCATAACTTATAAGGGTAACCTTTGTAAATCCAATGCAGCCAATGGAAGTTGTTTGCAGTTCCGCACTACAAGTAAAAAAGAAGCAGGACTCGTAGCAACAGCTAATCCTCAAGGAGCTGTAATCAAAAGTGTCAAAGTAGAGCCTTCAACAACTGCTACAACCACTAAACAGTGGGACGTTTATGGTAAATCTGCCGTGTATTCCACATTTATGGATCTTTACTCGACTGAAACAGCAGGCTCTTTGATTGGATCAGGCACAACAGCCGCAACAGTTACCCCTACCAACGATTTTGTTGGTTTCGGTTTCCGCGGCAATGGTGGTGCAATCTACATCCAGAAAATCACAATCACATATGAGATTGGTGCTGAGGCTCCTAAGGTAGTTGCCCCTGTCATCGAAATGGTAGAGATGGGTGAGGGCTTCAAGGTTACCATGACCACCGAGACCGAGGGTGCTGAGATTCGCTATACCACAAATGGCGATGAGCCCACTGCAACATCGACTCTCTACTCTGCTCCCATAGATATTTGGGAGACAACCACATTCAAGGCCGTTGCCATTAAGGACGGCGAAATGTCGCGCGTGGCTACATTCGTGGCCAATCCTCCCATGGTTCTTGAGAACTTCATGCCCCTTGGTGACGCCGACCCCAGCGAGGTGTATTCCATCCTCGTAAAGGGCAAGATGACCGCCGTATATCAGTACGCCCAGTATCTCTATGTCAAGGATGATTCCAACAACTTCGCACTTGTTTATGATGGTACTGTAGGTAAATTCACCAATGGCGATACATTCAATCGTCTCGAAGGTACATTCGTTACTTACAACGGTCAGCCTGAATTCAAGAATGTTACGATCGGCGAGGTAACTCCCGGCACTCCCGTAGAGCCTACCGAGGCATACCTTGACGAGATCGCTGCATACAACCTGAACAAATATTTCAAGATCGAGGGTGTGGCTATCTCCGGTATCAATGGCTTACAGGCCACTCTCACAGATGTTGATGGCACCACTGCCGTTCTCTACAACAGATTCAAGCTCGATCAGCTGACCGAGGGCGAAAACTTCACCATTACCGGTTTTGTAGCCGTCTATGAAAAAGACGGTGTTACCACCTATCAGTTCTATCCCACCGAAATCGTTGCTGCTGCCGAGACTCCCGCAGCTCCCGTTCCCACCATTAAGGTAGGCGAGACCGTAATAACCGAGGGCTCAGTAGACCTGAAGGAGGGTGAGGTAGCCGAGGTTTCGTTCGAACTCGCCGAGGGTGTCGAGGTTTACTACAACCTCACCGAGACCGGTATCGAGAAGGCTGCCGCCGAGGATGGTCTGGAGTACACCAAGTACACCGAGCCCATCAGGATTTCCAAGGCTTCGACCCTGACATACTACTCTGTAGTCAATGGCGTGGAGTCTGAGAAGGCAACATTCACCGTGACCGGTGGCACCACCGCCATCACCGAGATCAACGCCGACGCAAACGCACCTGTCGAGTACTTCAACCTGCAGGGCATCCGCGTTGCCAACCCCGAGAACGGCGTATTCATCCGTCGTCAGGGCAACACCGTGACCAAGGTAGTGAAATAATGCAGAATGCATAATTCATAATGCATAATATATGGCATCCCGCCCCACAGGGGCGGGATGTTTTTTTGTATTCAGGGGGTGGGGAATTGGGAATGGGAATTGGGAATTGGGGGGTGGTTCCGTAGGGACGTGGCTTTGCCACGTCGGGTGCGAACGAATTGGATTGCGCCCCGCGGATGCGGGGCACCGTTTTAATAGCCTATGGGCTTGCCCATAGGTCCGCACGCAACAACCCCCATTCCGGCGGTCCCCGCACGGGGATCGCGGCCCGGCGCGCGAATCATCGCCGATCCCCCCGCATCATACCCCCACAACGACAATTCCGCAGGGACACAACCCCGACCGCAAAATAATCTCGCACATCAGATTGCGCCCCGCGGATGCGGGGCACCGTTTTAATAGCCTATGGGCTTGCCCATAGGTCAACACGCGACACCCCCCCCATCAGGCG
>LUJS01000050.1:0-199544 GCA_001689495.1 Bacteroidales bacterium M8 | reverse complement strand
CGCTTGATGTTGGGATGGTGCGTTTTTACCTATGGGCAAGCCCATAGGCTATTAAGGCGGTGCCCCGCATCCGCGGGGCGCAATCTGATTCGTTGGTATGCAAATGTGGCGGAGCCACGTCCTTACGGTACCATTCACAATGCACAATCATTAGTGGTGCTTAACGCACCACTAATGATTCCCAATTTCCAATTCCCCATTCCCAATTTCCAATTCCCCATTCCCAATTTCCAATTCCCCATTCCCAATTATCAGAACGTCCAGCCGACGAGGGCCATGAGGTCGATGTTGTGGGCGGAGGGGTTGACGAGGCCGGTGGAGCGGGCGATGTCCTTGATGCCGATGTGCGAGCGTACGCCGACGGTGAGGTGCGAGTTGAAGCGTAGGCCGGTGGCTATGTGTGCGCCTATGTCGCCGCGGCGGTATGAGTTGACAAAGGCGTTGTCGTCGTCATAATATCCGGCGTCGAGCTGGGTGCGTGTCATCATGAGCTGTCCGAGGTCGTTGACCTTGGCGTCGTAGATGGTGTTTTTCTGTTTTCCACCGGTGCCGTATGCGTAATAGAGGCCACCGTCGATGTTCCAGCGCACGCCGGGTGCTATGCGCACCTCCCAGCGCAGGAAGAAGGGAATCTCAAAGTTGTAGTATGTGTTGCTCTGGAATACGTTTGAGACGGATGGCTTGCCACCGCCTGCGACGGCCATGTCCATGCGGCGCGAGTTGCGGACAAAGTTGAGGGCGGTGCCGAGGGCAAACCGGCGTCCCACGCGGCATGCCACCTCGGCACCGAGGCCGATGGCGGGGCCCATCGACGAGTTGAGGTCGCTGACTTCGGGGAAGCACGAGACATAGTTGTTGGTGACGTAGCTGGCGCCACCTATTATATGGAGGTTGACGTTGATGAATTTTTCTTCGGTCGTGTCCTGTGCGATGGCCGATGCGAGGGGTGCCACGAGGGCGATAAGCGATAAAATGAGGTGTCTGAACATGGGTCGGGTGGTTTTGATACCCCAAAATTAGTCAGAAAATGCGGTCAAACCAACCTTTGTGAACTTTTTTTGAAAAAAATTGCGAAAAAATTTGCACAGTCCAAAAATAGTCCGTAACTTTGCATCGCAAAAGAGAAAAAGACGGCTCATTAGCTCAACTGAATAGAGCATCTGACTACGGATCAGAAGGTTACAGGTTTGAATCCTGTATGAGTCACTCAGAAGCAGATCAACCTTCCATATTTGGGAGGTTGATTTTTTTGTGCCCAAATCTGTAGGGACGTGGCTTTGCCACGTGTGGGTGCGAACGAATTAGATTGCGCCCCGCGGATGCGGGGCACCGTTTCAATAGCCTATGGGCTTGCCCATAGGTCACGACGCAACAACCCACTACCCGGAGGTCCCCGCACGGGGATCGCCGCCCCGCGCGCGAATCATCGCCCACCACCGACCACCGCGCTATTCCCCGCAGCGACAACCACAGCCGACAAAAATATGTCCCGCAGGGACATGGATTCCGCGTAGCCGGGTACATCGACCATTGGGAGATGTGCCCGGAGTACGAGTCGTTATATTATTAATCGTGTCCGGATGTACACGGATTAAAATGAAAATGCGTCGCGACGTGGGCGACGTATTCGGGACGTGGATTACATATGTATATCTGTGGACGGTTTGTAAAAATTCGGCCACGTCGCGTGGCAATGAATTTTTAACCCGTGTCCATTCGGACACGATTGGTATTTATTTATAACCCACGATCCGGGCACATCTCCCGATGGTCGATGTACCCGGCTATTTGGAGTCTATGTCCCTGCGGGACATGATTTGTGCGGGACATGAATTGTCAGTGGGCATTGGCGATGATTCGCGCGCGGGGCCGCGATCCCCGTGCGGGGACCGCGGGATTGTGGGATGTCGCGTTTTTACCTATGGGCGAGCCCATAGGCTATTAAGGCGGTGCCCCGCATCCGCGGGGCGCAATCTGATTTGCGAGAATAGTTTTTGCGGTCGGGGGTGTGTCCCTGCGGGACACGATTTTGTCGGGTGGGGGAGTGTAGTGTGGTGATGGGCGATTATTCGCGCGTGGTGCCGCGATCCCCGTGCGGGGACCGCGGGATTGTGGGTTGTCGCGTCTTGCCCTATGGGCCAGCCCATAGGCTATTAAAGCGGTGCCCCGCATCCGCGGGGCGCAATTTGATGTGCGAGAATGGTTTTTGTGGTCGGGGATGTGTCCCTGCGGGACATGATTTTGTCGGGTGTCGGTGATGGGCGATGATTCGTGCGTGGGGCGGCGATCCCCGTGCGGGGACCGCGGGATGTTGGGATGTCGCGATTTTACCTATGGGCCAGCCCATAGGCTATTAAAACGGGGCCCCGCATCCGCGGGGCGCAATCTGATTTGCGAGAATAGTTTTTGCGGTCGGGGATGTGTCCCGCCCCGCATCCGCGGGGTGCAATCCGATTTGCGAAATTTTTTGTGCGGTCAGGGGGTGTGTTCCGCCCCGAATCCGCGGCGCAATCCGATTCGTTGGCACGCAAACGTGGCGGAGCCACGTCCCTACGGTACAATTCCCCATTCCCCATTCCCCATTCCCCATTCCCAATTCCCATCCAATGTCTTGTTTCCGGAATTTTTTTGCTAATTTTGCATTATGTATAAGATTAGCCATGCCACGGTGCAGCGTATCCTCGACGCGACTGATATTGTCGAGGTGGTGAGCGATTTCGTCAGCCTGAAACGCAGGGGGACGAACTGGGTGGGCCTGTGTCCGTTTCACAACGACAGGTCGCCGTCGTTCTATGTGTCAAAGCCCAAGGGTGTGTGCAAGTGCTTCAGTTGCGGCGAGGGCGGCAGTGCCGTGAACTTCCTGATGAAGCTGGAGCAACTGAGCTATGTCGAGGCTCTGAGGTGGCTGGCGAGGAAGTATAACATCGAGGTTGAGGAGCGCGAGCTGACCCCCGAGGAGGAGCGCGCGGAGACGGCTCGCGAGAGCATGCTGGCGGTGAACGACTTTGCGATGCGGTTTTTCGAGAAGACGATGACCGATACCGACGAGGGTCGCGACGTGGGCCTGAGCTATTTCAGGTATCGCGGCATCACGGATGCCATGATAGAGCGTTTCCATCTGGGTTTCGCCCCCGAGTCGAAGGATGCCCTGTTCCGCAAGGCCACCGAGCGCGGATATAGCGAGGACTACATTCTCGAGACGGGTCTGTGCTACAAGACCGACGACGGCAGGGTGATAGACCGCTTTCGCGGCAGGGTGATATATCCGGTGCTGTCGCTGTCGGGCAAGGTGGTGGCCTTTGGCGGCCGCACGCTCAAGAAGGAGAAGACGATCGCCAAGTATGTCAACTCGCCCGAGAGCGCCATCTATAGCAAGCGTCGCGAGCTCTATGGCATCTTCCAGTCCAAGCAGGCGATAGCCAAGGAGGGTAAGTGCATAATAGTCGAGGGATACATGGACGTCATATCCATGCATCAGGCGGGTGTGTGCAATGTGGTGGCGTCGTCGGGCACGGCGCTGACCATAGAGCAGGTGAGGCTGATAAAGCGCTTCACCCGCAACGTGACGCTGATATATGACGCCGACGCGGCGGGCATCAAGGCGGCGCTGCGAGGCATAGAGCTGCTGCTGGCCGACGACTTTGACATCAAGGTGCTGCTGCTGCCGCCGGGCGAGGACCCCGACTCGTTTGCCCAGAGCCACAGTGCCACCGAGGTGACCGAGTACATAGCCGGGCACGAGACGGACTTCGTGACCTTCATGGCGCGCATCCTGCTCAAGGACCGTCCGGACGACCCCACGCACAGGGCGCAGGTGATAACCCGCGTGGTCAAGACGATAGCCCTGATACCAAACGAGATAACCCGCAGCGTGTATGTGCAGGAGTGCGCGAGGATATTGTTCATATCCGAGGACGTGCTGCAGCGCGAGGTGGGCAAGTACTTCAACGAATATGCCCTGAAGAGCCGCGAGGAGCGCGAGCGCGGGGGCACGTATACCGACGAGCGCAAGCCCGCCGAGGCCCCTGACGCCACTGCCGAGGCGCCCCGGCAGCCGTCGGCACCCGCGGCGGCGCAGCACACCGATGCCGAGCGCGAGCTGATGGCCGACCTGAGGCGGCACGAGCTGGGCGTGGCGCGTCTGGTGGCGCGGTATGGCAACTATGCCTTTGCCGAGGTGCTGGACGAGGATGGTAACACGTCGCCCATAACGGTGCTCGAGTATATAATCTCGGACCTCGAGGCCGACGGCATCAGGATGGTCAACCCCGACGTGGCGCTGCTGATGGATGCCGCCGTGAGGCTGAGCCGCGAGGCGTGGGATGAGGATCTGGCGCGCGAGAGCGCACGCCTGCAGGAGATACGCGCGCGTGCGTTTGCCGCCGGGGTCGAGGAGATACGCCAAAAGGCCACCGACATGGGCAGCATCACGGCGATGGAGCGCAGCCTCAACGACCGCATCGACGCCGAGTATCAGGCGGGTCTGGCCGACTTCAGCGCCGGGTATCTGGCAAGGCTGATGTGCTCGTCGGCCGACGACACGGTGCGCGCTCTGGCCACCGATCTGGTGGTCGAGACCCACATACTGAGCAAGATGCACACCAAGTATGCCCACGTGCCCACCGAGCGCGACCTGCTGCCCGAGCTGGTGGACCGCGCCCTGTTCGAGCTGAAGGACGCCATAATCTGGACCCGCATCAAGGATGCCCGCCGCCGTCTGGCAGGGTGCGGCGAGGACTTCGAGAGGATGATGCAGGTGATGGCCGAGCTGAAACAGCTCGAGGAGCAGCGCAAGACCGTGTCCAAGCTGATAGGCGACAGGGTGATAGCGCCGCGGAAGTGAGGGCAAAAAAATGCCCCGGCCCTTGCGGGGCCGGGGTGTATGTCAGATTGGCGTGAAGACCGTTAGCGTTCGGGCTTCATATCGTATGAGAGCATTGCGAGCGAGAATCCCCAGTAGATGAATGCGAGCGAGGTGAGGAATGCGGTCATGGCCATGTCCTGTACCCAGCCGGCCTCGATGAAGAAGAATCCGATGAGGATGAGCAGAATGCCGTTGATGAGCTGCAGCCACCAGTATTTGCGTGCGCTCTGCTGGACTGCCGAGCACAGTGCGCTGATGCCCCAGAAGAGGAATATGAATGCAAGGAAGTAGGGGAACACGGCCTCGGAGAGGACGATGCTGCGCACCATCATGAAGCCGATGAACATGTCGATGACACCGCCTGCAAGCCACCATCCCCAGCCTTTGCCGGCATGAGGACCGGATGCCATGAGCAACTGAACGATGCCGACCAGAATGAGCAGCCAGCCGAATATCTGGGATGCAACGGCATAACCTGCGACGGGCCAGAACCAGTATGCGAAACCGCAGATGACCATCAGGATGCCTGCGAGAAGGACTACCCACCAATAGCGGGACTCGCCCATGAATTTCTGAAATAGCGCTTTCATAACGATTTTGTTTTTATAGAGTTAATAGTTGAGAGTGACTATCACGTTGATTTTGTATTCAAGATTATAACACGCGGTTTTCTGAAAATGTTGAAATAAATCCTAATTTTATTTCACCGTGGCGACGGTGTCGGTCGGGGCCGCGGGCAGGGGCGAGTCGCCCGTCCATTTGTCAAGCAGGGCGGCATACTGGGGCGTCTGCTTGAAGCGTTCGATCTGGGCGTCGAGGGTGTCCTGAAGGGCAGCCGCCGAGCGGTTGAGTATCCACGACTGGAACTGCGAGAAAGATATGTTGTCGGATATGCGCAGGTCGGGATATTCGGCTGACAGGCGGCGCGCCACCTCCTGATTGACCACCGCGCGGGGTATCTCGCCGCGGGCCGTGAGCATGACGAGCTGCTCGGCCGAATAGTCGGGGCTGACGCGGATGTCTATGGAGTCGCCTATCTCGCGCGACAGATTCTCGAGGCGGCTGCGCGCGGGCGACCCCGCGGCCACCCATACCTCCTTGCCGGCAAGCTCGAGCGGGGTGGGGATGACCGAGTCGCGGCTAACGAGCACCTGACGGTCGGTATAGACGGGTATGGTGAAGCGATACATCTCGCGATGCGATGCAAACACGGGTATGTCGGCCATGACGATGTCGAAGGTGCCCTCGCGCAGCTTGGCCAGAGCCTCGTCGACCGACACGACGGGAAAGTACTTGACCCTGTCGCCATAGAGGTGCGACATCTCGCGCATCATCTCGTAGTTGAACCCGCCTATGGTGTCGGCATACCTGTACAGCGACATGGGCGAGTAGGCTATGGCCACGTTGAGGGTGTCGCCCCCGGCGCGCTCGTAGGCATAGGCGGGGTGACGCTTGTGGTCGTTGTAGTAGGTCACGGTGGCTATGACGCCGACGACGATGACGGCCACGGCCAGCGTGAGTATGCGCCTGAGGCGCACGGGATTGAATTGAGTCCGGGACATGGGGTTGTGTCTTATATCTTTGTTAGAGATATAACAACCCCGGAGGCGATTTAGTTAAGGAAGTCGACGCTGACGCCCATCTGGAAGCGGCGCGGGTTGAGGGGGTAGTGGGGCACCGAGAAGTAGTCGGACCCGCCGAAAATGCCCTGATTGACATGCGAGTAGAGCAGGTAGAAGCGTGCCCGCGAGAGCTTGAAGTTGAGATAGGCGTTCATGAAGGGATAGTTGCCGCACTTGATCTCGCGCTGGTTGCAGAACGACATGGTAGATGGCTGGTAGGAGGGGGCGTAATAGCGCGTGTACCAGTTGAGGTCGACGCCCATCTGCACGTCGAGCACGCGGGCCACCTTGAACTTGAGGAACAGGTTGGAGTAGACCGCAAGGTTGGGCAGGGGTATGACGGCGTCGTCCGACGTGGTCTGATAGATGATGGTGTTGCGCCAGTTGAGGGCCTTGAAGCGCAGGTCCTGATCGAGCCTTGCGGCGAGTATCTGCACGCTCTTGCCGGCCTGTACGGGGAGCCCCGCCGAGTTGAAGTAGATCTGGTTCTGCACGTTCTCGACACCCACGTCTATGCGCGTGCCGGTGTGGGGGATGGCCAGTCGGCCACCGAAGCGCAGACGGCGCGTCTTGCCGAAATCGTTCTCCCAGATGAAGTGGTTGGAGACATATCTCTGCATCAGGTAGGGGGCGGTCTCGTTGGCAAACTTGCCGTATGCCCTGAGGCTGACGGTGTCGCCAAGCAGGCGTATGCGGGTGGTGATGCCGCCATCGGCAAATATCTCGCCTGCGGCGGCCCCGGCTATGCCGAACTTGGCCGTGACGTCATAGTTGAACGTCAGGCCCTGCTGCTTGGTCAGCTGTGCCCCGGCATAGACGAAGTTCTGCACCCCCTTGTGCTCGACGCGGTGGTCGAAGGGATATGGAGTCAGCCCCACGGGACGATTGTCGCCCGAGAGGGCCAGTGTGTCCGGGGTCTGGAAATAGTTGCGGTATTCGTGGGTGATGAACGCCGCCAGTCCGGCCTTGGCATATTTGTTGAAGCCCTCGAGCAGCGATATGCCCAGCGTGTTGCGCACGGCGCGATAGTGGGTGCGATCGGCGGTGCGGTCGGCGGTCATGTAGTGATTCTCCCAGAAGTCGGCCTCCTCCTTGGCCGAGGTGTTGGAGAACATGTGCCTACCCTCTTCGAAGGCGAATGTCCAGATGAAGCTCGACACGGGCACATAGTGCCTCTTGACCACCGAGTCGGTCTGGATCGAGTCGAACGTCAGGTCCCAGTATCCCACCTTGTATCGCTGGTTTATGTAGAGCTCCTTGCCCCTGACGCGCGAGTGCGATGCGGTGAGGTTGGTGGGGATGGTGCGCGGGTTTATCTTGGAGAGGCCGCCCTGCAGCTGCGCGGGGTCGAGTATGTAGAGGTCGTCGGTGATGCCGCCGTTCTCCTTGTTTATCATGTTGTAGGTGTCATAGTATGCCTGCACCTCATATCGGTCGCCCATGTACGAGCCGAACAGTCCCCAGTTGAAGCCTTTGGCGGCCTGATAGTTGTACGAGCCCTTTGAGTAGGGATAGCTGATGCGCAGGCCTATCTGCGCCTTGGGGGTGATATTGCCCGAGAATAGGAACTTGAACCAGTCCTGAGCTATCTCACGGCCGCCGCCGGTGTTGTAGCTCACTATGGACATCGGTATGGCCGTGTTGTAGAATCGAGCCGTCTTCTCGGACGGGAGCCAGAAACGCTTGGCGTCGTTGAAGAAGAACTTGCTGATGGGCTCGCGGTCCATGTATATCATGTTGATGCCCTCTGACGCCTGATTGCCCGTGGTGGCGAATGCCGGCGTCACGGCCGAGGGGACGGCCCCCTGAAACAGGTTGTAGCTGAGCGTGTCGATGCCGGCGGGCTCGTGGAGTCCGAGCGGCTCGAGCAGTCGCCATGCCGTAGACTCGACGGGCTTGTTTTCGGGCTGTGCGGCGCTCACGGCCGCGGCGGTGATGAATATGCAGAGTATTATCGTGACGATGCGTTTCATGCGTGCAAAGTTAGTGAGAATAAGCCACAAAAAAAAATTATCCGTCATCACGACGAATAATCTTCTTACCTNNCCTTAAATCTAATACCATGAAAAACTGATGCAAAGGTACGCACTTTTTGGAATATGCCAAAAAATTATGCTGAAAAACATATTTGGTTTAACAATATTTAATGAATGAACATAAAAAACCACCCGCCGGCATCGCACCGAAGGGTGGTTGAGAGTGTTTTTATGTCAGGAATTCGTTACATTTCGTGTAGTCTAATCAGGGATTGTAGAATCTTGATCAATGATGATTACTAAGAAATATAATTCACTTTTATTAAATCTTAAATCAAACTCGTTATATTGTATTTCAGTATTCTTCTACTTGACTTCCACAAATGTACGAAAAAAATTACCCCCCCTAATAATTTAACAGACGTTAACCATAGAGAGGGGTAATTGAAGATATTTTAACTGTGAAATCTTATTTCACGGCTACCTTGACGGGAATATTGTCCACGCTGACGATATAGATGCCGGGGGCGAGGGGGGTGTCGGCGGGCATGGCCATGCCGGCGGTGTTGTAGACGACGACGGTGTCGTGGGCCGAGAGGACGCTGATCATGCCGCCTTCAACCCTGACGGTGGGTGCCTTTCGGCTGTCGGCCACGATGTCTGTCATGCCGCTCTCGGGCAGGTTGGCGCCGTAGACCGCAAACGCACCGCCCGGCAGTGTCACGCCCGAGGCCGTGGGTACCGGTGTGGTGTCATGGCTCGCTGCGAGGAGCCTGTACTTGCCGTCGGTCAGGTTGACGGGCGCGGCGATGGTGGCCGTTCCGCCCACGGCGGGATTGACTATCAGATAGAGCTCGGCCTCGCCCTTGGTCAGGGCGACGGTCCTTGCGGTCCACGACGAGAGGTCGACCGAGGTGTTGACGTCCTCGGCAAACATCGGGGCATAGTCGGCGCGTATGCGGCAGAGGTCGGCATAGGTGTCGTGCAGGCCCTCGCGCGCGGCGCTCTTGAGCATGTTCCAGTTGACACGCTTGGGCGACGTGTCGTTGCCGCCGTCGGGGGCCTTGGTGGTCTGGTCGTTGCCCATCTCCTCGAACTGCCATATCATGTGGGCGCCGGGGGTGAGTATCATCTGCGCGGCCAGCGACCCAAGACGCAGCATCTGTGCGTTGAGGTTGCCCTTGACGCCGGTGTTGCCGTATGTCTTGACCTTGTATGCCACGCGCTCTTCGTCGTGGCTCTCGGCATACGATACGGTCGAGCCCCAGAGGCGCTGGTCGAGGGGTGCGTAGAATCTATTGAGCGACGACTCCGACTCATAGCCCATGGCATACTGGCATGCGGGATGGTTGATGTTGGCCCAGTTGGTCTCGCCGTCCTCGGCCATCTGGTTCTCCTCTTCGGCGCCGGCCAGATTCTCGTTGATGAAGTATGCGTCGGGGCGCGTGCGGCGCATGGACTCGTGCAGGGCCTTCATGCGGGCCACGCGGGTGGCGTTATAGCGGTTGGTGCCGTTGTCGTCGGGGGTAGCGTATGTGTTGGTCTCGGGATAGTATCGGGTGCCATAGCTCGAGTTGTCGCCGAGTCCCTTGACGAGGTCGAATCTGAAACCGTCGACGTTATATGCCGTCATCCAGTATTCGAGCGCGTCATGCCACTGCTGCTGCACCAGCGGGCAGTCCTGATTCCAGTCGTTGAGCACGCTGTATGCGTGGGGGGCCGAGCCGTTATAGAACGGCGTGTTGCGCCGGGTGTAGAGGCCATACCACGGGTGCATGGCGTCGCTCTGGTTGAAGACTATGTCCAGAATCACGGCCATGCCTCGGCGGTGTGCGCCGTCTATGAGCTCGCGATAGTCGTCGGGGGTGCCGTATGCCTTGTCGGGAGCCATGTAGAAGTTGGTGTTGTATCCCCACGAGTTGTTACCTGCGAACTCCATGATGGGGAGCAGCTCTATGGCGTTGACGCCGAGATCCTTGAGATAGTCGAGCTTCTCGATGGCGCCGCGCACGGTGCCGTTGCCGAGGTTCTTGCCCTCGGTGCCGGTGAAGTCGCGCAGCAGCAGCTCGTAGATTATCAGGTCGCTCTGGGGCACGCCCTTGAAGTCGCGCACGGTCCAATCATAATCGTCCATGGCCGAGTTGTAGACCGCCACGGGCACTCCGGCCACTGCCTGCGAGGGGTATGCGGGCATGTCGGGGAATACGCTCGAGGGGATGTACTTGTCGTTGTTGGGGTCGAGCACCAGACGGGCATAGGGGTCGCCTATCTGCGATGCGCCGTCCACGATATAATAATATGTGTGGTTCTTGCCCTTCTCGAGCCCCTTGACCGTGGTCCAGAAGTATCGGTATCCCTCATAGTCCTGATAGTTCATCACGTCGGCTGCGCCGGGGGTGAAGGAATTCCACGAGGCCGACATCACGACGTTGGTCTTTGAGGGAGCGCAGAGGCAGAATGTCACCGAGCCGTCGGCATTCTCGACCGCGCCCATGCGGGGCTTGCCGCCGGGATAGGTTGCGGCAGTAGATGAGGGGAAACCGTCGGGAAATACCGTCACGGCCACGTCGCCGCCCCAAGCCGACTTACCCTCGCGCGAGTTGTCGGCGGTGCGGAACACGAACATCAGCTCCCTGACCTTCTCGGTCGGGTCGGTGATGCCGTAATAAGCGTTGATCGAGGGGATTGTCAGTGTCCATGTGTCGGTGCCGGCATAGGTCATGCGGTATTTGGCGTTGTTGTCGCCCCACGAGGAGGCATGTTTCCAGTCTGACGTCGAGGTGCTTGCCGAGGTGATGACGCCTGTGTGGGCATAGACCTGCGCGTTGGCGCCGAGCCCCATCAGTCCGCGGTTGCCGCCGTCGGCGTGATAGGTGATGACGATGCCCTCGGCAGACTGTGTCACGGTCACTGGGTCGGTCGAGACCGTCTGTGCGGACGCGACAAAGCCCGTGGCAACCCACAGAAAAAGAGAAATAAACAGTTTTTTCATTTTAAGGTATATTTGGAAAGTAAGTATGATAATCGAATGGGGAATTGGGAATTGGGAATTGGGAATTGGGAATTGAGAATTGGGAATTGGGAGTTGGGAATTATGCACTAAAAAACTCCCAATTCCCCATTCCCAATTAATCAAGGTCCCGGGACGTATGAGTCGCAGTCGACCTCGGTGTTCGAGTCCGAGATGTCGTGGATTACGGTATAGAGGAAAGTGATGAATCCGCGTGTCAGCAGGTTGTGTCCGACAGGCGAGAGGCCCATCACGGGCGGCATCAGGGTTCGGCCCGATGCCTTGATGGCAAACATATTGATCTGCAGCGCCTCGGTGGCCACCCTGAGGGCATCCTCGAGACGGTTCATGCGTATCAGACTCAGCACGTATGAGTATGTAAAGCCGGGGTTGGAAAGAAATTCGGCTGAGTTGTCGACGCAAGCGCGGCGGCAGATCTCTATGACCTTGGCGAAGACCTCGCCGCGAAACAGTATCTCGGCAGCCACGGGCGCGTCCATGTTGTCGGGCGTATGGTTGGCCAGATATGCCTGAACGATGCGCGAGGCCAGCTCGATGTTGCCCTCGGTGTACTCGTCGCCCGCCCACGATATGAGCGTGCCGCCTGTGCGTGCCAGCTCCTGCTCGTAGGCAGCGAGATATGTGGCGGCACTCTCGGGCTTGAGCGACAGCAGCAGCCCCAGCGGATTGCGCGACACCGAATGGGTGTCGAGATAGATGGTGACGCGGTCTACGGCCTCGGCGGCGCGTCCGGTCTCGACCATGGCGCCGACAAGCACGCTGAGGTCCGACTCGATGGCCTGCGGATTGGCCACGAGGGGCTCCATCAGCTCGATTATGGCGGGCATGTCGCGCTTCAGGGCATAGAGGGCCATGCCCTTCATGCGTATGGCCTCGACAGAGTCGGGGCTGATGGCGAGGGCATAGTCGGCCGACGACAGCGCGGCCTCGTACTGCTCGGCGCGGTATTGCGCGCCGGCCAGCCGCTCCCAGAAGTCGAGCGTGAACGGCTCGAGCATGGTCAGCTCCTCGAACAACGATACGGCCTTGGCCGCATCGCCCAGATCCTCGCATCGGTTGGCGTATTCGTATATGAACGTCTGCGGATACGAGCACTTGCTCTTGACCCGGTCATAGTTGTCCTCGACCCATGCCAGCATATTGTTTTCGGCGCAGAAGTCGACGAGCTGTATCAGCTCCTCGTCGGCAAAGTCAGTGGTGGCGTCAACGATCTCGTCGAGCCTGCGACGGGTGTCGGCAGTGTCTGTGGCACCGTCGGCGCGCAGTCTCAGCAGTTCGTTGAGCACGCCGCCGTTGCTGACGCGGCTGTTGAGCTCGGCTGCGGCCTCCATCTCGCCGAACGACGAATAGAACCACGCGCGGCGCGTGGCCAGCGCCTGCGAGTCGGGATAGTGGCGCGCCCCATAGAGCAGCACCTCCATCTTGGCTATGTAGTTGTCCATGTCTGACGAGTAGTCGTAAATCTCCACGAGATCGGTCTCGTCGAAGAAGGCCTCGGGATTTCCGGCTTTTACCACCTCAGAGAGAAACTCCTCATAGAGGCTCTGGCGCACATCGTCGGCATTGCTGTTGTCGTCCATGCGGGGGGATTATAGTTATTCTATTTAGTCTAGTTGAACTAGTTATTCTAGTTGAACTAGACCAACTAGATCAACTAGAATAACCGGGCATTGTGTCGCTGTCTTATTTGTTTTTCTTCTCCCAAGAGTCCTTGAGGGCGATGGTGCGGTTGAACACCGGTGCCTCGGGGGTGGAGTCGGGGTCGAGCGTGAAATAGCCTATGCGCTGGAACTGCAGGGGCACTCCGGGCTTGGCTATCTCGAGCAGATAGGGCTCGACCTTGATGCCCTCGACCACCTTGAGCGAGTCGGGGTTGAGCATCTCGCGGAAGTCGCGCTCGGTCTCGGCCGCGGGATTCTCGACAGAGAAGAGGCGGTCATAGATGCGCGCGGTGGCGTCGACGGCGGTGGCGGCATTGACCCAGTGGAGCGTGCCCTTGACCTTGCGCTCGCTGCCGGGCAGGCCGCTGCGTGTCTCGGGGTCGTAGGTGCAGTATATCTCCTCGACATTGCCCTCGGCATCCTTCTTGACGCCGGTGCACTTGACGATATATGCGCCCTTGAGGCGTACCTCGGCGTCGGGAGCCATGCGGAAGTACTTCTTGGGGGGATTCTCCATGAAGTCGTCGCGCTCGATGTATATCTCGCGCGAGAAGGGCATCTTGTGCGTGCCGCTGCCGGGCTCCTCGGGGTTGTTGTCCATCTCGACGGTCTCGGTCTGACCCTCGGGATAGTTGGTGATGACCACCTTGACGGGGTTAATCACCGCCATGCCGCGTGTGGCGACCTTGTTGAGGTCATCGCGCACGGCGTGCTCGAGCAGCGAGATGGAGTTGAGCGCCTCGTATTTGGTATAGCCGATGGCGTTGATGAAGTTGCGGACGGCGCGGGGGGTGAAGCCGCGTCGGCGCAGGCCCGAGATGGTGGGCATGCGGGGATCGTCCCATCCGGCCACGAGACCCTCCTTGACCAGCTGGAGCAGCTTGCGCTTGGACATCACGGTATACGTGAGGTTGAGGCGGTTGAACTCGATCTGGCGGGGGCAATAGCTATCGTCGGCCAGCTCCTTGACAAAGTACTCGTAGAGAGGACGGTGCACCACGAACTCGAGGGTGCATATCGAGTGGGTCACCCCTTCGAAATAGTCGCTCTGTCCGTGTGCGAAGTCATACATCGGGTAGACCTTCCACGTCGTGCCGGTGCGGTGATGTGGGGTCTTGATGATGCGATACATGATGGGGTCGCGGAAGTGCATGTTGGGGCTGGCCATGTCTATCTTGGCGCGCAGCACGCGGGCACCCTCGTCAAACTCGCCGGCGTTCATGCGCATGAACAGGTCGAGGTTCTCCTCGGGGGTGCGGTTGCGGTAGGGGCTCTCCTGACCGGGCTCGGTGGGGGTGCCCTTCTGGGCGGCGATCTGCTCGGATGTCTGGTCGTCGACATAGGCCTTGCCCTCCTTGATCAGGCGCACGGCCAGATCGAAGAGCTGGGGGAAGTAGTCCGAGGCATAGTACTCGCGGTCGCCCCAGTCGAAACCGAGCCATTTGATGTCCTCGCGTATCGAGTCCACATACTCGACATCCTCCTTGACGGGGTTGGTGTCGTCGAATCGCAGGTTGCATGTGCCGCCAAACTTCTCGGCGATACCGAAGTCCATGCAGATGGCCTTGGCGTGGCCTATGTGGAGATAGCCGTTGGGCTCGGGCGGAAAACGGGTGTTGAGTCGGCCTCCGTTCTTGCCCTCGGCAAGGTCTTTGGCCACGATTTCTTCAACAAAGTTGAGTCCCTTGGTTTCGGGAGCTGCTGCGTTGGTTTCGTTGGTGTCCATATAGATATATGTGATGAAAACACAAAATTAATCAGAATTTTCGAAATTATCTCCAATAGGGAGATAAAAAAAGGCCTCAGCCTATCATGTCGCGTATGGCCGTGACCAGTCCGACGGCGCCCATCACCAGAATGACGGCGGCCAGAATGCGGTTGAGCAGCCACATGGAGCGCAGGTTGAAGTGTGCCCTGACCCTGTCGACAAACCACGTCACGCCAAACCACCACAGCAGCGCGCCCCCGAAAATGGCGAGGTATCCGGCCACATAGTGATAGGTCATGAACTCGGGCGCGAGGAAGCTGAAGCGGGCAAAGAGACCTATGATGAGGAAGAGTATCAGCGGATTGGAGAACGTGAACAGGAATCCCGTGGCAAAGTCGGGCCAATAGCCGTGGGTGGTGACGCGCCCCGTGGCAAGCGCCCTCGACGGGTTGGAGACAAACAGATAGCCCGCATAGACGGCCAGCACCAGCGAGCCTATCAGCTGCAGCAGGCTCTGGTGGCTCTCGATGAAGTCGGTGACGAACGACAGGCCCAGACCGGTGAGCAGACAGTAGATGAAGTCGCTGAGGGCCGCGCCGATACCGGTGCAGAAGGCCGCCCAGCGTCCGCGGCTCAGGGTGCGCTGAATCACGAGCATGCCTATCGGTCCCATGGGGGCCGACACGAGAAGACCTATCAGCAGTCCTCGGATGATGATGGCTGGCAAGTGAATCATAATCTGCAAAATTACAAAAGATTTTCATAAAGCCAAAACCAAATCTCGACCATACCCCGCTTGGAGGCTCCAGAAAGGGGGTGAGGCAAATTTTTTGTGAAAAAAGTTCAAAAAAATTTGCACGGGTCAAAAATAGTTTCTACCTTTGCATCGTCAAAACGGAAACACCCCCGGTTGACACTAAAAATTGCCTTGTGGTGTAATGGTAGCACGTCGGATTCTGGTTCCGCCTGTGAGGGTTCGAATCCTTCCAAGGCAACAATAGAAAATCGAGGTATTCAACCCTCGATTTTCTTTTTCTATAATTGAGTGAAGTACAACTACTTATAGCATTTTCGACCCTCGAAAAAGTTTGTATGAAAACCCACTTCACACGGTGATTTCAGAGCATGTGCATAGAAAATGTGCATAGGAATCACAATCGAAAGGTATGGACCGTAAATCTCATAAAAAGATGTCCAGAATTTCGTTAAAATTTGCTAACAAAGACGGTCGCTTTTGTCTTTGTGCCCATGTCAAAGGTACAGGGGTTCGACACTACAAGACGGTGGAAGGGTTAAAAAATCCTAATTTCACCAAATGGAATCCAGATGCTCAAATGTTCATATCAAGAGTCCAGACTGACCTTGAAAACAACATCATTCTCCAAGACCTTCTCAGCCAAATCGAGCAACTGCTTGATGAACATGATTTTGACTCTGGTAAAGAGTTATTCGCCATGTTTGACAGTCTTCGCAAAGAGAAAGCTGAAGCTACAATCCTGAAAGAAAAACAAGAGATTACACTTGGAGAATTCATTAAAGAAGTTATCGAGGAACTTCGGCATCCGGTGAAAAGAAAGCCATCATCCAATTTCCAGCCCTACACTACACTCTTACACAAGCTGGAGAAGGAAGGAAAAATCATCAAAACTGCAATTTCCAAGGTGAATCGCCACTCTTTTGTGCAGTTTTCTGAATGGATTCTCAGACAAAAGGGGTTGAAAGGCTCTGGCAAGAACTACATCGCATTGATGAAGCTACTCATCGCAACCATCAATAGAGCCCGAAAAGCCGGTCTTACTGACTATACTCCCAATTTCCCCTACATGGACTATGCTCCTGTTGTCAACAAATTGTCTGAAAGGGCTTCTGATTTGAACAACAGCGGTGGAACAGTGAAGTCACTCAGCCCAGAACAATACGAGCAGTTTGTCAATTTTGATTTGGAGCTTATCAAACTACGCCATCCTCATCAGAACTATTACAAGGAACTGTATCGTGACTTCTGCATTCTCCTGTACGAGATGAAGTCCAGACCCATTGACATCATCAAACTGCACTGGGATAATCTTGCATTCAACGAGCGCTACCAGCGATGGACTTGTACTTACATTCCAAGCAAGAAAAAGAACTACGCATTCATGCGTGAGAACGATTCCAACCCATTGGTTGTACAATTCCTCACGCCTCGTGCGTTGGAAATCATAATGAAGTATAAGGACCGCTCTGTATCTGGCTATGTGTTGCCATTTTCATTCAACAAGCGCAAATGGGATTTAGAGAATCCTGAGCAGTACCACACATACTACACACAGCAGAATCGAATGCAAGGTCGTATCAACCGCTTTCTACATAAGGTTGGCGATAAACTTGGACTGCCATTTCAACTGACAACATACGCTTTCAGACGTACCGCAATCACGAAAGCTCTTATCGACAATGAAATGCCAATTACAATGATTGCCAAGATAGCTGGTACCTCTGTCGGAATGATTGAACATCATTACGTTAACTACCTTGACGCTTTAGCAGCATACCAATAAAAAGTGAAGAGGATGTATCAGTTACGGTACATCCTCTTCCTTCACATGGCTCTAACGCCGAACAACAAAAGTACAATATCTTAAATTTGCCAAGGATTCTTATTCGGGTCGTAATCTCTGGCAAATGTAGCAACTGCAAAGTCTGTCACAGGCTTTTTATCATCCCCTATTCTACGAGGTATTTGGGGATTTATTTTCAATCTGGACGCATCACGCAGCCAAAGAATTGATGTTTCATAGTCTGTGATTCGAGCTTGGCTCACATTGTTTGGTGAAATCAGCTTATGAAGCTCATATACTGCAAGCCTTAGAATATGCTTTTTGAGGTTTGGGTTTCGCGGATCGTGCTCTATAATGTTGTATTGTTCTTTCAGCTCATCTGCATTAGGATTGATGACCGGATAGAACACTTCGCCATCATATTCGACATACTCAGTAGAACTGAGCTCATACGCATTGATAGAGGGGTCATACGAGCCGATTAAGCCCCAATTATCGTTCTCATGGGGATTTGTATTCCAATCGGTGTTTTCTGCGCTCAGAAGGGCGTAAAATGCGCCATTATAGCTAACGACATCCCACGGCTCATATTCCAGATTGACAATCCAAGGAGTTGTCTCAACTTTTTCCCATCCGTTCACCCCCGGAACACGCACATTGTTATAATCAGCACCATTAAATTCGAGGCACTGGAAAAATGTGTTTGCGAACTTGACTATATCGCCCGGCATATAGCTCCCTCGTTGTGTATATGCTGGTATGGAATCTTCATCTTTTATAAACTCCATATACGGCATCCAATATTCAACTGTTGCCGGAGCCTTATATCCATTGATAGTACGAATGGCTTTATATATTTTTCCGTTGTGGCAGAAGTGTACACCAACAGGATATGTGACTTGTCGGTTATAAGGCAGTAAGTTTTTCCCTACTGCCAGCTCCTCTTCCACCAAATAGTTTTCCGTCAAGTATTCCAAGACGGACTCTTCAGCAGCTTCCTCAGCCTGAGCCAAACGGACTTCCTTGTCCCTTATAAGCTGACCAAGCGCTTCTTCAGTGACTATACCCAGATAGTCTGCGTTATTTAAGAATCTCTTGAACATTTGTGTTAATATCCGAATTCACCGTATATTGGAGCGTTAACTGTTGCGATACCGGTTCCTCCCTGACGCTGGAATTTCTTCCATTCCTTTGATAGCAACAAACAGATTGCATAATCGAGCGCATCTGAAAGGTGTCCGTATTTTTCATATTTGACCCCAAGTTTCGGGTCAGTTACCTTTGATTTATTCTTGGTACCATCTTCATTCTTCTTCTGGTATATCAGGTCTTCTGTCAATTTACGACATCTCATATCAATGAGAATTTCCCAACCTTCAAAGCCATTGAACAGATTGTTGATGAACTCCAATCTGGTAGTATGAGGTGGATGCTTGCTTAATAGCTGTTTTTTAGCCCTCAAAGATGGATGTAAGTTCGACAATATGATTGTATAATTGTTTACACCCTCTTCTGTCTGAGTGGAACGAGCCAAACCATTAGGGTCTCCAGTTATTAATAGACCTCCCATGTGTTTCTCGGTTAGGTACTTTTGACTTAACTTTTGAGCTAATTTAGGAGTGTTATTCTCTTTAGCATCAGGCTTGCCAAGTATCTCTTCCAGAACATATAATTTTTTTCTCTCATAATCTACTTGAATAGCCAAAGATGACATGAAAGGAGCCACGTTGAAGTCCCAGCTGATAATCAACGGTTTCAGTGGATCATAAACTTTCTCACGCAGACCGTCAACCAAATGTTTCTCACCGCTGAAGTTCCAATATGCTGCCGCATCGTTAGAGTCAACGAAATCCCAGTTGCCGTACAATAGACGTGCTTTAACGGCTGGGTCAGTAATCTTATTCAATGCCGCCTCATAAATCTGACGGAAAGCAACATCAGGGTTGTCAAATACACTGAACGGTACATAAGCCTCACCTTCCTTGCATTCTACTGGATTGCCTTCATCATCCTGAACGAATCTGGAACGAACCCAAGTGATACATGGGTTGGTAGTCATCAGGAGTCGGGGCACTTTGAATGTTTCGTGAGTTTTCCAACGCAGACGAGAAAACAATACTTCTATTGCTCGTTCTGAAATCTCAGATACCTCATCGACGAAACCGATTGTCCATTCAGATGAACCGAGACGTTCAAAGTTGCTATCCGAAGGAAGATCTTCCAACTCTTTCAGCAATATGGTAGAACCATTCCAAAATGTAACGATACCTTCCAGATTGTTGATCTTGTAATTTTCGCCTTCTTTCAATCCCCACTGCTTCATCACAGCTTTGATAGTATTGAAAGTGGATTCCTTCAATGACTTGATAGTCTTTCGGGCAATTACAGCTCTCAAATCTGGGAACCTGATACAGCTGCTGATAATCCAACAACTACCTATGTATGACTTTCCACCTCCGGCGGCGCCGCCTCCGAGTATTAATTGTGGAAGATTTTGGGAACCGCAATTTTCACACTGCGGCTTGTACTGGGGGTTCCCATGAATATCATATCCTACTTGTACCTGAACTATATGACCTCCGCAATGAGGGCAAAAATCAGGCTGAAGGAGTTTCCATAGCTGATACTGTTTCGGAGATGGCTTGAAATCAATAACCAGATTTTTAGGTGGTTTCAAATTTCCGTTTGCCATTATTCTTCGTTTATGAAGAATAGCCAAAGTGGTGGCACGAAGATAAAAACCGCACAAGATTTGCTCTCATGCGGTTATCATTAAATCAAATCTTCTTTGCCACTGAATCTCTTGATGATAGTCTTATGATTCTTCAGAGCTTCCTCTCTGGACGGATATATCTCACTATCGGTCAAGCCTTCAAAATTGGCATTGGAAGTCCAACCTGAGATACTGCCTGTTTCGTCCATCGTGCGAGTAAACGAAAGTGTCTCTGGGAAATCTATCTCTTCTACTATTGTATTGTCGTTTATGAAAAAACCACGAGGCGCAACATATTGTTCGCCAGTTAATTCAGTGTATATATAAAAGATGTTAGGATTTATCGCTATGGCATTGATAAGACCGGCTACATTATTCATGTAGGACTCTTCTGCCGTTTTTCCTAACTTGTATGCGTTTGCATCTTCATAGATTTTCAGTTCACCAGATGCTCTCTCCTTAGTCACATCTTCAGATAGTGTGAAGAAGAAACTCATATTTCCGTCAGATGACACATCAATGCGTGTCACTATTCCCTCATAAAGCATTCTTCGTTCTGCATTGTCCTCACCAATATCTACAATATATGTGTGTGACAACTTGAACTACGGACATACCTTGTTTAATATCTTTGCCATATAACGTGTTTTATAAAGAATAGCAAAAGTCCACAAGCTAAGATAAAGAAGGCTGCACAAGACGTATCTCATGCAGCCTTACGCAGAAAGGAGTGTTATAATATAGCCATGATTGCCAATCTCGTCAGGAATCTGATACCATAACCGATGATTACACCGATTATTGTGAGAGCCCAGTCAATCCAGTCCCATTTGCCTCCCCATGCCTTATCTTTGAATTCAAGTGCTGAAGCGACTCCAACACCTACATAGGCTGCGCAATACGGACTGTCTGCACCAAGACCAATCAAAATGCCGTATTCCAAATGCTTGGAGCGGTTGCTTGATTTCAACCAGCTCCAGCATTTAGTAAAGAACTTTTTCATTCGCACCAGATGTTCTGGCATTTGACGTTATCGGGAAGATCGGTGAGATTCCAGTTTGCGTAAGAATCTGAGAACTCTACTTCATCATAATGTTCTGCCAGCGTGATGATGCCCTTGGGATTCACCATGTGGATGACATAGACTTTCAAATGAGCGTCAGGGGCGATTTTGCGAAGTTCCTGAGCGATTCCAGCGAATGTACCGCCACCATCGCAAAGGTCATCTACTACGCAAATCGTGCCGCCCTTGTAGATTTCAGGGTTGAGAATCTTGAAACCAGATAGCTTGCCGGTTTCCGGGTCACGCTCCTTATTGCAGAGGATGACGTTCTGGCGGTCTTCTTCAGAATCAAACTGGTGAGCATATCGAGCGATAGCGCCAGCATCAGGGAAGCAGAAGTATTCAGCGGTTGCAACGCCTTGAACATTGGCGAAACGATAGTCGCAGTTGTCAATAAGCTGTCGTACCTTTTCCGAATGAGGCTCAATGAGTGTGACACGCAAAGGCTTCATAGCGTTGATAGCGTCCGCTACTACTTTGAGGCTGAATGCTTCGTTGAACGAAATCACTCGGTCCATGCGCATTCCCATCAGATACGGAATATAGAGCGAGAATGTCACGGCATGACGGTTGATGATGTCTGCCAACTGCATCAGAATGAAGAGGTCATCTGCATTGGTGATACGAGTGAGGATGAGAACGTGCTTCTTGTGGTTAAGCTCGTCTTCAAGTACGATATGCTTTTCACCATCGGGAAAGTCCACGATATGATATTTCACGTCACTTTTCTCAGGGTTGAGAAGATTAATTGTCTGTGTGTACATATTACTGAAGTGTTTGATTTACATTGTTGCGGATTTCAGATAGCGTCCATTCTTTCAGGAGCCTGCCGTCTTCAAATACTGTCTGAAGTTCACCGGTAGCTTCAACCTCTGGAGCCACTTGGTCGATTGCGTAATATTTGCCCATCTGGTCTTTCTTCACGCAAATCAGACCTTTCAGCGATTTCTTTACGCCATCGTCAGTTTTGGGATCCTTGAAAATCTCACGGCTTTCACCATTCACTTGACACCAAGTAGCCTTCATTGCGAAACCAAGCGAATCGCGTGATTTGAACTGATAGGTGAATGAACCTACGCCAAGCACAAGGTTTGTGGCGGCAAAGCCTTTCTCTTCAAGGCGGCGATAGATTTCTTTCTGACGCTCAAGCGTGATAGAGTCACCGTATATCATGCCGACTTTAGAATTAAGCACCTTGTAACCGGCTGCGTTCACTGTGCCACCGAATATGTCCCAAAGTATCTCATAAGCGCCCTTCAGTTCAGCGTCGCTACGCATGGATTGTTCTTGGAAGTTCTCGAAGTCATCAGCGGTATAGCCACAAATGATGTGGACAGGATCACCACTGTCAGGACGAATAATCAAACGCCCATCACGAGCTTCGATAGTGTCTTTCAGTCTGGGGAGGTAATCGGTCATCACTTTCCAAAAATCCCAAGTATCGCTGACAATCGAGACAAAGCCGCTGGGATATACTTCGGTGATGAGTCTGCGGAATGTCTCCAGTTCATCTTCTTTTCCACCGGCACACATAACTGAATGCTCGGTAGCTGGCACTGTTCCGGCAATCAGTTCCTTTGAAGCATCAGCGTTATAATACTTCTCAATTGCAGCAATCGCTGGAATTGTTTCACTACCGGTAAAAGAAGTCATGTGACCCATTCCCGACATCACAGCAGCTTCGACACCGGCCATGCCTCTCATTGAAAAATCGTGGCACAAGAAATCCAGACCGGGCATAGTAACAAAGCCTGTCTTGATTGCGTGACGAACCAACTCTTGCTTGTATAAACGAGCAGAGGTGGCAGATGTCATCGGGAGCCACAAAGTTGTTGAGATGAGGGTTTCAAAGTAGTTGGTGAGCCAAAAAAATTCATCCTTAGTGTTGACGATTGTGAGAGCCGGAACACGAATTGGGCAAAGAGAACCTTCTGGAAGGGCTTTGATTCGTAGTGGAAGATAGCCTAAGTCGTGGAGAGCTGCTACATGCTCAGAGCCTACCTGATTGTCTGGACCTAAGAATGTGTTGATGCGTCGAGTCCATAAATCAATTACTTGGTCTTTGGGTTTTGCGAAGAATTCCTCATTTATTTGTTTAATGAGGTACTCCTTGATAAAATACTGGATGCCAAATACAACAGCACCATCTTTAGCCTCCGGATAATGGGTGTGGCTGCGAGGTGTCCAGTTGGCATACACTCTTTCAGTCCCTTTGGGGTACTGTCTTCGATGGTCTAACTTGTAGCCATCGGTAAGCAAAATTGCTTCTTGCGACATGTTTGTGATTCATGTAATGCTGTTTTGCGGTGAGATATACGAATTCAACTATATTGTCAAGTTTTGAATCAATCAGGGAGATTTACTACTCCCATATAGCTATTGATACGCAAACCTTGTTCTGTCATTTCAGTATGAAACTTTATCAATCCTCTGCTTAGGAACGTTTCGCTATATTTACGCGCCATATCACACATCGCCTGATTGATATATTGTGAGCGACTGTCTTCTGGAATGTTATAATATATACGAGAGCTAATAATTTGTTCCTGACAGAGTTTTTCAATCCGTGTCGAGTGTTCGGAATATATTCCCATTCTCATATTGGGGATAATCCAAGGGTTTGGAGATAGTTTATCAGCCCAATTTCTGAGAATATTTGCGATTTTTGTATTAAGTTTCATGCTGTTTATAATTTGTCGTCCTGTCCAGACTCGAACTGGAACCTTCAGAGCCAAAATCTGACGTGCTGACCAATTGACACCACAGGACAAGATTTATCGGTTAAAGACTTTAACAAACCCTCCGATTATGATACAAATGAATAGGATTGCCAATACGATGGCGAAAGGCCCCCAAAGTGGAGCAAGTACCCACCACCACGCCCAAGTAATGATATTACACAGTTTCAGTGTAATGAAAATCAAGCCAAGAATCGCGCAAAATGGGAAACTGCTTGAAGTGGTTTTTTGAAGTTGTGACATGTTTATTTAATTTAATGGTTTTGCGGAAGCGGTGAGACTCGAACTCACAAGCCGGTTATCCCGACTGGCACGTTAGCAGTGTGCTGGTTTCACCAATTCACCCACACTTCCAATTTGCAGCGCATACGGGATTTGAACCCGCGATCTTCGCCGTGACAGGGCGACGTCCACTCCAGACTGGACCGATGCGCTATGTTGTATGGGTGACAGGGCTCGAACCTGCGACATCTACATCCCAAATGTAGCACTCTACCAACTGAGCTACACCCATATATTGCAAGCCGTGAAGGAATCGAACCTCCGTAAGATGGTTTTGGAGACCATTGCCTGACCTCTCAGCCAACGACTTGTGTATTTGCGGGCATGGTGGGAATCGAACCCACGACCTGACGGTTAACAGCCGTCTGCTCTAACCAACTGAGCTACACACCTATCAATTGCGGATTTGGAAGGAATCGAACCTCCGTCTTGATGGCCAAGAAGCCAACTGCTCTAACCGTCTGAGCTACAAACCCATATTTGTGGACCGGACAAGAATCGAACTTGTGACCTTCGGCTTATGAGGCCGCTGCTCTAACCGTCTGAGCTACGAGTCCTAATTGTACCCCCACCGGGAATCGAACCCGGATTTCGAGATTGAAAATCTCGCGTCCTAACCGTTAGACGATGGGGACATGCTCAGCGACTTTCACAAGCCGCATTTGCTAAGTTGGATATTATAACTAAATGGTGGAAGCAGAAGGACTCGAACCTACGAACTCCTAAGAGACCAGATTTACAGTCTGGCGCCGTTGCCGCTTGGCTATGCTTCCAGATGCTCATAGGACTTGGGGTGAAAGATATTCTTTATAGTCGAACTGAAATTTGCCTATGAGCCGAGCGTCACTCTTGACAACTCTTTTGTCGGAAAGGCTGGGGTCGAACCAGCGACCTTCACATTATCAGTGTGATGCTCTAACCAACTGAGCTACCTTCCGGAAACCCTACTGTTCTCACGAATGGTAGGGGAATATAACTATGAAAAATTAATGGAGTCAAACAGGGAGGACTCGAACCTCCAACCTCCTCAGCCATCAGCCGAGGCGCTCTGTCCACTTGAGCTACTGTTTGTGCGCCCGCTACGCAACTGAAGCGTTTCACAACGACTCAGTACCTTTGACGCGCCTAAACAATCTTTTCAACCTTAAAACAAAACCACAAATAAACTAAAATGCTTGAGCCAAAGAACGGACTCGAACCGCCGACCCACCGCTTACAAGGCGGTTGCTCTACCAACTGAGCTACTATGGCTGACTGGGAGGCTGTTTACACCTCCTACGCTCCGATGACTGCCGCGCTCGGAACAACACTGCTGACCAACGATTCAGACTCATGGCTTTAAACCCTTCACCAGTTTTCTCTGGACCTCCACAAGACCGTTGCCGATAGTCGATTAAAACTAACCAGCCTTATGAGGACTGTTATGGAGGAGGCGCTGAGTGCTTTCGTTCCCTCAATCCTATTTCGTCGTAACCCTCAACGATAGGTGCGCACAAGGGATAATGGTGTTCCCAGCAAGACTCGAACTTGCGACCCACGGATTAAAAATCCGTTGCTCTAACCATCTGAGCTATGAGAACTGGTCCGTGGAGCCATCGGGAGTCGAACCCGAAACCCTCTGAGTGCAAATCAGATGTTCTGCCAATTAGAACTATGACCCCGAATCCGCAAAGGCTCAAAGGGTATTGCTCCTTTGCGGTTAATGTTAGTGTCTCCACATTTCATATCGCTTTCTGTATCGCAAATGAACAGGGCACCCATCAAAAAGATACGCTTCTTGTTCAAACGATATATTGCGATAAGCATTGCCGGGAAGAAAGAGGCGTACAAGCCATTCCAATACATATATGATGTAGAAGAAGATATAACCAAGCTCTTTCATTTGGGCTGTGTGGATTCTTTCGTGATTCAACAACCGCTCCGTAATCTGGACATCTTTGCGGACAAACAAAACTCCGAAGAGATTGATGGCCGCAAAACCGGGGAACGGTATGAATGAATTGCGGATTATTTTCATCGCTTAATATTCCACATGGTGCTGGAAGCGCCGCCATCAAAGAGAACGTCAATATTAGCTCCCTGCTTAGAGGCGATTACATCCCATGCTTTCAGACTGATGAACTGTTCCGCTGTTAGACCCATTTCTCGCTGATATGCCTTGTCAGACACAGCACGTTGTCGTTCCGCTTGCTCTCGTGCGACCTCAGTCTCGTATCGACGTTCCTGAGTCTGTTTTGCCTGAATCTGAGCAGCGGTGTTATTCATTTCCTTCAGCTGGGCGTCATTAGGAATCGCTCGACCGGTAATGACGTTCTCGACCACAATAGGGAATTCCTTCTCCAAAGATAATCGGTCAATGTAACGGATCATGTCGGCTTTCACGCAAGAGTCAATGTGAGCGACGACTTCTCGGTTACTGGTAAGGTCAAACGGAGAATACTGAGAGACATAGTGTCGAGTAAGATTGTTGTAAACTTCCTTGACGTTGTTCTCATACCAGTTCACGCCATAGTTCTGTAGCAGTACCGGACTCTTACCCTTCTTGATTCGCAAAATGATTTGCGTCTTGAAATCAAGCGGGGTGTTCTCATTGGAAATGATGTCGTCCAGAGTTTCCTCGTATCGTACAGGAGTGATCTTGAACGTTTCTGAAGATGTGCTCCAGAAACACCATGTAAGACCGGTTGTAACCGGCTCCAGATCGACACCGCCATGTCCGAAGAACCAAGGCTTAGTGATTAACACAGCTTCCTCATCAGCTTCAGGTCGTACACCATGACAGCTGGAGACAGCAACGCACATAATCAGTGCGAGAAACAGTTTAATGAAATGTTTCATAATTGTTTGGTTTGTTAAAAATGTCAATGTTCTCTTTTGTGGGCTAACCGGGAGTCGAACCCGGACATCAATGATACAGCATTTTGAGTGCTGCGCGTCTGCCAATTCCGCCATTAGCCCTTATCGTGCCTCGACCGGGAGTCGAACCCGGAAGGCCACAATGACCAAGGGATTTTAAGTCCCTCGTGTTTTCCATTTCACCACCGAGGCTGCCGAATTATTTGAGCCAACGGATTAACAGTGAAAGTAACCAACTGCCGGACATCTTAGTCTGCTTCAATTCTTTCTGCTGAAGTTTGAGCTTGGCGATTTCTGCCTTATGCTCTGCGATTCTTTTCTCGATGTCGGCATTCAGCATTGCGATTTCTGACTGATTCTCTTGTAGCGACTTTAGTACATAGCTACGCCGACCATTAAATGTTACTTCCATGATTCCATGATGATTTTGATGTTATTAATGTTTGTGGACCACGCAGGACTCGAACCTGCACCCCTTGCGAGACTTGATCCTAAATCAAGCGCGTCTGCCATTTCGCCAGTGATCCTAAATGTTGAGAGTGGTGAACCTCCCAACGAGCTCCCTATATTAGTGAGTGCTTAGTTGCGGGAGTAGGACTCGAACCTACGACCTCTGGGTAATGAGCCCAGCAAGCTACCACTGCTCTATCCCGCTATATTTCAAACAGCTTCTAAAGAAGCCACATAAGAGAATAGTCTCTTTAAGAGCTGTTTGGTTTACAGATAACCTATTTATTTCCAAAATCTGCTGGTGTTTCTCCCCAGCGTTTATTGTCCCAGTGACGAATTTCGATTGTGTCAATGTCCGCTGAAAGTGCTTTCAGAAATATTTCGGCTTTTTGAAGTTCACGATTATTCTTGTTTGAAGCAGTAGATTTGTTCTTGAACCAAGTCAAGGCTGTCATACTATCAGTGTAGATTACTCGTGGCTCAAAATCATTTTCGATGATGTATTTTGCCGCTTCAACTACCGCTAAGAACTCCCCAATGTTTACTGTTTGATTACCGAGGTTTCTATAAAAGATTTGTTCACCAGTCGCAAGGTTGATGCCTTGGTATTCTGTAACGCATCTTTTTGTTGAATGAGCGGCATCTGTTGCAATGCCATCAACCGGCCTTTTCATCACCAATATCGAGTTGCTTCGTTAACCACAAATGGCACACCTCGTATAATTCTTACATGCTGTCGAATGCTGGAATTAACCCAAAATTTACATCGCTTCTCTGCAATTCGCGGGTCATTCTGACTTATGTAGAAGAATTTGATGGTGTCGTAATACCATTTGCGACCTTGTGCCTTAATCGCCGCTTTCTTGCGTTTTCGTGGCAGTTTGGCTTTAGGCACCTTTCTTGACATAGAAGCCGTCATGGTCATACTTTTTAAGCATATCGTTGGCAGCATCCACAAAATCTTCGACCACCTGAGTGATGTTGCAAATATCAATTCGCTTTTCAAGCAAACCCTTTACAGCTGCGAGAGAGCGAGTTGTCTCTTTGCGACCATCCTTGGGGTCAAAGGTGATTGTTTTGTTGCCGAACTTCACATTTACAATGTAGCAGGCTTTGGGCACATAGCATACCTCAATTTCAGCCTTAAACTGATGTGGAGTGGCTTCAATAACAATAAACCCTTTCTTCTGATACATAGGAACGATAGCTGCATTGTACAGCGCTCCTATGATAATTTCGTGAGAAATGCTGGCATCGACCACGCAAACTTGCTTTGGGAATTCAGAGTCTTCACGGACACCTTTTACGCGACCGGTTTTAGGATTCTGAGAAACGAAGCCCACCAATAGTCCACTCTTTTCGGACTTCTTGAACTTGAGCTTAGTGAAGATAGTACCTTCAGGGTACTTCTTCTTACCATCAGGGCCGATGGTAATCTTTTTGTCTGGCCCATTTGACTGAGCCTTGTTCAACTGTTCCATGAGGTATATGATATTTTGATTGTTCTAATTTATAATGGCTGTAATGCCTTCTGACACCGCAAAGTTAATACTTACACAGTAATCAACAAAGTATATTTAACACTAATTGTTCACCTAAATAATTGTTAATCAGGCGTAAATATATAGTACAAGTTTACATAAAAAGGGTGTCTAATGTACTATTAGACACCCTAATGAATATAGACTAAATCAATTCAAAAATGATGGGTTGAAAAATTGAACGTCAGTAATCTATTTCTTCCTCTTCGCTTAGGATTTTAACATCTGGAACGGCATATTCACCACTGTCATCACGATATGAAATTCCTTTGACAGAAATCCCACACATCGTTAACAATTCAACCGCATCTAAAAATTCTGAACGTAATAGCTGTAAACAATCTACGCCTTCAGGATTGGTGATGATGTTTCTTTGAAGCACTTTAGCAGCACGTTCAGCATCAGCCTCAAATGCTACATAATGCTCATCCAAGCGATAGAAAATAAGTGAGCCGGGGTACTTCTGGTGATAGTACACCCCGGCTAAAATAATGCGGTTTGTCATATTGAGCATTTTAGTTTATATGTCTATTTCTAATGCTACACAATGATCGCATTTGCCATTGCCACGTTTCCTTTCTCTGTTGGTAATCTCCTTTGAACATTTGTCGCAATAGTAACGCTTCACCTTCTTAGCATATATTACACGCTCAACTCTTGAACGAGGCACTTTGTATTTTTCAACAACGGCCTCAATAATTTGCCCGACCTTGTATTGCTTTCTTCGTTTGATACGCTTGAAATCATACAAAATCAACACATCAAGAGCGCGACTCTCATCTATCAACCCCATAGTCAGTAATTTTTGTACTTGCATCGGGGTTAGTTCTGTTATCGCTGAGAGCTTTTGTATTTCAGGGTCATTAAGTTTTATCATTTCTTTTTATAATTCATTATGAGCCAATACCCTACGATAATCCAGCATAAGCCAATGAATTGCAATACCCCTCTAAGTGTCCAGCCATCGGTGTCCAGCCATAATGGAAGGAATATCAAGCTAATGCCAACGCCAACCCAAATCAGAATGAGCGCCAGCACAACTATGATATTATGCGTGACATTCTTGAGCTTAAATTCATCACACATATTTTTTAGACTCTTTCGATGATTCTGCGGTTCCCAGCAAATATAACATGATGTCAAAAAACTGAGGACCGACACGACAATAAGCGCACACAGCAATGTGCTACCGGAACTGAAAAGATTAGGACTCCATTCAGCTGCCAATAGCCCAATTATTGCTGGTGGTATGGCTGCGATTAATGCTGCCCACCATTTATATCGGAATTTATGTAATCTGTTGTCCATAAGCATTGGTTTTATATACAAAGTTACGAATTTTTCTTGGACTTTTTATTATTAGTAAGCGCATAAGTCTCAATCGTATCTTTGATTGCCTCAATTTCAGAGCTCCATTCGTCCATTGTGTCAATTGCCTCTTGCATAGTCTGACCGCGATTCCCACTTTGCAACCCTTCAGGCATATTGTCGAAGGCTTCTTGCTCTTCATCTCGAATTTCACTCAGCCGGTCCATAGCGTCAGCCAGTGATGAAGCCACATCGAGAAGTTGTTGTCTTCGTTCTCTGTTCATATTTCAAAGTTTACACAAACAATTTGTCTATTCTGCGTAAGTCCTCACCGTCAGGAACTGGGCAATCATCAAGCCATTCCATGTCTTTGATTTGCCATTTTGAGAGGTCGATGTCAGGAGGAAGCTGCTTCTTAACTTCTGGGAAGAGGTTAAGGCGGAAAGACTTGTCAGAATAATCTTTATGTCCACATGTTTGCCCCCATTCGATTTGCTTCACAAGTTCCACAAATTGAACTACATCGCGCTGATTGTGCGGAGAGGCGACAATGCCGTCGAGACAATCCAATAGATATGCTACAAATGTTGAACTATACACAGCTGTGTACATGTATATCTTGCGAGACTTGCCTGACGCAGCATCCAGTGTTCTAATGGATTCTACCAGTTCACGGACTCTATTCGAGAACAGACTTGGTTCGCCACCGGTTATCATCACTTCGTCATAATCCCAACGGTCAACTACTGGCAGTTGAGTCATGTCATAACGTTTATTACAGCACAACGGACATTGATTGTGGCAACAATCTGTCACCACAAGTCGAAGTTTCTTGTTCATTTTCTGTGATTCAATTTGTTATTTATTTTCACGATTGTTTTAGCTCTTTCTGGAGAATAGCCCAACGTATTGATTAGCACCTCTGCTTTAGCATTGTCCAGACATTTCCGACAATAGGGTTGTGCCGGAATGTCTGGATCAATCAGAGGCCAAAATGCTACCGCCTGTTTTCCACAGACTATACACTTACATTCTGACGCTTCCATTAAGGAGATATGAATTAGCCAACAATCATCCAATCATCAGAAAGCATATCAGTCTGTGATGCAAGCCAGCCAGAAAGAATCTGTTTCTGTGCGGTAAACATACAGATGGTGTCAAGCGCTTCAATTTCTCCCCCATTGGCTTCTGCGAGGTTTTTCAGCATTGGATCTTTGCACCATTCAGATTTAACAGTTGCAGCTGGTTTAAGCCAAAGGAACATCCCTTTACCGTTCCAGCCTTTGCGGGCCACTTTCTTCCAAGCTTTCAGAGCTGAGATTGCGCCTCCAAAATCAAGTGTTTCTGCTTTCATATCAATTTTGTTTAGGTATTGAGTTTTATTTGCCTCTTCCGGCAACAATTCTAATTCAGAAGGATAATATTCTGTGTTAGTAGCAGCGTCCAGCCAAGTAGCGTTGCCATGATAGTCCATATCCACACGCACTTCAATGATCTGGCCAGTAGATTTTAGTTTCGCTTTTCGGGTCATACTTCAATATCTTTAGACTCAAATTGCACATTGAATTGAAAACGAGCAGCAAACCGGCACAGTTTTCCAAGCAATAGTTCAAATCGTTGTACTTGGGAGGCTGGGAGCCAACAGAAGCACTGCGGCTCCCCATCTTTGAGTAAAGTAACTTGTTTTAATTTCATAATTCTTTGATTCTTTGTTTTGCCAGCTTAATGATTGTCTCTCTGCTATAATCGTCGGCAAATCCAAGACGAAGATATTTGGCAAAGAACATATCAGGCGGGTCGTTACATACTTTGACACCAACAAATAAGCCGATGTCGTATTTTTTCCCTTCTGACTGAGTTCTGTCGGGTGATTCAAACACAACTACGTCCCTATCGCGTAAGTCGCAATAAACATGATGATAACAAAAATGAGACCGAACCCCCGACAAATGGCCGTAAAGCCCATTTTGCCCCACGTTTATTGAATTGCCCCAACCTTGGTGTTCCCATTGTTTGAGGATCACGCTGTCAGATACATTCTCAAGAAATAGCTTGATGAACTTTTTGGTCTCACGCTTACGCCGAATATTTCTTAGCCAGTTAAACATAATCATTAGTTTTTGAATACATTTAGAAATGCTTTTATAGTTTCGCGCCTCTTATAGACACACTCAGGCACAATACCGTCCTCCGGTAATCGCCCATTACGGATAAGCTCACGCACCTCAGTTGCGGAAATGCCATCTTCGCAAGCGTTACGAGCCAGCAATGACAGCGATACATTGTTTCTCAGAAGGAAACCGGGAAACCACGAGGTGATTATCTCGAAGCCATCCGAATAGTAGATGGTGAAGTTAGGCTCCTTGGTCTGAGAAACAATGAACGAGTAGAGATAGAAACCCCAGTCGTGACTGTTGTCGGATTCGTCTGAGAGATCCGGCAATTCGACCACTGTGATTTTCTCTTTATTGCCTTGCACAAGAAACGTATCAGCAATGGCTTCCTCTACCATCTCTTTGCGGATTGTCCACGGTATTGGATTTCGAGCATTGAGCTTGTCGATTGAACCTATGATTACAAGAACTTGATCGTTCTCTGCTACAGCTTTATGAATCAGCTGAAGGTGTCCATTATGAATTGGCTGGAACCGGGCCAGTATTACTCCTGTTTTCATTATTCGATTATAGATAAGAACATACCATACAAGATTCCAATTATAATTGGGCCAAATACACCACAGAACAAAATAGCGTGAGCAGTGTCGTTATCATCTGTAATTAGCGCAAGAACAACCAGCACTGCTAAGTATGCAACAGCTAAAAGTGTCAATAGCGCCGCTATCAATTTTGGTTTATTGATTTTCATATCAGCTCCCAAAACGATAAGACATAAAGTAATCGCCCTCCATCTCTGGCTCTACTGGAGCGATGTATTGTTCTTCATCATCGCCATCATATTCGCTGGGAAAGAATCCCAATTGGTAGAGGGTAGTTTTGTCTTCTACCGATACTATGTCGGGGTTGACATTTACACACAGTTCATCATGTTCGCAGGATGTCGGGTATTTGTAAGCCAAATCATCTGGCTTGATATACTTCTGGAATATCAGAAGTGCTTTGATTAAATCTTCCATATCAATTTAGATGTTGAAATTATTTCACATTTAGTAATACTGAGAACTCGGACGAAAGTCCAGCGTAATTCTTTATCGAAGAAAGTTATACTTTTAGTATTAGTGGGAAATTTGGGACTTTTCTTCAATATAAGTGTATGTTCTCTGGTGAAGTCTATGCTTCCCCAGAGAATTTTTGATTGGAGCACCTCTTCCCAACTGTCATAATCTCCTAATGCAAGTGGTGCTTTTTTACTCCACCAATCCTCCCTTTCCCTGTATTCGGCAATATATTCTGTTTTCTTCATAATATGCGCATTGACTACAATATAGCTATCAAATTCTATTTACTAATGGTTCTTGAAATCTGGGACTGCGTCATGTTGTCCGCCAAAGTCTGTGATCATAATCATCAATTTCTTCAGGGGGCCATACTTTCAGTTCAGTCTCAAAGATGCCAGTAGAGTAAATTAGCTGTTTCATTTAGTAATGAATTTTTACTTCCGCTAATCTGTAATTATTTTTGATCACTTTTGATTTTTCTATATTGCTTGAATGGCTCATCACCAAATAGGCCCAAAAGAGTTACGATAGTGCCCTTGTTCAATCCATTATGAAATGTATGTAGTTCTACATCTACCGGTGAATGAGGCTCTTCAGAAACAATTCTGTGGTCATCAATGTCATTCAAAGCTGAAGCGTACATCTCTATTACATATTGGCGCTGCTCTTCCGTGAGTGCGCCCAGATCTATCTTATTTCCCAATGATTTCATCATCTATTCTTTCAATTGTGATTCTACATTTTATGCGACGATCGGCGTAATGATGTTCTCTGAGCCCCGGCAGGTAAAAGGCTGGGATCGAAACCAGACCCCATTGGCCATAGGGGTCTCCACAAAACATATCTACATCCTCACTATAACCATCATAATTAAAAATTTCAGCAATAAAATCGGTTTTGCGAAAATTCCAGTCCAGATTGTAATTGGTTGGAATTTCTTGATATTCGTTATCGGCCATATTTATTTAGGAATTAAATCATTTAACTTGTTTACTATTTTCGTTTTCAGTCGCTCCTGAAATTTCTTACAGTGCGACGTATGGAGACCTGTCGCCAACGCTCCACAAAAGCAAAACACAGGCGTCTGTTCATCCAGTTCGGTCAAAGCTTTCTCTCGTGCTCTGGCGTATGGCCCCGGAGCGTGTATCAGGAGCCAACGTATTTTTTCGTCTTTAGTCATTGTTTGATTTCGATTTGATTATGCTTTCGACTCTTCGCTGGATATAACTTAAATCAATGGCATCCCAGTTATCAGAAAGTCTCCAACTGAATGTCGGGACTGTAAGCCATTCCGGGTCTGGCGCCGCTTCTTTCCAAGTGAATACAGCTATTTTGTCAGCAAAGATTATTTGCCATATTGCTTTGAGTTTGTTCATATTTTAGTATTTTGAATGAAGTAGCGACAATAAGCCAAACTTTTTAGAATACATGGGCGATAGCATCTTTTACTACGACCGCATACACCACTCCGGTAGTGTTTACACACTCTCGGTTCTTGTTTCGACCTCTCAATTTCTTCAGATCCATTCTTCATAGCCCAAAATATTTTTCATTCCACCACACTCGTATGCCAATGCCTTAGCGTGTTGAGGTTCGTCCTCATGTGCGTGATACTCTTCGAGATCTAATACATATATTTCATTAGTACCAATGATGACCTTGACATCATCTGGCACTGATACAAGACATCGTTTTATCTTCTTTGCAAGCTTAATTGCTTCTGTTTCAGTCATTGCTATCACCTCCTTTCTGATGGCACAGACAGTCGGGGTCGTGGGCGATGCCGCCCACAGCGCTATTCATACCGTCGCTGATATAGCGGATATACCGATGTCCTTTGTAGTTGAACTCGGTGATGTGTGATGCCATTTCAGCGTCACGTTGTTCTTGTGTCTTCGGTCCGTCACACCCAGTCAGCGCGATTGCACATAGGGCAAGAAGGAGGATTGATTTAATTTTAGTCATTTCTTAAATCTTTGATTTGATGTTTCATATCGGCCTTGTTAATTTTATCTTTCCGATTCACGAGTAAGGCTCTATCAATGTCGTAATCAAAATTATGGCGCCAAACCTTCCTGATATAACTCCACCTAAGTTTGAATGGAACTTTGAGGTTTATTTTACCATTCTCATCGTAAAAGATATGGCGTACTTTATGTTTGAATGTATTGCTCATAGCTTACGTATATTTTACAGTACACTGAGCGTCAACCTCATCTTCAATAACACTGTTGTCACCCTTACCCCAGATGATTGCGTAATCGGCCTCCAGCGTTTTATTGCCATCAGCATCACACAACATCACGATTTCGACATCATGCTCATCATCAAAATCAGCAAAATACAGCGACCAACGACTCTCATCTCCGAAATTATCAATGAGGTCTGTAGCTTGATTCTGTTTGTTGTTGCTGAGAGTCACGTCGTTTTTCAGACAGGCTTTCAGTTTATGCTTTTTACCTTCGTAGTCAAAGGAAATGTTGAGAGTTATCATAATGCACTATGGTTAAGCGATGATGGTATATACAGTACCGTCGGATTATTCTTGTGTACGTCAATATTCGGGAACTTATCTTTGAATTTCTGAAGATTAAATGGTTTAGTGATGAGATGACAACCGTTCAGCGTCGGGATTTCTGCAAATAGATATACCGCGTCACGATGACACTCGTCCAAATATTCCTTTGATTCCGGATGAGTTTCCAGCCAAATGCCGTCCAGTTCTTCCAGCACCTCATACTTCGTGTCGAGGTCTTTGGAGTCTATATCTACCACCCAGCACTTACGTCTGCTTGTCTGCTCTCCACAGGCACTGTTGTATATGTGCCACGGATTGATGACGTTTCCAGTGAAGTTATTCTCTGCCAGCTTCTTTAATATAAGGGCATTGAGTCTGTCAAAGTCTTTTCCGGCAACATTGATATAAGCTCGCGCTTTATAGTGCTCGCAAAGAAACACAATCTCATCCTTTAACTTGTCAAGCTGCTCACGACTACGAACCAGCCATGACTGGATGAGTTTGTTTGCCGCTGGAAGCTCTGGATGGTCTTTACCTCGCCTCAGAATCTGACAGTGAAAGAACATATCGTTCCCTTCATTGAAGTAAAACAAGCTCTTTATGAGTTCAAAATTGTCGATCATTTCTTGCGATTATGTTTGATGTTGCTGATAGTAAGCAGAATGATTAGTATTATGCTCACCACTATTATCGTTATTGACATATTATCCAAGTTTACTTGCAACCAAACTGTAAACATTAGGCATACGCCTATCTTCCAGTGAGGCTAACGGATAGTTAAACATTAGCGTTAATTCTCTCGCTCCAAGAAAATTAACAATCTTCTCTGAGATATACATTCTCCATGCTATACGCTCCTTTTTGTTGGTAGGAGCGTCGATACGCTCGTATTCAACGAGCATATCGAGCTTCTTGATGATGTCCATTATTCGAGGTCAAGTTCAGGTGTGACACCTTTGAGTGTTTCTCCATTGCATTCCAGACGATACACGAATTGGTCCGGAAGGTCATCATTGGTAAGACGAAAGGCTTTCTTTATGATTGCCTTTTTACCGACATATTGTTTCTGGAGGTCATGGCGCAATACCGTAACGGTTGTTCCTACTCTGAATTTGGGTGTTGCCATCAGTTGTGTTTGAATTTAGTAAATGAACGATATAGATTGCATCCAAAGTAATTGCCAATCACTGTGACAGCATAAATACTAAGGAGCATCCAGATGTTGTTAAGAAGTAAGTCTGTGTTGCATGTTGTATAATAGAACACATCAGCGATACAGTGTGGGAATGCACAAACAATGAATGTTGGGATTCCAAATATTAGTGGCCATACGACACCTTTTTTGAAGGATTTAACCGAAAGCGTCATAATAAAGCCACATGGGATAGCTCGGAGTCCATTCATCAGCACTCCGTCTGATATACGATTGGCTACTATTGTGTCAGGAGAAATCTCGAAGGTCATTCCTCCCACAAGGAACGACACAAGCCAACAGCCTACGATATTGAGGCCAAGCATGGCTACAATCTGGCCGTAATTGTAGGAGTATCGAGGCATACGTTTGTCTTGCTTACCCCAAGCGAACTGAGCTTTGCCGGTAAACAGTTTGAGGTTGTGCCATACTACGGCCATTAGTCCGAAAGCGAACATGATAGAGCCGATTAATCCTCCAAGGAGGAGATACGTCATTGCCGCGATACCGATACAAACTCCGGCAATCAGTGAGGATGCGATAAATTTCATACGCGATTATTGGTTTATTGTGTTAGTGATTTATTGTATTTCGTGTTCTTCAACACAGCCGTCATAGCTGTAGTCATCGCAAGGTGTGAAGCCTTCGTAGGACATTTCGTCATCTGACTTATATTCTTCCCAATCTTTAGGGTCATCAAAGTCAATATTGGTCCAACTACGTTTGACATCTGCAATATCATCCTGAAGGATTTCTTTTGCCTTCTCCTTATCGGTATATACACCAAGTATGGAGTCAAACTTTTCACCGTCCATCTCTCCAGAGACGTGGGTAATATAAACTTTTTGAGGCATATTTAATTATATTCTAACTACTTGAGTTTTCTTTAATTCACCGGAATATCCTTTGGCTCTTAAAGCTGCAATTAGTGCGTCTTCAGTGAGCAGTGACCCCAAATCTTCTTGAGCTCTTGTGGAATTGAGACGAGAAAACAGTTTCCTGTAGTTACATTCTGCTTTGTTTTCCCTTGTGCATCGGATTCCGGAGGTGAGGTATGGGCACATGTGTTTGCACCCATAATCCTCAATGATTCCCACTGTCATACAACCTTGATGTCAGTTCTACGCAGTTCCCCATTGTAGCCTCGACGGCGAAGTTCTGCGAATATGTTGTCATCAGTAAAGTCTGCGAGGCTGAGAGTGGCCTTGCTGCCTTGTTGGGGCTGATAAACAGCCGGACGAGTCGTTGACTCTGCGGTTTGATTTTTCTTTTTTGGCATTTTAGTTTATTTGTTAGTAATTAAATCGGGATATATAGGGGTTAATTCATTCGGTGCCACCTCAGCTTCAGAATATTCTGTGCCAATTAGAATGATGGTGTCTAACGCAAAATTTTCTGGGTCGATTAAATGACCGCGCTCGTCAAATTCAAAGGGAACGCCAAACACTTCGTAAATTCCAGAAGTTTCTCCAGCTGGATCATTCCACCATACTTTTGCTCCGGGTTTGATAAAGCGATAATAATACGCAATGTCTTCAGCTTCATCCCACTCAAGCCAGTAAGTTTCAGGACAAGCCCATTTGCACCCATTGAAAAAATCATCGCATAATTCTCGATTGTAGTTGCACAAACACAGCAAATCGTTGTGGGTATATCCGCCATCAATTTGATAGAACCCATCTTTATCAAGTTCAATGTCGGCAAAACACGCTTCTGGGATATAGCAAACAGCATCCCAGTCTTTTTCGTAGACTTCTTCATCTTTGAAGATGCTGCCAAACGTGAGCCCATCATCATATAGACCACGTTTGACAAACATCTCTCCGTTGATATTTTTGATTTCGCCTATCTTGAGATATTCTTTGTGCGGCATATCATTTGCTTTTACGCCACCCGGCCATCTTTGCTTTTATGTCAATGCCATTGTCCTCAATGAATTTCTTCATCAAGCCGAACAGCTTCCAACCGTCAGTTTGGTATTCTGTGGCCTTGTCGTGGAGCTTTTTGATAGAGCCAATCTGAGATAAGACTCGGCCTTCAACGTACATACGACATCCGTGAAAGAGGATAAGATTCTTGAGTGTGAAGAACGCACCCGCTCCTTTGTATGCACCTTTGAAGATGCCGGCTTGTCTCATGCTTGACTTGACATAGCATTTCTTGACGGCTGTATAAAAGCCTTTCACTGCCAGATATAGCTCTGCGGTATTGTTAGCCTCATTGATATGGTCATGCCATCGCATCAGAGGCTCCCATACTTCTGCATCAATGTTGTCAACGAATACATTTCGATGACAAATATGAATATATTTACGGCCTTGACATCTACGCACACGACGGTCTTTGACGATTTCCTTGAGTTGAGCGAGATAGTCCTTAGCCATCCCAATTGCGACAGCCTTGTTGAACCAGCGATTACGCTCTGTAAAATTCTCAAGATCAGTTACCTCAAGTTTCGCTTGCACACGCAGTTCCTCGATTAGCATTTCCCACGAATACTGATAGCCTTTGCGATTAAGAGCTTCAGTAAAGCCACCGGGAGCGACAAGCATGTGGAATGCCTGAGCCATAACCCAACGACGGAACAGATGGCGATTAGGGATTGTACCGTCAGCCAAGATCTTAGCGAAGATGGGGTCGTTGTCAGGCACTTCGACTACCTGATTGTCAACCATACGAACAACCTTGCTTTCCCCAGACGCTCCACGCATTGAGAATAAGTTCTCGACATTGACTCCAGCGTTACGGAGAGCAGCCAACTTATCGTCAGCTGAGAGTCTGCCAGATTTGGGTTGCTCACTGTCAAGAGTAAGAGCGACAGTTCCAAGATTGCTGTCTTTTCCCACTGCTACACCGGTTGCGATGTGCTGATGTGCTGGAATTGCGAAATTGGCTCCACATACGGGGCATACGATTTTAGTTTTCTGATTTGGCATAATTATTGAGTTTACTGTTTGATAATCCATTTTTTAAGAATGATGAGAGAGGGTTCGTTGGGAGATTGCCAGAACCATTTGTCCTTAGCAAATTCATCCCATACGATAGATTGGTTGATGATTGCAATGAGAAGATAAAGCTCCAATGCAATCTGAGCGGTTTCACGATGCTCTCCGTAAAGCATATCTTCATCGTCAAGCTCGTGTTCTGGAAGTGCTCGGAAATAATTGCGTCTTTTGTTATCACTTCGAGCAGATGGGATGCTGTGATTGTAACGATGATAAAGTCGCTCGATCTCAGCGAGAGAAAAGTCGGAAGGCTCAATGCCCAGACAGCCGTCAAATTGTCCGTTCTTGATAATGTATTTGCCATCAATTTTGAGGCTATGCTCTATAAAATTGACGCTGAATCGGGAGCCTTGCTCAACCTTTTCGATTGATTCTTTGTAAATGTTTGTCATATAGTTGTTAAAAATGAAATGTTCAAAGTCTTGACGTATTTCTGTATTTCTATGATGTCATCGAGGGAAGCGAAGGCCTCCTAAAGCGAAAGCAGGACCTCGGAGGATTCCTCCGAATGGTCCTGCGGGCTTGGGAGGGTGCCCGGCCCCGATGAATGAAACAGAACCTCTTGCATTTCGATGTTACGTTACATTTTATGATAATCTCATCAGCATGGCGCATTTCTTTAACTCTTTCAATGTGCGGGCTGATACTGAAGGATCAGCTCCAGTTGATTCGACTGGAGAAGATCCTTGCGTGTGGCAGCCCACAATGAATCTTACTGTCTTGATTATCATATTTGCGCTATCTATATTGTTCTCAATTACTTTGCACATCGCTATATCCGATTGATGTGAACTGTTGGTTACGCGGCGGGCCTGCCGGTAAGATGTCACGGTAGGGCCAGATAACCGGCAGGCCCGCCGCGATATATAACAGTTCGACTGAAAGTGTAATCATCGAACAATAATCTGCTGTGCTTCAGTACCACACTCAATGATAGTTGTATGTTCCTGTATGAAATTGATATGAGAAGCTACCGACTATTCGTCGTCATATCCGTTAGGAGATGACGACGAATGATGGAGGAGCTATCACATTAAATCTTCATCATATTATGTGGTTGGTCTCATACTCGACTGTGTGATTGTGTTTCCGATTATGTGTAACTATATATTTTTGATATGACTACGAGTGAGATCCTGTACCGGGACGCTGATACATCAGAATCCTTCTGAAGTAGAAGTCGTCCCGGTACAGGAGATATACTCGTGCTCATTAAATACCGGGATTTCCAATCACGCGCTGCACATCCAGCTATAGTTGTCATGCCGATTGTATGTTTCTGTATTCTATTCGATGTACTCCTGAATACGGTTGTCGAGAGGTCAGCTGGAGACCCTCTCCAGCTGACCTCTCGAAAATAAGGATTCAGGATGACTGAATTTCTCGGCCATTCAACTATCATCTGCATACTCAGATTTGAGAATAGTTAGAAGCATAGTGTATTGCTTTATGCGATTAATATGTAGTCTGTACTGCCAGAAGACGTACATCGAGGATTCGCACCCGAATCCTCTCAACGTCTTCTGGTTAGGAACAGAGAATTGAATGCTGCTTCTTTCCATCCTCACCGTACACTCAGTTATTTGTGATAGTCAGACTTGTAGTGCGTTACTTTATTTTTTTTGATATTATCCCGTCATTGTTCGTTTACGGGATTATTAAATACTGGTCATTCTACCATCACTGCGCACTCAGATAATTATTATAAAGTAGCGACCAATGTTTTATACGCTTCACGACTGGTAAGCATTGCGTTTTGCATACAGTTGATAGTCAAATACCCATCAATTGTCTCCACTTTTGAGCGATTTGCTTTGACGTTGCGCCCTACACCTCGTGAAATACAACCGTCTGACTGAGTGACGACGTAACCAAGACCACCAACTTTCTTCTTTCCTGTAGCAACCGCTCTCAGACAATCCATCACAAATTTGTTAAGCTCCTGAATGTCTTTCTTGACGTTGCATATCGGCAGAATTTGAGTGGCCCAGCTGTACCCTCCATTTCCTTTATAAAGAAAGCGGTTGACAGCGTTGATGGCTTTCTTCAGTGTTGCACCTTTTGCTTTGATTGTGCGAGTCTCGATTTCTTTCTGGAATTTCTTAATTCTGGTCCCGCTTAATGAAATATCAGAACCTTTGATGGAATATCCAAGAAACTTAAACCATCGGGTATGAGTAAGGTATTCGACTTTCTGGGGGTTGAGCGCCATTTCTTTCTCAGCCAGTTTGTCTTTCAACACATTCATTGCGATCTCGTAATCGGTTCCGATGAACAAAATGTCATCTGAATATCTGACATCGTAGCCATCAAGTTTGGCTAATTCTTCATCAATATCATAAAGAATGACATCGGCAAGCCATGAGGCGACTGAACAGCCCTGTTTAAGTGATTGATATGCGCTTTTAAGTTGTCCGTCAGTGTCGAAGTATAAATCAGAATGATAGTATTTCCTAAGCACATCAATCAATGAAGAATGACCGTACTTTGTTTCTACTGTATCAAAAGCAGCATCAATGAAACGAATGGGGACACTGTCGAAATATTTGCTTAAATCAGCTTTCCAACCAATTACATCACCTTGAGTTTCACATATTTTGCGTGACGCTTCCTGAACAATTTTCCCACAGCCAATACCTTTCTGATATGATTGGCAATGTGGGTGTATCATCTCAGGCATCAGTTCAAACAACAAGTCATTTGTGATACTGAGAAGTATGCGGTCTGCTGGTTCATTGATATACACAGTTCGATATTCTCCATTGTCCTTAGGAATTTGTGCTGTATGCGGTGGGGCTATTTCGTAGCAGCCATCACGGATTGCTTCATACATCTGAACTCGTGTTTCCGGCTTTGTCAACTGATAAAGCTCGCTCTTAGCGATGCTCTTGCCGACACCTTTCTCGATAGCATATATCCATCGTTCAGGTTCAAAGAATTTTTCTAAGATGTAGTCCATTTTACTGTTTGCGGGGGTTAAAACCATCTGAGAAGCCTTGCAGTTTCCCAGTAGAAATTATATTGTGGGTAGAGTTCCTTCAAAATGCTTATCAGTTTACCTCTAATTGGATGTTTGTAGATGAATAACTGATAGTTGGCTATTTTGAAGTCTCTATTTTTTCTTAGTCCACTCAATGTTAGAAGAGAAGATATAAAGTCCTCAATCTTTATCTCTGCGGGATTTTCGAGGATAGGTTTTCGGACTCGTTTTCTTTTTCGGGGCATGGATTTTTCCTGTTTTTAATAATTCCTGTTTACGTTTCCGATATTTCCTCTTTGCCTCAGCCCAGTATTCAGCTGATCTCTTAGGAGCAGGCGGACGAGGCTGAGGATTTATGATATGCTGAACGAGCCTTCTTGAGACTCTGAACATTGCTGCAAGTTTGCGTTGACTGTAACCTTTCTGAACGAGAATGATAATTGCATTTCGTTCATCTTGAGTCAATTTAACTCGCTTGTCATGTTTTGTTCCGGCGATAGGAATGTTATCACTGCGATATGGCATTGTTGTTTGTATTTGTGAAGAATAGTTGGTGTTGGTGTCCTACGTTGTCCATAAACTTGACTTTAACATTCGTTATTTAACAAATTCGCCAAAGTTGATTGGAATAGATACATCGCTTACTGCCGCAGTTTCCGGGATGCGACCGGTGATATAGCTTAGGTGGCCCGGCTCTGCATATATGATTTCAGTGTCATAACCATACTCGTTTTCTACACCAAATACTGTGAGCCAGTCGTAGCCGTCCACACGTTCAACTGTAACTTTCTCTACTTTGTAGTCTGACGCACACTCAGCGTGTTTGGCTGCTGCCAATATCACAGGAGCGTCCTCAGAGCTAAATTTAATTTCACCGCCATGAGCGATTACGGCAGCGATAAGTTCATTTTCCTCGTGCTCTTTAATTGCCTCAAGGAGATAATAGAAGTCTGTATGCTTCATTAGTTAAAATCTTTCGGGGTTAAATATTGAACCTTTTCGTAGTCACACATATATTCGATGTTTCCATCGGAGTAGCCACAGTAGTCAAAGAGAAAGAGAGTAAGTTTCTCGTCTTTGTCAACTTTTGCCCATTCGTCATTCGGGCAATTCGTCTCTGAGGTCGTTTTCAAGCCATTCGTCGTCCACAGAAATGACATCGACTGTGTTGGTGTTGAAATCAAGTACGGCTATTTGCATTTTGGTTCTCCAAGTTTACGTTCTGCATAAGGATTAGTTGTTGTCCAGCCTACATAGTCCCAACCAGTGCCCCAATGCGTTACACAAAGGATATACCGGTCAAGCAAGTCGCTGTATGTAAATTGAAGGCCGAATGTCTCGCGAAGATATTTGACCTCAGATTCTGAACAGTCGGTGATGAACCACTGGAAGATTTCAGGTTCATAAATGTCGTCATTATCATTCTCTTCATCGGGATTCCAGATGTGACCACAGTTTTCACATTCCCACTCTTCAGTCTCATCTCCATCATCGTCAATATAGGGACGAATTTTCATTGCCCCACATTCTGGACATTCGTCAGGTGCTTCTGAGGAGGCTGTGATGTCTATTACAGGCAGCATGTTGGCCCATAATGATGGGTCTATTTCAGGCAGCTTGTTACAAAGCACCATGTCATTATTGAGCCATTCAACAGCTACCCTGTAGTTGGTTTGATATATTTGAGTTGCCATAATTTATGCGTGAAATTGTTCGTTGATAGATATTCTTCGGGAGATAATCCGATATGGTCGGGGATCATTTATTCGATAGCTTCTAACGTCTTCAACAAACGCCTTTTTTCTTGTGAAGAGGCGTGCTTGTCGCAGGCAATTATGTCTGCCCACTCGCCTTCAAAAAGCCCTTGTAGAATTCGTAAATACTGGTATTTATTCTGTCTTGCCATATTAATTAATCTCAAATTTTTGCAAATCTTCAGGCGTTGCTACTCGAACATCTGCATAGTGATTATTTTTGCATTGAGCAATGAATATGTCGTAATCTCGTTGCTTCAAGAAAAGAAGTTCACAGGGTAATTTTTGGTCCCTTTCTGCCATATAATCAGTTGCATAATCCAATTGGCTGTCAGAATATTCCCATGCTACTTCCATTCGTATGGCTTCATCTTGTGTAAGATCGGCTGCGAAAAACAACAGATTGTGAACAATTGCAGCATTCACATCTGGTTCTTGAAGGAATGTTTCTGTATGCTCAATATTGCCAAGAATAAAACTATATGTGCTTTCACTCATTGTAATTTGATATTAAAGTCTGTTTGATGAATATGGCTTACCATTACCATCGGACCATCAGGAGCATTGATTCCTGCATGACAGCAACGTAAGCCAAAATTTCTGATTCGTTGAAAGGCGGAAAAAGAGTCTTGTTCATTGCAGAAAAAGACTCGTAAGATGCTGCCAGCAACATCCATCCCTTTCACGGCTCCTACGGTCAATTCCTCCTTGACTCGATTGGTAACTATAAGGTTCATGTCAATCTGTTTCGTTTTCTATTGTTTCGCCATTTACGTCAATCCAACATTTGAAATCACACATGGAAAATCTCTTGCGGAGCCACGTCATCATATCACGGAGGTTGCCATAAGGCGTGACAACAACTATGTAGAGTTGATTGCCATCGAAGTCAACTTCATCAATATCACTCCAGCCGTGAATATCTACTAATTGAGTGGCATCGCCTCCAAGCAAGTTGACCAGAGCACTAAGGTCGTGATGAATTGTGGCATGACCTTCAATAGACACCAAACAATCTACTATGTTTTGCGCCCAACGATATATGAAAGCCAAGTCTACGACTGGACCGTCAATCGTTATTGTTTTCTGTATGTTGTGTGACATATCATATATTAGTCATCTTCGTAGTATGGAATTTTGAAATAATTGCAGAAGTGTTCAAGATTTCGCCACCAGCATTCATTATGCTTGTCATCTTCAAAGTTGATTCTTTCATCTTTTGAAAGTCTAAGATCATGACGAGTAGATTCTTCGGTACAGTCAATGATTTTCTGCATAGTCATATCATTGGTACTAAAGGTGTTGAATGGACACGGAAGACTTTCAAGTTCACCACGGGTTATACTTGATTGTCCGCATACGAATTCTTGATTGTAAAATTCTTCTATCATATCTATTAGTTGTTATAGCCCGGCTCTGGAAGGAGCCGGGCGTACCGATTTCAAAATGCGACAACTGCTCGAACCCTGCCACTGACGTACTTGCTGCTGGCGTTCGTGTTGCCATCCGAGAAGTAGACGAGCCATGCGTAGTAGCGACTGTACTCAGATATTGTCCAATACCACGCATTGTTCTCAAGAGGTTCTCCACCAGCAGCACGAAGTGCTTTCTGAAGAGCGGTCTTGAATATTCCCATTACATCGAACTGGCGGACAAGAGGCATGTATTCGCCATCTGCCAAGGGAATGTTGGTACCGATACGTTTCAGTCGCTCAGTGGCAGCGATGAAGTCATATTCTTCATGGCAACTTTTACCATTTTGATCGGTGTAATAGTCTGCGGAGCTCGGACATCTTTCATAGTCGCGATACAACTTGAAAATGCCCTTATCACGAAGTGTAACTCCGAACTTGATGTGCCCAAGAACAAGTCCAATGTGAGCCACATTGTCCATTGTTTCCTGACCGTCATACTTGACTGCTGTGCCATCATTCAGACAAAAGTACACACCATCTTCAGCGTTGTCAGGCAACACTGTGATAGTTTCCTTAGTTTTGAAAGAGGCAAACGCCCCTTTCTTGTTGGCAACGAAGTCCATAGCATCCTGTGCCTTGTCTCCGAATTCACGGAAAAACATCAATCGGATGCGCTCTGATGTTGAGAGAAGATTATTTAATTTGTCCATTATTCTTTGTGGTTTGAGTTGAGTGTGATGAAAGTTGATTTTTCCAATCATAGCCGTCGTCATACAACGACTCGTCTTGGAGTTCAGCTATGATGTCTTCGATGTCTTCTACACGAAGCAGATTCAGCGTTTGGCCGTATGAGGCAATGAATTCTTGCGCCGTAATGTTGGGATTCTCTTCAATCTCAAATGAGATATATTCGCGAGCGGTTTCATACTGTTCATAGAATTCTTCCAGTTTAGCCTCTTCGAGCTCTTCGCCGTTTTTTTTTCGCCATTTACCACGACCATAGTACGAGTAGTAATCTGCGTAACGGTCGTATTGTGAGAATTCGTGAGGATAAACATCCACGCACTTCTCAATGATATGATTGACGAAATTGAGAGCGTTTATCATATCCCGCTTCACTACATACTCACGTTCAGTATGGGGGTCGCAGTAACCACAACTGAGGTTGATACAAGACACTCCGAGTCCATTTTCTTTCAGGGCTTCCACGTCTGTCATCATTCCAGTTTCTTCTTTATATCCAAAGAGTTCCGCCTCAGTTGCGATAACGAAATCTTCAGAGCAGATGTCACAGAAACCTATGTCTGTAATGAGGTCATGTGCCCCACGACGGTCGGCCTGCACCACGAAGCGAACATCTGAGAAGAATTCCATATTCGCTTGAGATGAGCCTTTGCAGCCCACTTCTTCCGCAATGAAAAATGCGACTTTGAGAATTTCATGCTGCTTCAACATTTTAAGAGCAATCCAGATACCACACTTGTCATCAGCACCCAAACCGCATTGCCTACGCTGTGATGGAGAATAACCGAACACGATGTCGGCAGTTTCCACTACCTTATAATCTTTCGGATAAGGCTGCTGAACCTGATCCATGTGAGCTGCGAGGCAAGGATATGTTTCGGCCTGACCTTTCGTAAGATACAGATTACCCACAGCATCTTCCTCGATTTTCACATTGGGGACGCTGCTGCGTACCCAACGTTTGATATATTGGCGCATTGGTGCTTCCGCATGTGAGCCGGAATATACCGCTGCAAGTTTCTTAAACAGTTTCATTTTGAGGTGCGTTTGTTACAAGGAATGAGTATTTCTCGGCCGCTTCCATACACTCCTTGCAAGTATATGAACCGTCGATGTTCTGAATCATGTCTTCGATTTCTTCCACATCGTCACATTCAGAACAGATGGCATAACCACAATCGGGGTTATTTTTGATGTAGTTGCGCTCTGCCGCTTCTCGGCAGTCATCATCACAGTAGTATTCTTCAGTAATGTCTGAATAGCACACACTGTAATCGTTTGCTCTACGCATTTCGCCACAGTGAGCACAGAAGATAACTTCATCACGAGGAACTGCTTCACCTTCAAACCAGACGTACTCGTCAGGATTATCTTCGCAGTATTCACGTTCTGCTCTCTCACGACAACTTTCGCAGCAGTAATCGCCATCAGTGATCTCTGAATAGTAGTTATTGTCTTCAGCGATATATGCTTCTTCACATTCATCGCAATAACTAACCATGTCTTCGTGATAGTAGTGATCATCTATGCAGATGAAGTCATCAAGATCATCTTCATCACAAGACATCCATCGCCCATCAAAGTAGACTTCAACGGTGTCATTGCGGGTATAGCGGTCGTGGTATTCATCGTAGTTCCGATCTCCATCGAGAGAATCTTCCGTGGAGTCAAGCCTATAATCAGAGTCGGCTTCGTAGTTGTATGCACGATTCTCATCCATGTTATACCACTTGAAGCTGTCTTGATAACTCAGCGTATCGTCATAATCGAGATTACATTCGATAGAGAAGCAGCACTCGCTGAGGTCATTGCCGTTGTTGTCAACAAATCCACGGGAGTTATGACAGTCTGCGCCTACACGTTTGTAACCGTCGATATAACCACCTTCGATGAGTTTGTTGACAAGTATTTGTTTCAACATGTCGTCACCCTCGCTGGAGTATTGACGCTCGCAAAGTCGGAATGTATCGCCAGTGTCATCATCAGTAACTTCCATAAAGACGATTGCACGAGCTACGATATAATCGTCGGGGTCGGTTAGATATGCAGCCTTACATGTCACACTTTCAGCGTAAAACGGCCAATGACCTTTATTTGACATGCAACTTCCGAAATCGCCTTTACAACGATTGCGATTATATATTGCCTGAAAATCATCATCGACATGCAGCGTATATTCAGAAGTCGTGTTGTAGCCGCTCCATTCAAGCGACAATTCCTCACACAACCACGTTACCACCTGAATAGGGAGCATCTGTCCGAATTCAGTTTCAAGGATAAGCTGACGATACATCTTGCCAGCCTTCATTTTATACACCTTGCCAGAGTCAAGACGAACATAGCGGATTGATTTCACATCTCCGTCTTCAGTTTTGCCGTTCATACAGTCCGTCTTATAAAGATGACTTCTCCAGTAGCGGTCTTTCAAACGAAGAATACCACCATCGGGATTGAAACGATGGCCGGTTAAACGATTGAGGCAAACAGTTTTCAACTGTGCCATTGTTTTGATTTTAGCGAGTTCGGGGTCGTTATGTTCACGAACCCATTTCAGGAGCTTGGGAGATTTGTAGTAAGCCAGAAGAATTTGGTTTCTTCTTGACTTAACACCATTGCCATGTTCCCGAAGTTCAAAGATTTCCTTGAAACCTTCGTAACCTTCAAAGGGATAAAATAACATAATATATTGGGTTTATTGTTTTGTTTACCAGATTGTAGCGAAATAGAAATGGTCGTTAATGCAGAAATACCAGCACGGATTATCGTTCTGGGAGCGAGCGATACGCTTCATTCCGTTGATGTCATGCCACGTTGATACTGGATGCTGTTCAAGTATTGCCCAGATGTCTTGCTCTACCTGAGAAGAGACAATGAGATAGGGCCTTCCGGAACAGCTAAAGATTGCGTGTTCAAGGTCGGGGCAGTTATTCTCGGCAATCCATTTCATTGCCGCAACTGTTCCGCGCTCCGACACGTCTATGACAGTGTAGGTTGTTTCCATTAGCGGTTTTGTTGGTTGGTTTACGGCTAAGAATAGAGAAGCGCGGGTGTCCTAAGTTGGCCACTCGCGCTCCTTTAACTATCCTTAATGTCGCTTTTAACTTTTCTTTCTAATCGAAGTATATTTCATCAGCATCGAACACTTCGGTTGCTCCACTGCTGAATTCTACAACGAAACGATTGCCTGACTTACCGATAATTGTTCCTCGGTGATAGCCACGCCACGGTCTGACAAGTTCGCATTGCCATCCGCATTCTTTGAAATGAGTATCGTAATCCATATCAGGCTTTTCTTGTAATTTCTACATTTTTGAGAAATGGACGTTCTCGCATCTTCTTCACATATTCCTCTGTAGCGAGAAACCGTACTGTCAGATGTCTATCCGGTCCTTCCTTGTGAGTATAAAACTCGCGGCTACCGAATCGTAAATATTCAACCACTTCAGCTGTGGCCGGGGCGCAGTAGTAATGTATCATATCAGTCCGTTGTGTCGAGATAATACGTCAGATCGTCACCTTTCAGATTTTCCATTGCCCACGCATCTGTTTTTTTCCAGAGAGCGTCATACTGGCGGGCAAGTTCGTCGTGTTCCGGATAATGCTGGTGAATTTTCCAATTCAACACCATTATGTATTCTGTAAGACCTTTGATACCGAGGCCAAATTCTTTCACCGTAGGCCATGAACGTCGGTGGGTGTCGAGAACAGCGTCGGGTTCCTGACCATTCAAGACAAACACATCGGCAATGCTGAAGTCCTGCCAGAATGTAGTACAAGGCTTATAACCGGTCACTTCTTCAATTCCCCATGCAGGAAGAGAAGAGAAAAATTCATTTGCGTTTTTCATAAGCAAGTTGATTTTTGATTATATTGACGACGAGCGTAGGCGTTTGCATCACCATCGTTGATGTAGCAAACAAGACCACGCATTTCTACTCTATTGAGTTCTGGGACACGTTTACTTTCGTTTACAAACGGCCAGAAATACCCAATGCAAGGAGTTTCCACACCATGCACTTGAACTTGATAAATACCTTCAGGAATATACTGTAGAATTTTCGATTTTCCGTCGCTGTAATGAACCCTCAGGCCTTGAACCGGTAATTCTTCCTTGTTTATAATTACACCAAGGTCGTAACCAAGGTCAGCTTCGAGATGTCCGTGGAAGTACCAGCCACTTGCCATACGACTATCGGAAATGAACTCTTCGTGGTGTATGCGGCTCGCTTCCTCTGCTTCCGCATCTGGGTTGGTGAACAGCTTGTCCGAGTGAGGAAAAGCCATCATTTTGATTATAGGTTTCATACTGCTGCTTTTGTTTTGTTAAATCTTCCAGCCTTCCATCCGTAGATGTTGGCAACATAGGGATAAAGTGAGCGGGTTCGCTTTCTGAAACCGGCCTCGTCAATTTGCTGGTGGTAAATAAGGTCAGCAATTTTTTCAGCATCTTCACGGTTTTTGGCGACACGATACAACACATAGTGTGTGCCATCATGATGACTCAGGCAACCACGAATGTTGAAGCCATCTCCGTACCATTCGTTGCCATCTTCGTACACACTGAAGATCTCGTTGATTGTCGAGCCAAGGATCTTGTAGCCTTGATGTCTGCCATTCCATAAGCCCATATTGGCAAAAGCGATAATTACACCATCTACAGGCTTGTTAAGGTTCATTCGCTCGTCATCAAGAAAACCATTGACGACTCGATACCAATCTTCATCGGATAATTCGGCAGGCTGGTTTTCTTCGTCATCAAAGTATTCACGTCTGAAATCTTCGTGCTCCTTACGCGCTTCCTCGTCATGGAACATTTCACTGGTCCAGATTATTTGTTTCATAGTTTCTGTGGTTGTTTTGCGAAGAATAGGCACGTTTTATGTCCTATGTTGTCCGCTTGTTGTACTTTAACCTATGTTAATATGCGCTGGCGATATTCGTTCCGTGTTCAATATCCAGCATCATCTGAAGTCGTTTGGCACGTTTTCTATGCCATGCAAGATACACTGAGTTCTCAATACCTAAGCGGCGTTTCAGTATTTCAACTGAGAATATGAAGTACAGATCCTCTGCTAATCTCACGATATTTTTGATTGTCTTTTTCATTTTCGGGCACAAAAAAGGCCGGCACTTGTTAAAGCGTCGGCCCGGTTATTGGGGGTTATAAGAATTATTTGTAAATTTGTGTTATGAAAGATAGGAAAATCATTTGTGATTTATGCAATACTGTTGTATTTTATTCACAAGCAAAGAAACATTTGCTTCTTTGTCACGGCATTAAGAAGTGCAGTGTTATGGAATATTTCCATAAATTGAACAATAAACATCGTATTTACAAATCATGGTATCGGCCAAATGAAGGCGAGAGAACGCACCAATGTGGTAGTTCAACTCGCTCATCGTCTTGGGTTCCTAAAATCAAAATTATATACACGTCTATGGAGAGTAATCGACGTAAACATTAATCACTTGTGCTTCACGGATAATTCAAGCTCCGCTCCGCACTTTGGACAGCGTACAAGGCTGGTGGTGGATATTGATTGCTGAGTATTTAATTGTGGCTCTTTGAACAAATCAGAAAGAGGAACTTCCAACGCCTCAGCAATTTTTTTAGCTTTGCTTACACGCAAATCGTGGGTTATTTGCAGACTAACCGCCTGTTGTGTCACGCCCAATCTCTTTGCAAGCTCAGTGTTGGTAATGCCTTTCAGCTGCATAATTTCTCGAATGTAATGTACCTTATCCATATTCAATGATATTTGATGTGGCAAAGGTACGAAAATTTCTTCGTATATGCAAGTAATTACTTGTGATAATTCCGTTCTTTGTTGCTCAGAATGATAGTTGATACATTGGGGATTACACATTCTTTCGCATTTCTTTTAGCACTCGCATTGGCCATCTCAAACTCAGGCTCTGGCATAAATGTGAACACTTCCACGCCATCAAAGCTGTAATCGTCATTCAGCACAAGTTGGCCGACCAGTTCATGATTGTCTTTAATGGCATCACGCACCATCTGATATGTTTCAAGGTCAACGCAGATTTCAACGTTGAACATATTAGCGTCGGCATCATCGTAGAGCAGACAATATGCGTCATCGTATTCATATTCTTCGACCACATTTGCAGAACTAAAGAACATGCCGGATGAAGCGTGGTTGTCCTCCAGATATGCTTCTTCTGCAAGCGTTTCAGTCATCGGACTTGACGCGCTGGTATGGAGTGATATTATTTGAGCACTGAACACAAGCCCAAGAATTGCACAGAAAATTGTTGATGGTTTCATTTCAATTCAGAGATATTATCATTACTCCGACGATTACAGGCTCATCAGCTTTGCCTTGTTTGTTCGCAGCAATCCGCAAATCATCTTCAAGACTTTCGCGGTATTCACGGGCATCTTTCAGCACTTTTTGCGCTTTCTCGGTATTTGCTCCAGCCTGCAACATTCCAAGAATGTCACGGTTCACCTCATGGAGCTGTTTCTTGAGGCTTGCAATTGTTTCGTTCATTGGTTATATCCTAATTTAATGTTTAACTTTGTAAGTTTTTCGGCATAGATGGCAAATTGCTTCTTTACCACATCCCACAGTAATTGGTCGTTGTCAGTCCAATCAGGTTTTCGGCTACGTTTTTGACAATCCACAAGCGTTTCAGTCATCAACGCCATTTGTCGCACAAGCCAGTCACGGCAATATTCGTCCTTATCACCGGGATAGTCGTAGTAAGGCGGTTCCACAAGTTTGTGGTATATTTCGGCCCCAATTGTGGCACCGGTACGGTCTGTAAATTCTGAGTAGAGCATAGTTGTTGCATTTTATTTATTTTGTTGGCACTTTAGGGAATCGAACCTATATCACGCCTCGCAAAATTCCTTAGAATTTCACGCTTTTCGTTGTGCCATTCCACCAGAATTTATTATCTTTGCACACGTTTTCAGACAGTACGCACATTGACATTCTGGAAGAGTTTAGACGTAGCAAAGGCACATTTCCGGCAATACCAGAAATGCGCCTTATGTATGTTGATAGTCAGACCTTATGCAGCAGCCTCAGACTTTTCGGCTTCGGCGGGCACTTCCACGGTTGAGGGCGCAGCAGCCTCAAACTCAAATTTCATTTTGAGGGCGTCAAACGACGCTTTAGCCGCTTTGTGCATTTTCTTTTTGTAGTCGCGGGTCAGTTCCTGCAAATCCTTGGCGGTCGGCATAATACCAACACGAGCAAAGATTGAGCTTTCAGCGTCCCAACGGAGAACGGTTTTGCCGTCGGTTTTACGCACGATGATTTCAGCCGGAGTGCTGGCACGGAGTTTTACGGCAATGCCGCCATTGTCCACTTTAAGCCCTGCCTCGGAACGCTTTGCGTCCCAATGGATTTTGATTGCGTTTTTCCACACACGGAACACTTCGTCGGCAGTTCCGTTTTCAGGCACGAACTCCGCGCCTCCAAGGTGGATGCACGTTTCGGTTACAGTTCCGTCTTTGCGCACGGAGCGGTACACAAGAGCGACACCGGCGAGCTGGTTGTTAGACACTTCGGAGAATTGAACACTGTTGTAACGAGTGATAGTTGCCATAATTTTTCGGTTTTTAGGCATTTTCTGCAATAGCGCATTGTGACCGTGACAGGAGTCGAACCTGCCACACTCACCAATATAGGGAGTTTCCACACCATTCCGGAGAATGGCACGGTCTAAGTTCATAAGATTGCAAAGTGTAGATTTCACCCTCTACACTCCACAAAATCGTGTTCAGATTTCGCGCTTTCCTACCTATGCGATGTTTCAAAGGGCAAACCACTTGCGATAGTTTCACACCAAGCCATTTCAGGCAATTACGGCATTACTTACTCCTAAGACGTTTCGCATAGGTGTGGCACTCCCTCGCTCTCGCTTTAAGCGCACTTTCGGCACTTCCACAGGGGACTTTGGTCACTACACAACAGTTCCTAAAATTACCACACAAGGGCAATAATCGAAGCGTTTCCGCATAGTTATGGCACAGTTTTTCGCCACTCACTGACCGCCTCTAATCATAAGGTTGCAACAGGGCATACCTTTGGCACAATTCGCGTTTCAGTGCTTCCAATTCGTTGTTAGATACCAATGGCGCATAATATTGGCACAACACGCTGTGACACGTTTTTCGACCTCGCTATATGCACATTTGTTTGCGCTTACATATAGCACCCCCTGTTCCCGACGACGATTTGCACGAGCATATTTGATAACTGAGCATTACAGTCAGGGGTGTTTCTTTCCCGTTTAGGTGCATATCTGTACCTATTCGGAACGGTTTTCGCTTTCGCTTTCCGTTGCTATGTATGTGTTACGATTTCACGCTTTTACGCGCTTTTGTTTGGGTGTAATTTGAGTGTTAAAGTTGTTACACAATTTAGTTTATAATTCACATAGTTAGGGCGTGTTTTGGATTGCTTTCCCTGCACCGCAATACTACTTTGCACTAAGTAGCCAGTTTGCTAATTTGTTGTTTGTCGTTGTTGTTGTTTTAACTTGACGATGCAAAGTTACGGCGTGTTTTTGACTTGTGCAAGTAATTACTTGTGATTAACATTTCTTTAACACTTTGAATTTTGCAAGTGATTGCGTGTTAGATAGTTAGCAACTTTAGAGAATTGCGTAAAATAGGCTTATTTGTTAATTATTTTAACATATTGCACTATGTAGATATGTAATTGATTGACTTTCAACAAATTAACCCAACTCTCTTTTTGGCTTATTAAGGTACGCAACACGCACGAGATACAAAAAGACTGGAGTCTATGCAATAGCGAAGTCGATTATTAACAAAAATTAAGGTTTTTGTTTGTCAAATGTTAATTGCTTAAAATTGACATCTAAACAGTTGTTAATCAAGGATATACTTTCACTTTTGTAGTAAGTGAAAGTGCTAATTGCTTGACTATCAATGAAATAAATGAAAGGAAGGGTGTACCATGTGGTGCGGATTCCATACACATTGCCGACCCTCAGATTTTCAGTCTCGTTTTCTGGGTAAAATCTACTCTTCCAGCACCCTCAAACCCTACTACCTCCATATCTTTCATCTGACGGCTTTTATACCCTCAGATGGACGTTTATATTACCGAGGGTCTAAAACGCTTTCAGAGGGCTTAAAAATGGGCTTTTTGACACATTATTATGCGTTCTCAGTTCGACCCCTAATTTTGGCAACCAAACATATCATTTTGGCGAAATATAAAATTCGTCCTATATGCTTTCCCAGAATTTTTCCCGGACCCCAAAAACTGAGTCTGATTTTCTGGCGATTTCGGAATTTCTACAACTCGAATATACAGTTTCAGAAATTATGATTAACTTTGCGTCATAAATTGATTTCGTATATCTCCAATCATGGCAAAAACAGACCTACAAATCCAGAGTTTTCTTGCTGAGAATTCTTTTCGCTCGAAGACAGACTGGGAGATGATTTCAGCTTTTTGCAAAGACAAGGCTGAATTTTCCATCAACATCGAATACGACACTGAACAGGGCATCACAGCTTCCGACTTCATCCATTGGTATGAGAATGGTTTTGGAGCTGGAGACATCGCTAAGATAGATTGCACAGTTGTGGTTGTCGGAAAAACCGATTTTAAGACCGCTACAATCGTCGGAATGCTCTCAGGTAATAAAATCCTCAACTCCGATAACCAAATCGCCACAGAGAGGCTAAAAACGGCTTCTGAGAGCGAAATCAAAGAATGCAGACATCTTATGCTGCGTGACAAGGTACAATTCAGCTGGAAGGATTTCAGTCTTATCGAGAAATATGTCCCTTCAATCAACGAGCGAGTAATCTTTCACGGAGAAGGAGTCAAAGGTTTGGGGGTAGTCCGGGAGATAGACATGCTTACTGGTGAAGTAGAGTTATACTGCTACTACATCTACACCACCAAGCGTTGTGGCTTTACGATGCACGAGAAAGGGATTTGCAACCTCTACGATTACATCTTTGAGCCGATGGACAACGGAGACAAGAGGCAGAGCCGTATGAATGGCTTATCATGTCAAAGAAGGCTAAACAGTGAATTGGGGAAGTTCGGTAAAATCTGGAATCAAGCCAGACATCGTGTTGAGCCGGTTAAGATTCAGGTTGAGATTGGCAAGCGATACTGGTACATCAACGACAAGCTATGTCTGGTATCTGATATTGAGAAAGGCTTACAACTGTCTCGAAATCGAGCATTGGCTGGAAACTATTTCGTCAATGTCGAGCATGGGACTGAGGTGTTAGGCAAAATCATGGAGATTATTCGAGAGTATCTTGCAAGTCCTGAGAGCAACCAATAAAGATTAAGCGACCACTGACAGTTCTTATCTGTTTCGTGGTCGCTTAAATTTATTTTAGATCATCAATACTGAGGCCATCTATTACGCTCTCATGTCCGTGGAGTTTGTTGAGAGTTCTGATACCGTCTGCGAAGAACATACATGGCTGGATTGTCAACTGTTCGTATTGGCTTGGAGCTTTACTGTTGAGAAGACAGCTGAGAAATTCTTGCTCGGTGTAGCCATGCTTCTTAATCGTTGCCTTCAATGTTCGCCAAGAGTTCTTGATTATCGAGCCTTCCTCTGAGATTGATTCTGAGTCTTTGTTGATAGAGAACCTGAGTGTTCCGCTATCCGTTTCTTCCGGGGTCAAATACGTTGCGATACATTTTGCCGCAATTTTTTCGATTGGAGTTAAACGGTCTAATTCTGGTCGCTTGAAGTTTTGAATCAGGTAGAGCTTTGTCATGTACTGAAGGCTATCCTGTATGGCTGCTCTTTTCTCTTCTCTGGTTTCCGGCTGACAAGCTCTTTCAATCTTTTCCGCTGAAACGTCATATATGCCGTTCTTGGAAATCTCGTAAACAGATTCGTCATGTGAGAGAGCTTTCTTCTCCCATTTGAAAATTGACCCCAAAAGTTCAAAGGGGAACATTTCTGTAAACGAAACTGAGATTGACTGTCCGTCTTCTGTTTCAATACAGCCTTTGTCCATGTAACCTTCAACTTCCTCATAAGCCACTTCAAGAATTTCTTTCTGGAAGTCTTCAATCGGGAAACCATGACCTTCGATGTTTATAATTTCTGGAAGGTCTTCATCATCTTCATCCGGTTCGATAGATTCCTGTACATAGTCTGAGAGAATCCACCAAACAGTATTGATGAAAAGTTTGAGAGGACTGGTAGCTGCATAATCAAGATCGCTGACAATTCTATCAACTTCCTCAACTGTGAACATCGGGTAAGACAGGGCTCGTCTTTTTGAAGAAGTTTCAGAAAGTTCTTTGACAGTTCCAAACTGTTTAAGCTCTACAACTTCTAAAGGTTTTCCAAAACCTGAGAAGAATTCTTCATCTTCCTCATCGTTTTCGTTTTCATCTTCCGAAAAGCCTTCCCTTTCTTTAACCAGAGCTTCGCTCTGGGTATTTCTTTTTTTATTTTCTTCTTTACTCTTTATTACTGTTGCTGATATTGCATCACTTTGCTGATATTGCAACATCCAAAAATGCTGCAATATCATCATTTTTTCAATCATTTCAGATGCAGAATTTGCTGATTTTGCATCATAAATAATGTCAGCAGCGTCCAAGATGGTTTGTTTTGCTGATATTGCATCATTTTGATGATAAAACGCTTCCAAAAAGTCTGTTTTTGAGGGGAAAACTAATAAAATAGGTTCAAAAACATGATGCGGAATCAGCAACTGTGCTGATATTGCATCATTTTCTGTTGATTTCGCAACATTCTGCTGATATTGCATCATTTTGCTGATTTCGCAACATTCTGCTGATATTGCATCATTTTGGTGTGAAATCGGCATAATTGAGCCTGACATTCGTGAAAAACGTCTTTCTGCATCAGAATACTCTTCCAGCCCCAGTTTTTTTAGAGCTTCAAAGTCTTTATTCTGAAAAGCTGTACATACAGCTTTCTTTTCTGAAGCACTTGCTTTGGAGTAAAGAAGATTCGCAAGGGCGAATAAAAAATTCGCTTGTATATAAATCACTTTACCTACGACGGTGATGAGTCTAAGTTCTGCCAGTTCTTTTAATCGGTCTTCAACACGGCCACGATAGACTCCAGTATTTTCAGCAATCGTAATCATGGATTTTGTGATTCCGGGATTAGTGTAGCCTTGTCTCAACAAATGCAGATATTCGTCGAACAGATATGTGAACACTTCTGTTTGGGCAGTGTTCTTTAACAGCCTCGCAAGACATCGTAGATGTTGGCTGTAAATTAGCGTTGGAGAAGTATTATTTTCTGACATAAAAATATGTGAGCTTGTTGTTGATCATTTGCTTTATTTTACGATACCCTTGAACTTTTGCGAATTTTCCGACTCTTACAAAATTCGGAGCATACAAAGGATTCGTTTCGAGATATGCGTTTTGCATTTCTTCGTAAGTCATTTTTGGTTTTAGTTCCATATTCAGAGTTTATGATGAATAGTGAATTAAAATGAATTGGATTGAGTTAGATTAAGTTTTTAACTTATTTTTAATGGCTGAGACACACTGATGGCACCCCAGCCATTTTCGTTCAACTGCGATTACTCACCAGATTCGTCTGGTGTGGGTTCCGGTTCTGGTTCTTCCGGCACGGCTGACTTATCTACGATTTTGAGATTAGCCAGCAAATCTTTCAGAGAGTCTTTGTAGCTGGTCAGCGACCCAAGCACAAAAGATGCGACATTCTCTGGAAATACGATGGGCTTGAAGTTCGAGCATTGAGGATTTGCCATAATTCGGATGCCGTTATTGGCATTCTTCACGAACTGTTCAAGCCTTTCGATGAAGTCTATTTCATCGAACATTTCAGCGAGTTGTTTGCATTCGTTCTTTTCCATTTGTATGTTGTTGGATATGATTAGTTACTTTAGGATCGGTTTTGGCATCGTAGCCACACCAAGTGCAGATTCCTGTGATGACGTTGAGAGCATAATTCTCTTTTCCACATTCAGGGCATCGAATCAGCAGAAGATGACTACCATGAGTATGATATTCAATGCCGGGGCGTGGGTAGAGGATTTTATTCTGTTCCATGTTCGGTTTCGATTATTGATATGATGACGCATCTGTTTGTGAACAGGCTTTGCTGACGTTTTTGCCAATCTGGTGTGGTGTTCACTGATGCAATTCATTGTTTCTTTCAGATGCTTGCGCTCTTGCGCTATCATTGATTTGATATAGCTTTTCATTTTGTCAACGAATTCTTGAATGTCGTTGAGGATGAAAAGAGCGAACTGGTTCATAGCTGTTGGGTGTGAAGAGGTTCGGAGTTATTGCATAGAGTTGGCATCCCTGCGGCAATGGCATTGAAGCATTCATTTTTCATAGGACAGTTTTTGCATCGGTCTGTTCCAAATATGACTTCGATTGCCACGAGCCATAGGAACCACATGAAGAATGCAATCACGAGACAGCCAATTATGCCTCCGAAAATTTTGAGTGCAAGTATCATTTCTTTGGATTTAATATGTTGATAAACATCGGGCACTGTTCAGCGCCTACTTTATGAGATTCCGGTATTTCATTCCAGTCTATAGGTCCCTTATACCACAGACAATGCTTTCTATCCCAGCAACCTTTTCTGTCGCATTCAAATCCTTGATTTGCTTTAATGGTGCGGTATCTGGAGTGCGATAGGAAGTTGGCTGTATTTGGCAGTTCTTGCCAAAATCGTTCAGGGACCCTTCCATAATTGAATAGCCTTGTCGAGTCAAATAAGTGACCGCTATGAGTCAGAATATGATGAATCGGTTCACCTTCATTTACTTCTGGAGGCAAACTGAAATACTGATGGTTGATTATCTGGAAGTGTGCGACCGGATGCTCGATTAAATCCAACCAGTAAGCACATTCAAAGCAAACCGATTGAGTTGTCATTCGGTTTTTCCATAACGTGCCTTCTCTATAGTCTTCAGGATGGACTATTGCACCACATTTTTCGCAAACAAATTTTTGCGACAAGCCACACCCTTCTGTATGATAAGCCATACATTGCTCTGTTTAGCTCGAAGTGAGTTGTTGAAAAAGAGATAGAAGGGTGCGGAACTGTGCCGCACGTCAATTTTGGGGTCGATGAAATCAGAACTGTATCGAATCGTAGATATTGTTGATTTCGTCTTGTGTAATTCCGATATAAGCCTTTGTAACTTGTATGTTGGAATGATTGAGTATTTTGTTTAGCAGAATTAAGCTCTCTGCACTGTGTCCGTTCTGGTCGTACACATATCGACCGAATGTTTTTCTGAAAGTGTGAGTCGAAAAATGGTCAATATGCAGCCTGTAACGGTATTTGAACTGTTTCAGTCTTTGATTGACGTTCTGAATTGTCATTGGCTCACCAGTTCTGACGTTCTGAAAGATGTAGAGAGCCTTATTTGGTTTCCCCATCAACCCCCAAAGCTCTTTCAGTTTTTCCTTGACGGAATGATTGAACTTGATGCGTCGAGCTTTACCGGTTTTCTGTTCTTGAACCGTAGTCTCATCTTTATCAATCACGTCAACCCATCTAAATTTCAGTACGTCTGATGCTCGGCAAGCAGTACAGAACGCAAGTCGAGCATACATTTCCCATAGATATTCTTTATCTTGGTGAAATCCGTCAAGCAGTTTTTCGTATTCTGAGAATTCCAGATGATCTGCTGTTGTGAGTTGATTTTTCTTTGCCATAGATATTACTTTCAGTTTCGATAGCAAAGTTAAGTCTAAAATTTTACATACACAAATAAATCGTATAATTTCTTTGTGAAAAAATTTCATAGACTTATAAATCAAATAAATGCGAGAGGTAATTAACCCCTCGCATTTATGTAGTAAGATTATAAAAGTGCCTTGAAATCTTCAATAGTCATTACTGGAATGCCAAGTTGCTTGGCTTTAGCTATTTTGGAGGAAGAGCCGTTTGGGTCTTTTACAACCAGATGGGTAGTCTTTTTGGACACACCTGATGCAATAGCACCACCTTCTGCTGTGATTTTTGCTTCCAGTTCGCTGTCTCTGATACCAGAGAAACATACGGAGAATCCAGTGCATTTTGTGCCCGATGGCTCAGATTTTTGTGGAAGAATGTATGGAATTCCGGTTTCTTCCAAAAATTTGATGAATGGGAAATATCCCAAGTAAAAATTCTGAGTGGTAATCGGAAGTGCTTGGAAGCTCTCAGATGATGGATCGACATTTTGTGGACGGATAAACCAGCCTTGGCAAAATGAACACAGTTCGTAGTCATCAAGTTCGTCCAACAGTTTTTGAGCTTTGATTTTGCCAATGCCCTTGAAGCAATCACTGGAGTGCATCAAGGTAGCCAAATCTACTCCGGCTTTGATTTTCTTCATCTGGTCCACGATGTTGTTGGCGATAGATTCACCAAAACCATCAATGTCCATAAGCTCATTCCATTTTACGTCCAAGAAGGCGCGTATGGTTTTGTGACCGGCGGCGAAGATTTTTGCGATAGTCTCATCACCCATATTTTCAACACCAACTGTAGTCAAGAAATGAGTGATTTTTGCAAGCTGCCGCCCTTCACATTCTGGATTCGTGCAATATAGCTCGACGTTTGCATCATCGAATGATGTTGAAGCACCGCAGACTGGGCATGATTGAGGAATTTGGCATTCTGTAGGCTCTAAGGTTTCGAGGATTTTAGGAATGACACCGCCAGAACGAGTGACGAGTATTTTTGCCCCTTTGCCAATCTGATGAGCCATACACCACTTAGCATTATAGCCGGTTGGACTTTCCATGATGCAATCGCCAGTGTCAACTGCTTCTATCTGCACCACAGGTTTGAGAGCTCCAGCTTTGCTGACATTCCATTCAATGCCTTTTACAGTGGTTTCAAAGGATTCTGTGAAGTCTGGATGCTTGTAAGCCATCGCGTACAGAGGATTGCCAGTGGTTTGCTGCCTGCCGATGGTTTTCCATAGAGCAATATCATCCAGATATATTACCAAGCCATCAATGTAATATTCTTGGCGCCAGTCGAGGAAGAGCTGAGAAAGCAATTCTTCTGACAACTGAGCAACTGGAATAGTCCATTTGAGGTTCGGCTGATGAAATACGCGGCAAAGAGTGTCGTACATTTCAGTATATGTGCCGAACAGCTCCCAATCTATTTCACCGATGCCGTATCTGAAGAAATCAGCATATTGTAGGTTGTCAGTCGCTTCATCTCTATTGATGAAGCCAGCGACAGTATTTCTGGGTGAGCGGTAGGGATCTCCAGTAGAATCGGATATTTTGCCTACGAATGTAGATTGCCATGTAGCACGTCTGAATACCAATTCACCAAAGGTGTAGCGTGGCGGAAAGAACTGTTCCCACTCTTCTTTGTTTCCAAAATCACCTTTGAGATAGTGTGCTGTGCAATCTTGACCTTCGTTTTCAGACCCACCACGAGAGAAAGTTCGTCCGTCTTCTTCGCTATGTAGCCATGACACGCCATCGAATTTGGGAGTGATGACGATAGAAGCTGTAGCTGGAATCGCTAAAGCACCAAGCCATTGCTTGACTTCAGCAAGGCTTTTGACTTTATTCAGCGATTTCATGGGGATTGGCAGCTTGCGTTTTCGAGATTGAGCAATAGGAGCTGGCTCTATTGATTGAAGCCACTTATTGTCTGGATCAAGAGACCGCAATTCTGCGACTTTCCTATCATACTCGGCATCTGAAATAACCGGCTGACCTAAGCGATACAGCCTGTTATGCTCGGACAATTCCGAGCATAACTTGTCGATATATTCTTGATTGTTCATATTATGGTTGTTAAACTGGCAGGGTTGGGTTGATGAGTGAGAAAATGCCTTCACGTCCTCGTTTATTCCATCTGAGGAAGGTACTACGCTTTGGTCCCGGAGTTACCACCATTTCGCCCCAATCCTCGTAACCTTGTGAGGTGTACATTGGTCCGGTTTCAGTGGTTACAACGCCAAGTTTGAAGAGCTTCAGACGTAAGGTGCGATAGCACATACCAAGTTCACCAGCAATTTGGAGTGTTGTATAGAGCTCACGAGATTCGATTACTGCATCGTAGTAGTCCGCTTTAGGTTTCTGAAGAATCACCTGAGAACGGGCATCATTTCGTTCTCTGATTGCCAATTCTTTTGCTTGGCGTTCTTCTTGCAGAGCTTGAAGTGTCTTGATAGCAAAGGAAGGGTCTGCGATGATTTGCTCAATGGTGTCAGGCATTGCTGTAATGCCATGAGATAGAAGTTCTTTGATTCTATCATTACACCATATAGCAAATGCAGGGGATAACCAACGCGCAAATTCGATTGCTACGTCTTCGTGCATCCATGTTCCTTGTTCGCCATTTCCACCTTGTTGTTTGGTGATAAGTTCCGTTGGGCGAATCTGCCTAACGGTTGATAATGTGGAAATAAACTCTTGAGTGGATTGGTTACGAAGCCAATCTTTAGGCACTTTGTTGAAAGCCGCAGCCATCTGGGTGGCGTTAACCATCATGTTAGTGCCGTTCAAGAAGGAAATGTTGCGCCCATTGTATTGATAGGTTGTGATTTCCTGAGCGGGTTGCGCACTTTGAGGTGTTGCGGGAGTCATTTTATGACTTACGCCCGGTGCATTGATGATAATTTCTGGCGTAAGTGATTCTGCCCATGATACAATCTGCTTGTACATCCGTTCAGTATAGGTATTCTCTTGACGAATCAAGTAGAAATACTTTGCCACATCCGATTTACGAATGCCCCACATAGAATCTTTATTCTTTTTGAATTTGATTTTCTGTGCAGATGGACACATCGTAAATACTGGGTTGTTGCACATGAACTGAGGTCTGCTCATCACGCAGCATAAATCATGGACGCATATCCAGATATTAGAATTGCCTTCCAGAAGCACCTTGACCGGCTTTGAGCCGATAGACAATTCTTTGGTTAAAATGGTTGTATTCATATATCGAAATTGGGGAGAGCCGGAAGAAGCCCTCCCCTGATTGATTGGTTAATTATTTGCTTGAATACATTATTTCACGCCGGTATGTCCGTATGCGCCTTCGCCACGTTCTGTTTCAGGCAGCTCGTCAACCGGCTCCCATACGATGCGTTCATATTTGTTGATGACCATCTGAGCGATACGGTCTCCATCATTGATGACGAAGGGCTCGGTGCCGAGATTGATGAGAATGATACCCACGTCGCCACGATAGTCATAGTCGATTGTACCGGGGGTGTTGGCGCATGTGATGCCATGCTTTAGAGCCATGCCGCTTCTTGGTCTGATTTGTGCTTCATAGCCGATAGGAAGAGCGATTTTGAGACCAGTAGGTATCAACACACGTTCCATAGGGCTGAGTACAATGGGATGCTCGATGTTTGCGCGAAGGTCCATGCCTGCGGCACCGTCTGTAGCGTATGCCGGGAGGTCATGCTTTGAGTTATTGATTATCTGTACTTTCATCTTTTCTTTTGAGTCTTTTAAGTTTTTCTGGGGTTGCTTTCATGTTGTATGTCCAATGCTCTCGATTCATACGCTTGTTTCGATAAACTTTGCGCTGTACTCCACATAGTTGGTCATACTCTGACAGGGTGAGTTCGCCAAGCTCTTTGTCAACATCTATTTCTATTTCTGGATTCCACCAGCGAAGATAGAGGCTGCATGTAGAGATTGCAGTTCCGTCACACGCTGCCTTGATAGTAGGAGTCTTGACTCCTAAGATTCTTGCAGCTTGCAGCTGTGAAGCGAATACGCCAATAAATTTTTTGAGTGGATTGAATACGAGGATTCTTCTTGCTTCTTTAGTCTGTCTGGGTGCCATTATCTCCTGTTAAGAAGACCTCTGGCATTAACCGGTCCTTGGCAGCTCTGAAGAGGTAAGCGTCAGACACGCAAAAACCGTGAGTCAAAAGCTCATCAACACGGTCATTGAGATAAGCCAAGAAGTCTGGATTAGCATAGGAGATAAACAAGTAGATTAGACTACTATCAATTAGGAGATGGCCTTCAAGATTTTCAATGCACACTATTTTTCTATCAAGCTCATAGGCTTCTACGAGTGCATTGATTGGATGAAAGTAGTTACTCAGGAAATCCTCTGCTGAGTAAAGTGATAGACCAGATTTTTCGAGATATGCGGTGGCGTCGAAATATTTGACGCTTTTATCATTTGCCTCCCCGATGAGCAGATGGGGAAATTCTGGAAAGGCTTGCTCGGTGCAAGTAATGTCTTCTATTCGCCTTCCAGTTGTGGCTTTGCTCATTAAGCTACATTAGCTTTTGCTTCAAATACGTCTGTGGGCCAGAGTATAGATTCTGCTTTGTCAAATTTGATGTCACGGATCACGAAGTCCGACATACATTTGTTGAGGTGTTTGCTGATTCGATCAGCAGCATCCGTGTTGGAGCTTGCGGGCGTGTAGAGGGTTTCGTAGGTACGCTTTTCTTTTGCGGTACGCTCGTCAACAGTGACAATCATCACTTTCACAGCATAGATGCCGATATTTTCATCAGCTTCTGGGTCAAGGTAGTTGTACACCAGACCTCCTACAAGTTCAGAATCGTGCAAGAGATTGTCGTTGTACAGCATCTCTGAAATCTTAGTCTTCAGGATTTCAAAAGACGCATCACCATTTTTGGTACGCTGCTGGTCTTCAATCAGAGCATACGCAATTTTTTCTGCTTCAGTGTAGCTTGAAGCATACACCAAGTCTTCGGTTTTCACCTTGGCGAGAGAGCCGTCTTCTTGCTCGGCATTCCACGCCATCTTGATTCGGAAGTAATCAAATCCTTCGTTCATTGTGGTGGTATTTGGGGTTAAACATATTTTTTATCGACAGCAAAGTTAATACAGATATTTGACATAGCCAAACAAAATCATATATTTAACACTTTATAAATTCGTTATATGCTAAATTACTGATATTTACAAGTAAATCGAAAATCCCAAATTTAACTCTTATTAAGTTTTGGATTTTATTTTGCGTTTCGCTGAAAAACGGAAATATCACTTATCGGCTATTCTTCTGAAAACGAATATTAATGGCTACAACGACCGATAAGGAACCTTTCAATGTCGATTTGCTGGAGAGCATATTCCGCACCAGTAAGAAGACTATCCAAGAATATGTGAGGGAAATTGAGCGCTATTGTCGATTCAAGTCTGTACAGAACCAAGTGATAAACGGTACTGTACTTGATGACCGCAGTAAGCTCATTGACCTTTATGAAGCGTGTGTCCAGCAAGATGCGCACTTATCTGGCGTTCTTGAAACTCTTGAATCCCAAATTGTCGGTGAGCGATATATGCTTGCTAAACAGAATGAAAAAGGCAGATGGGAGAAAGACATCGAAGAAACGCGCAAAATACAAGGCACTCAGTTCACTAAAATCATTCGTGGTATTGTGGAAGCAAAGTTGTATGGTTACACAGGCATAGAAATATGCCCAGAAATCAATCCACGAACCGGCAGACTTAACGAAGTGAATATTATTGAGCGACGCAATATTCTTCCAGACCAAAAACGAATTGTGCGCCGCCAAGGTATTTGGTTGCCCGGATGGAATTTTGAAGACAAACAGTATGAAAAACTGTATGTGCTTATCAATTCAGGCACATTGGGGTTGTTCTCTTCGACCACACCTTTGATTTTGGCAAAAAAATTCACGATGGCTAACTATGTGAATTTCTCACATACTTATGGTCAGCCTATCATTCACGGTAAGACTGAAGGTGAAAGCAATCAGGATCGTCAGAGATTAGCCAACGAAATTGCGAGTGCCGCTCAAAATAAGGTGGTTGTGACTGGCTTGAATGATGAAGTGGACATCAAGACATTCACTATGTCCAATTCAGAGAAAGTGTTTACTGGTTTGATTGAGCGAGTGAACGCTGAAGTATCGAATCTTATTCTTGGCTCAGAGTCTATGGCTGGCGCTACTCAATCTTATGTTGGTGCTACTCGCGCTCACCAAGATATTTTCCGTGACAGAATTGCTGTCTATCGTGAATATATCGAAAATGTGATGAATGAGGAGATCATTCCACGCCTTATTGCTATTGGTTATATCAAGCCGGGTCTTGAATTTAAGTATTCAAACAGACTGGAAATGTCAAATAAAGAGCAGATTGAACTATTCTCAGCTCTTTCTGACCGATTTGAAGTTCCGTCAGAGGAAATTGAAAAGACTTTTGGTGTAGCTGTTGGCAAACAGATCAACCTCCAGACTGGTGGTGCTGGTGGTGTATCGGTTGGTCGTGAGGATTCAGACGGTCACTATCGAATGTCTGATGATGAATATTACCGTAGATACGGCAGACACCGTGGGGCGGTAAATTTTCTGAAGGAGAGAAAGTAAAGGGCACCACTTTACTCTCCGAGGTTAAAGCTCAAAGGTTGCCCGAAGATGATAAAGAACGAGATGAAAAAGAATACCTTGCGCTACTGGCTATATTCGAGCATTTTGTGGGTAGCGATGCAGATGAAGACGGTCGCTTGGAAGCTGTCGAAGAACTCATGGCTTTACGAGCAAGCCATATTATTGGTCATGCTCTTGATGGCTTCAATATAACTTTAGAAGACGCATTAGAGCTGTTAAGGAACAAAGATGGTTTATCTGAACTGGACGCTGCAAGACGCGATATTGTGGTGGCTGCGGTCGAAAATCTTATTGATTTTGCAGTAGCAGAGGAATATCAAATGCTTTCCGAATTGCCTGATCTTGATGAGGAGGAAGAGCATGAAGGGCTGACCGAAGATGACGTATATGCAATATTTGACAGATATAATAAGCGATACGCCTATGTCGAGAATAAAGACGCTGAGTATGCGATGATTATTGCAGCCGGTCTTGTTGCTATGAAGCCAACCACAATCCTCACATACATGACACAAGGTGATGAGCGTGTGCGTCCGTGGCACTTGCAGTATGAGGGCGTTTCTGCCCCCAAAGCGAGTTTTCCAGCTTGGTTGATTCCACCGATTGAGCACATGTGCCGTTGCTTCTTGATTGAAGATACAGTGACTAATAGCGTTCAGGCGGCAAATAAAAAGAAGTTGGAAATGCCAGATTGGTTTAACCCGACCTTTAAGGAAAGTGTTGCATTGGGCGGTCGAATCTTTTCAGATGAACACCCATACTTCCAGATTGTTCCTGAGCACAACAAAGCACTACAATCTATTACACAAAGGATAAAAGATAAATATTTCAATGCCAATAATTAAGATAACGCCATCTCAAATGGCAGCTCAATGGGTTGGCGCTGATCATAAATTCACAGTGAATGTCCACAATTTTGAAGTGAAAGCTGGACGTGCTGCTGTAGAAGTGTTCCAAGGTTCATTCGTGAAACAGCGAATGAACACTTTGAACAGCCGTCCTTGGGCACAATGGCAAGGGAAATATATTGGTGGCACAGCAATTCTGAGACAATACGGCACTCTCTATGATTCTATTAAGGTCAAGAGTGTAAAGAATCACCAAGTGATTATCCACACTGACCCAGCAGAATTCAATTCATTTGTTAATCGTCATCGAGGATTTTGCTATGCTGCTGTACATAACAATTTGAATTCATTGACCAACAAGCCATTAAGAGGTCCTAAAAAGGAACGTCAATTTATAGGTCATTCCACTGTGCTTGTTGCTGAATTGAAAAAGTTGAGTGTTCACATATTTGAAGGATTACCTAAATGATAGTTGACAAAAAGAAACATACTATACCTGAAAAACCTTCTGACACTGAGATTACACCTCCTTCCAGTGGTACAATACAGACTGAAGAGGAATTGTATGAAGCGAATCCATTGTCTGAAATTTATAGGGCTGTAGAAAGCATTTTGAAGGATTTGCGAGTTGATCCCAACAATCCAGATAGCCCACCACTCTTCCGGACTATCAAAATGAATCAAGGGCAGTTGGCTCGAATCAAAAACGACAAGCAGAATTTGGAATATGCGCTGGCATTTCCAGCTGTCTTCGTTCATCTCATCAATATGCGCTGGCTCGTTCAGACTTCCAGAATTGGCGAAGGAAGAGCCGATTTGAGAATATGCTTTGTGCTCAATCGCTTGAATATTGGCGATGATGAATACCAGACTGAAGGCTATGATGTGTTCCAGAGGGTGCATAATGCTATTGAAGCGAATAAGTCAAAGTTTGCACCACTAACAGAGAGGTGTCAGCTTACATATTTCGACCAAGTTGAAAATTTTGATGATGGTCTTCAGCAGTATTGGATAACGTATGAAGTATGGTTTAGAAGCTACACTTCATATCGCTACCGAAACTATGTAGAGCGGACATTGGTAGTACCCCCATTCACAAACCATTCAGACCAGATACCTGAAAACAATATGGATGGGCACGATGACCATAAAGACCCGAAATTTGAGGACGTGGCTGGATATACGGAGTAGCCAGAAACAACCTTTGTTTTATGCACTTGCTATTCTTCAGAAAATAGCAAATGAACGAGAACGAATACAAGTACATTGTTGGTGAGGCTTCCGAGAACAAACCGGCAGTCATTCGTTTCTACGGTCCGGTTACATCGGAAACAACAGCTCGATTCAATGACGAGTTTTTGTGGCTTCAGAATTACGTCAAGCCATCTAAAATATTGATTCTAATCAATTCAGAAGGTGGTTCGGTCGTTTCGGGCATGAGCACATTCTCTGTCATTCAGTCTTGTCCAATCGAAACGCACTGTGTAATTGAAGGTATTGCAGCCTCAATGGGTAGTGTTATTTGGGCGGCTGGCACAAAGCTGTATATGCACGATTATTCCATCTTGATGATTCATAATCCATTTGTGAATGCGATTGATGCTCAGGATGAAACGACACAGAACATGCTGAAGGCTTTCCGTGGACAGTTGGAAACCATCTATCAAAAACGATTCGGCATCAAAAAGTCCAAAGTTCGTGAGATTATGGACGGTGAAGGAAATGCTGATGGTACTTACTTATCGGCTAAAGAGGCTGTAGAAGCTGGCATATTGCCGAGTAAGAATGTGATTCGCACATCTGAGCAAGTAAGGGCTGACATCAAAAACAAAATTGAAGGTGTGCAGAGTGTCACCTCGATTCGAGACATCATGGCTGCGATAGCCGATGAAGTGACTGAAAGCAAACTTATCGAGAAAACACTCGCTATTCTTGAACAAAATAAGCAAACTAATCAAAAACAACAAGTAATGAACGAAAAAGAACTGGCTTTTGACACAGTATGTGCCCAGCTTGGTTTGGCAAAGGACACCCCGGTGGCATCCGTAGCTCCTCGCATTACTGAGTTGACAAATGCCGAGGCTGCTCTTAATACTGTTAAGGCAGAGCTACAGACCGCTCAGGAGGACCTTATTAAGACTAAGGCAGAACTCGACGAATTGAAGATTCAGTACAAGGGCAAGGAGGCCGAGGCAAAGAATTTTGCTGATGAGCTCACTGAAGTCAAGGACAAGTTGAAAACGTATCAGGATGCTGAGGCGGCTGCGAAAGTTGCTCACATTCAAGAGATCGTTCAGGCAGCTGTGACAGCTGGTAAGATTCCGGCAGAAGATGAAGCCGAATGGGTCAGCATGGCAGAAGCCAATCTTCCTCTGGTTGAGAAAACTTTGGCTGGTCTTGCACCACGCGATAAAGTTACTCAGGAAATTGCAAATGATCCAGCCAACGTAGATGCGGCTGAGAAGTCTATGAAGAGCACTGAAGAGCAGCTTGCCGAAAAGGTTAAGGCAGTCGTAGGTGACTTCGAGTTGAAAACCTTTAGCTAATCCATATTGACACGATATAATGGCAAGCAATATTAATTACGCCGGTAATACCTACGCCGGTGAAGTGTTGGAAGACCTTTTGGTCTATACCGCGCAAGGTAATGACACTTTTGCCGAGGGCTTGATTCACATCAAGTCTGGTGTTCAGAAGCGCTATGTGCTTCCTCACATTGAACTCGGTGAAATCATTCAAGACAACAAACCTACTCCTACCTCGACTGAGGGTGCAGCTACTGAGGATGGCTTTAACCAGTACACTTTCTCGGAGCGTTACCTCGATCCACAGGATTTGATGGTTTATCTTGAGTTTAATCCTCGTGACTTTGAGGAATATTGGAAGCCCTTCCAGCCGGACGGTCAGCTCCTGTTCCGCGACCTTGATCCCAAGGTTCAGTCGAAGATGCTCCATCTGCTTATTGACAAGAAAGACCAGTATATTGGCGATTCTATCTGGTGCGCTCGTAAGGGCGGCGTAGATGCCAAGATCACTTGTCCTACCGGTGCTACAGTTCTTGGTGGCAAGACAGCAGCAGGCCCAATGAAGTATTTCGATGGTGCTCTTGCTCGTGTGCTTGACAACTTGACTACAACTGACCCGAATGAAATTGCTGGTGGTAAGGCAATTCTCGCAGGTGACACCGAACTCACTACTGGCGCACAAGTAGAAGCTGCATTGTACGCTATGTGGAAGCAGACTCCTAAGAAACTCCGTAAGCATTCGGACCTCAAGTTCGTAATGGGCTGGGAGCTCTGGGATCTATACGACGAGTATTTGACCAAGAAAGAAGTGAAGTATGTTGAGAATGCCGACATCAACAAGCGTCGCTTTAAGGGCAAGTCTATCGTAGTGATTAACGGTATGCCTGAGCACACCATCTTCCTCGGCAAGTTCAACTCCAGCATGGACTCGAACCTTTGGATGGGTGTTGACTACGCAACTGACCAAGAGTCGGTTAAGGTAGAGCGCCTTCAGGCTAACTCGGAATTGTATTTCTTCCAGATGCGAATGAAGATGGACGTGAACATCGTTCTGCCCGCTGAAATCATCGTCTGGACTGCATACAAGAAAACTGCGTAACGATACCGGAGCGCGGAATTTACCCGACAAGTAAAACGGTAATGGGGAGTGGAGAAAGAAGCTCCGCTCCCCATTTCTAATTTCTGACACATTATGGCAAGACGAAAAAACACAGTAGAAGAAATTGATGAAACTACGGTGGAGAATGCTGAGACAGTGAGCCCTACCGAGTTAAAAACAGAGCAGACCCCAGCAGAAGAAACCGAGGTTCCTGAATCAGTTGAGAAACCAAGTGAGGAACCTAAAGAGAAGCCTAAGAAAGCCCCGAAACAGGACATCCCTGAAAATGTTTTGAATACTCTTAAAATCTTCTCTAACTACCCAGAACTGCTTGTGACACCGCAGGGTTGCGTGTTCGGTCCGGGCTGCAAACTTGATGCTGCTAAGGCGGCTATTCTTTACAAAAATCCTTTCTATAACACTTAATAAGAAAACAGAATGTCTTTAGGTGGCGTATTTATGACTGACACTGATGGTAACATTGGTGTAGAAAGAACTTCCCAAACTGAGAAGGTCTGCGGTCTGCTTTTTGACATTTCGGCACAGACCGATTTTTGGACAAAAGGCCCAGCGGCTGAGATGGCCGATAGCTTGAAAGACGCAGTAATTGAGCTCAACAACATGGACGATGTTGCTGCTCTTGGCATTAAAGCCTATACTGGCGAAACGGAAGACGGTAGCAGCAAAGACTTCCTCTTTGGCATCCCGTACTATCATATCGAACACTTCTTCAAATTGAACGGTGGCACTGGTCGTTTGTTTATCGCATTCGCAGATTGCTCGGCTAACTGGAATGCACTGACAGAAATGCAGCAAGCATCTGGCGGTATCATCAACCAGTTCGGTATCTGGACAGAACAGTCTCTGTGGCGTGAAACTGATGCAGCAGCTGAAAAGTATGGAATCCAGATTGTTGATGACATTCAGTTGGTTGCAAACTCGATGGCAAATGATCTCCATGCACCGGCAGCATTTGTGCTTAACGCCAACCCTGCAAAGGTTAAGACTGCTACCGGCTCTGCTACAACTGTAGTCTTTAGCAAGATTCCTTCTTGCATCGTTGATTGCCGCTATGTAGCCGTAGCACTCGGTCAGGGTCTGGACAGCGAAGTTCGTGCAATGCAGCTTGCGCTTGAAAGCAAGACCCCAGTAGGTAACGTAGGTGCAATCCTCGGTTTGCTGGCATCCATGAATGTTGCAGACAACATCGGTTGTGTAATGAATTGCAATGTTGGTAATTACTTCCCAGACATCGAGTTTGGTTTTGGCGATTGCACATTGGAAGGCGATGCCCTCAAAAATTCGATGCGTTACGCAGCTCTATCGCCCAAGCAGCTCGACACTCTTGATGACCTTGGCTACATCTTCCTGATGAAATATGCAGGTCGCGAAGGTCAGGTATTCTTCAATGGTGACGGCACATGCTCGGACGGTGACTATCGCAGCATCTCGCGCAACCGTGTGATTAACAAGTCTCGCCGCTCTGTTCGTCAGGTTCTCCTTCCTTATGTAAACTATAAGATTAAGGTTGACCCTGCAACTGGACAACTCTCGGCAGCACATATCACAATGTTCCATAATCTTGTAAATGATGTCCTTCAGGCTATGGTGGACAACGAAGAGGTAAGCGGCATTGGCTCGATCACCATCCCTGCTAACCAGAATATCTTGAAAAACGACAAGCTCATCCTCAGCTACTCGCTCATTCCTATGGGTCACTCGAAGATTATCGAGGTAACTGAAGGCTTTGCGCTTTCTCAATCCTAATAATCAATGGCAACAATCGTAAATAACGTCGCCTATTCGTGGGCTATGATTGAGTTGACCGCTCCGGCTCTTACCGGTTCTGCCAATGCCAATTCCATTGTGCTCCAAGGTGTCACAGGCATCAAATGGAACCGTAAATGGAATGTGAAGACCAACTATGGTCTTGGCGGCAAGCCTGTAAACCGAGGCTTTGGCAACTGGGAGTACACTGCTTCCATCACTCTGGACTACAACGCTCAGGTACAGTTGCGAGCTCTCCGAGGTTCTTTGACCGCTCTGGGTGAATTCGACCTCATCATTTCGTTTGCAAACGAATTTGAAACTGAGGATTGGACCACTGAAACCGTAACTCTGAAGGGCTGTCTCTTCACTGAAGACGGTATGGAAGCCTCTCAGGATGACACGAATATCACCAAAGAGTTCGACCTCAATCCATTTGACATTGTACTGAGCACTCAGTAACCGACTCCATAATTGTTAGAACATGTTGATGTTGAAGGGGAAGAGAAATGAAAAATCTCTTCCCCTTTTTCAAACCCCCTATTATAAGCTCCGCTATTTTTAATAAAACAACATAAACAAAAAGTACAGTTATGGACGAAATGGAAATCGTTGAGCCCGCACTTGAGCTCACCCCCCAACTTGAAAAAGAAATTGAGAAGAAGGTTGCCGAGTTGAAGGCGGCTAACCCAGCAGTTCGTGCCATCTTCCCCATCATGGTGGCTGGTAATCCCGACTACGATGACAAGGAAATCTACATTGGCTATTTCCGTCAGCCCGACCTGAAGACATTCAGCAAGTTCACCGCTGCTTCAGCCAATAACCAGACCATCGCCCTTCACACACTCGCTAAAGACTGCTTCCTCGGCGGCGATGACTCGCTTGTCAACGATGACAACTTGTTCCTCTTCGGTACAATGGGTCAGTTGAGCAAGATCATCGAGATGCGTCACGGACGTCTTGTAAATTTATCCAAAGCTCGGAAGTAAAAGATACGGAGTATTTTCGTATCAAAATGCTCCTTGTCAGGCATTACTTTCCGGGCGTAAACATTGACACATTATCCGATGAAGAGTTTGCCAGCCTTGCAAATGAAGCAGAATGGCTGGATGCCCATCAGTTAAAAGTCAATCAAGCGAGAACGCTTGGTATGCTCTAAACAAACCCCTTGTCTTGAAAGTGCGAGGCAAGGGGTTTGTCGTAACCATACTATCTGTCATACAGCTATTCTTTAGAAAAACATTTTTGCAATGTCGCAGACTTATACAGTTTCATATAACATTAATGTTGTGGGAGTTGAAGCAGCCAGAACTGCTATCAATCAATTCACCACGGCTACGAAAAAACTGACACAAGCGACACAGCCATTTCAAAAGCTAAATAACTCTATCAACAATCTGAAGAATCGCTTGAATAGCCTCGCTCAGAAGGCTCCGACTATTCAAATCAAGACTGCTGATGCAGAGCGAAAACTTGACAGATTAATTGGTAAATTACGTCAGTATCAACGTGAAGCACGAAAAGCTGGTGCGATTACTTTCACAGCTTCAACTCCTCGTGGTAGAGGCGCGACTTCCACTGGCGGTGGCAGTAGTTCTCGTGCTACAACTGCCGCAGTAACTGCTGCATCTGCTCGTAATGCTATTGTTCGTAATCTATCTAAGAATATAGGTTATAAGGCTTTGGGTCCTACTCCTTTGGATGTTGGTGGCATTGGTGCTATCAACTTGCTCAAAGGTATGGGTATTGCGTATGGTATTGCTGGTCTTGGCACATTGGTGAGCAATGTTGTACAAGATGCAGTAGCATACGATAACTCAATGCAAACAGTGCGTAACATTTTGGCTACGCACGATAAACGAGGTGGCTTTGACTCTCGCTTCAAAGGCATGGAGCGCATTGTTCGTGATGTAGGTGTGCAGACTAAGTTTACTGCTCCTGAAGTTGCGGACGCTGCTAAGTTCCTTGCTATGGCTGGCTTTAATCTCGAAGGCATCAGTCAGTCAATTTCTCCTATTGCCGATATTGCGTTGGTAGGTGACACTGAATTGGGTGAAACCGCTGACGTTGTAACCAATATTATGACCGGTTATGGTATTGCTCCGTCTCGTGTGAAAAACGCTGCGGACGTAATGACTATGACGTTCACCAAATCAAACACTACATTGATGGAAATGGCTGAAGCATACAAATATGCTGCCAGTCTTTTGTCAATGAATGGTACATCGTTTGAAGAAGCCACAGCAGCGCTCGGTATTCTGGGTGACGCTGGCATCAAAGGCTCTCAGGCTGGTACCACCATGCGTACTATTGCCCTTAACATTGCCAAGCCTACTAAGCAACAGGCTAAGATGTGGGAACAGTTGGGCGTAGATCGTTTGGATAAAAATGGCAATGTGCGAGATTTGTATTCCATTTTCCGTGATTTGCATGACAAGAACCTGAACATCACTCAGCTTGGTTCGCTTTTCCATAAGACTGCTGCGATGGGTGCTGGTGTGCTCACTAATCATGTGGACAAATGGAATGAAATTATCGAACAAAACTTCTTGTCTGAAGGCTTGACGCAGCGTTTGGCTGATGAAAAGAAGAATACTATACAAGGTCTATGGGCGCAGTTGACTTCGGCATTTATTGAGGACGGCATTCAAGCCTTTGAAGGTGTACAGGCTCCCATTCGTGATATGCTGAAATCAATTACATCTTGGTTGCAGACTCCTGAAGCTGTTCAAACATTCAAGACAATCGCTAAAGATTTCCTTGAATTTGCTAAGATGATGAAGGATGCGACAGTTTGGATATTCCAGCTTGCTAAAGTATTCAAACCATTCATCAAATTGTGGCTCCAGTTCCAGATTTATATGTGGCCTGTCTTGACTGGTATTCGTGTTTTCAAAGCTGCGATTATTGGTCTTGGCGTTGTCACTAAGGCAGTTGGTTGGATTTCTATGCTCATCGGCAAGATTGGTTTGCTCGGTCGTACAATGACTGCGACAAACCGCACTGCCGGTGGATTCTGGCGTGGCATGTGGATGAACATGCAGAACGCTGTAGGATGGGCTGGAAACACCGCTGGTGGTTACATGCAAGCTCAATATCTTTCTGGTGTAACTGGTCGTCAAATTTCTCCAGCTGTTGCCGCAAGATGGCAGCAAATGTATGGTAAATCTTGGGGACCGGCATTCGGAAAAGGTATTGGCATGGTGGGCAGCTTTGGCGCTGGTATTGGTGGTGCTATGGCTGGCTCATGGCTGGGAAGCAAGATTGGAGAGGAAGGCAGTACGGCTTCTAATGTTGGAAGCATTGTAGGCGGTATTGCCGGTGGTATTGGCGCGACTGCTTTAATTGGCAAGTTGGGCGCATTGGTTCCTATGCTGGCATGTTGGCCTGTAGCGATTGCTGGTGCAGTAGCTGCTATCGGCTATCTTGGCTATAAAATGTGGCAACATGGCAAGGAGATTGATAATGCGATTGAAGCTCATAACAAATATCTTTCCAGTATTGCTACTCTGAATGGTATCAGCTATTCAGAACATGCCACAGAAGCGGATAAATACTACTCTATCATCTACAATCGTCAGCTTGATACGAACCAAGCTATTGGTGAACACATCAAACTTGTGCGTGAACAGCTGGGGTTGATTGATGAAGCTAAACAAAAGCTGGAAAGTGAAACTAAGTTTAAGGATTCTCATAAAGATATTTATGAAAATTTAGCTAAACCTTTCGGTGCATGGTCAGATAAAGAAGATTGGTTCTCTGCCACTCAAGCTATATTTCAGAATGGTCAGCTGGTGCCATATTTGATGCCGACTTTACAGCAGCAATACGACGCTAATGGCAATGTGTATGATATGTACGCATACAATGGCTATAATTTTAATCCAGCAATAAAGAATCACATGTCAATATTAGCAGCCGCTAAACAGCTGACAGCTATGGGGCATGATACCAGTCTGGGCACGGAAGCACAACAGATTATTGACGCTAATCGTCAGCGCATTCTACGAACTGCTTCTATTAGCGATTACAATGCCATAATTGCTGATGTTTGGTCTCAGATGAATTCTCGAAGTTGGATTGCTGGCTCTGATCAATGGAATGTAAGCGACATTGGCAATAAAACAGAGGCTGAATTGCACAATAGCTACCATTATGTTTATGGCTTGCAACAGGCTGTAAAAGAACAGTTCCAGATTGATAACCCTAACACTCCATTCGCTAAGCTACTTGTCACTTTTGCTGAAATCATTAGAGCTTACGAGAATCAAACGGAAGTAGCTGATGAAACTTTGCAGAAGTTCCTGAACGAGAGTGGCATCGACATTTTTGATAAGTCTCGATACGGAGTTTTTGGTAGCGATGAATGGCTCAAAAAGTTAGGCTATTATGATGGAAAATGGAATGCTCTTACCTATACTGAAAGCTATGTTGATGCTGATGGTCAAACCAAGACTCGTCAACGACAACTGACAGCAGAAGAGGCACAACGTCACTTTATGACGTTCCACCAGCAAATCATTGACACAGTTCAGCGTTTGAGCCCGGCTATTCAACCGTATTTCAATAGCTTCTTGAACCATTCCGTTTGGGATTTGGGAAGAATTGGTGGCATACAGGGTACAGGACGCTCTATGGAAGGTCAAATTCATCAAAGTTCTGATGGACAATACTATAAGTATCAAAATGGCAAGTGGTACACTTGTGATGCTAACGGTAATGTGACAGCGACTCCCAGATTGCCGATTGATGACGCTGTGTTTAGGCGTGAAAATAATATGAATGGTACCAGCACTACTACCACTACAACTACGCCTACAGTTCCTACATATACGCCGCCGAAGCGTGATTATAATTCTGATTATAGATCAAGTTATCGCGACAATTCAGCAGCACCTAAGCAAGTGATTGTAAAAATTGAAAATCTGATGAATGTTGAATCGGTTGACCTATCGAATCCGGACAACAAAGCAGTGATACATGATCTGAAAGGACAATTAACCCAAGCTCTTGTCGATGTGGTACATGATTTCGATGAGACTTGGCACGGATAACAATGAGTAACATTTGGTCTGACTTAATATTCTCCGCTGGCCGCTCCGCCCAATCTATGTTGGGTGGAGTTGGCTATCGTTGGCTCAATGGCAATGGACCCATCGGAGACCTGAAATTCAAAAGTAAACCTGCCAGCAAGATTGTGACGGCTCGTGTAGCTCAACAAATTGCTATGCAGATGGTTGAAGCGGAAATAAACAAATTGTTTCCAAGACTTCAACGCTCGTTAGAGAGAAATCTGCGAAAAACTGTTCTGGAACAAACAAAGGATAATGATTACGCAACCCTAATCAAGAGTGGCGAAATAGTTACGAATGATTACGGTAGTGTCACCACATCCGATACTAACAAGACAGTAGTTGCTCGTGACTATTTGGGGCGCAAGGTTCCAGAAGCACTCATCATGTCTTTTGTGGGAGACACAAATGTCACATATACGTTTCCTAAAGCTGTAAAGACAGAGAGTTATAAACTTCAAGAGCAGAATTTGCTCCAGAAGATGATAGAAAAATCTCATACCATTCAGCATGAGATAACGTATGAGACTCCCATCGATGTAACTGTAGATACCAAAGAGGTGATTCACATAGATTTATCCGCTCAGGTATCATTGTCAACAAACAAGAATCTGGTATTGACTCCAGTTCAAGGACGAGATTTCACCCGAAAGGAATTGATTGCCGGAGGTGATTTGACGTTCACTGTGAATGGTAGTGTAGTGTCGCATACACCGGGCGTATATCCTGAAGCTGCCGTACAGAGATTGATAAAAATTGCACAATACAAAGGCATTGTGTCAGTTCATCATTTCATCTTTGACCAATTTAAGGTGAAACAAATTATCATCAAAGACTTCACGCTTGGCAATCAGGAATTCAAGAACATTCAGCCATACTCATTCACATGTGTTGCAATCGAAGCTGATGAGATTCAGATAAAGAACGATACGATTGGCGCAATCAATCAAGAGATTCAGTTGAGCCCGATGAATGCGTGGTATCGTTTGGTTCTCAACAACAAACTTGCAGAAATTGCCGCTGGTGCAATTACTGGAGCAGCTAATTCAGCAGTCAGCAAAGGTCTGGACATCGAAGGTATGGTTACTAACGTATAAATTATGGTAGAAGTATCTGACAGAACTGATTATCGTATATTGATATGCTTGATTGAGATTTGGGCTTTTAACGAGGGCGATGACCCTTTGAAAGAGCCTGAGTCACCTAAGCTATTTGCCGAAGTTGAACAAATCGAAATAGAAGAGACATATCGCAAGCTGATTTGTGGTGCTTCGGTTAAGTTCCCCAGAGGAACTATCTTGCACAGGACACTGACCCCCACTAATGGTTGGATATATGATAAAAACACCACAGCAACATTAGGAGCTGATGGTGTGATAACAGAATCCAAAAACACCACCCCACAGATTAAAGATGAGAATGGGAATTGGGTTTCAGTAGAGGGAGCAAAACTGGCAGAAATCGAAGACTTCAAGAAGGGCGACAGAATCCGTATCTCTTTGGGATATACAAAAGACCCTGAAATAGTGGCGTTGACAAGCTATAATGCTGACGGAAAGTCTATCTACACAGACTCTTCGTTGTTGCAGAAATATCGCAAGGAGTTGAAAGTCATGTTCAATGGCTATATAACGAAGGTGAGCCTCGATACGCCCATTGAATTGGAATGTGAGAATCTTGCCAGTGTTCTCAAAATGGTGACTTGTCCTAAACGTAAAGGCAAATCTACCGACACCGTGAATACCTTTTTGGATGAAGGCAGTGGTTGTTTGGACTTGCTGAAAGATACTGGCTTGAAGTTGTACCCTAAAACCAAATCTTCCAATATCAGTCTGGGCAAGATTGACCTGACTGATGATTTGGTTTTGGCTGATTTATTCGACATCTGGGCGAAGCGTAAAGTATATTCATTCATTCGCTTTGACGGAGATACGCCTTACATAGCAGTAGGACGCTCGTACTTTTCAAATGCCGAAGGAGATTCGATTCTAAAGTTAGGCGAAACTAATTCGACTGTTCCCGAAATTCATTTCGATTGGAATGTTGCAACCAATGGCTTGACCCTTATGAGCACTGACCAACGATTCGTAGCTGTTGAAGCGCAATGCTTGGAGCAGAAGGAAGGGCGAGATAAATTCTACAAAATTACTGTAATCCGGAATCCTCAGTACGACCCCAGTGACCCAAACTCGAAGCAATACCGTACTTTGAATGAAATCAAAATCTCGAAGAAGGGCTTGAAATTGGGTAAGAAAGTTCAGACTGACAGCAAGGATAAAGTCAATCTGAATAAGTACACAGTCATCCCATACATGTCTCGAAAGATAGACTGTCCACATGATGAATTGGTCGATGAAGCTATTAAGTATCTCGAATCTTATAATCCCAACGGTATTGATGGTACTTTGACGCTGTTCGGAGACCTATATCTGACTGCTGGCATAAAAGTTCAGCTCATTGATGACATCCACAGCGGTAAAAATGGCTATTATTTTGTAGATGAGGTGAAGACTGAATTCGGAGTCCGTGGTTTTCGCCAGACTATCAAATTACCGTATTGTATAAGCAGAACGAATGAGCAATCGCAATAATGACTTGATTAAAAAGGCGATACAACGTATAGCTCTACAAGGGCACGTTGATCCTTCATCCGGTGTCTGGCATGATTCAGCCAGAATCACCGGATATGTCGCTAAAATACATGATGACGAAAGCGATGAGCTGTTCGGTACAGTTGATGTTCAAGAGTACAACACTCGCGCTTTTGTTCAAGAGGAGAATGACGTTCAGTTTGGCTATCACGAAGGTGTGTATTTGAGCGCTCTTCAGAACAACAAGGAGGGCTATTTGATAATTCCCAAATTGTATTCTGAAGTTACTATTGCTCTTGATCCTGAATCTCGCAAAGAGTATGTGGTAATGTTTTCGCATGTTGATTTGATTCAGCTTGATTCGCACGATAAAATTTCAATCGGTGTGCGTGAGCGAGAAGAATTTGACAATGATGAAGATGGCGATGATATTGACGAGCTGGAATTAACCGGCATTGCTACAAATGTTGTTTTCACAAAAGACAGCATTACGACTACTGTCGTAGCCGATAAAGACGGAAAGAATACCGTCACTCAGGTCATGGACGCTGATGGCTTGAAGCAGACCATAGGAGATGATAAGAGCTCTCAGACAATGACTCAGCAAGAGATTATTCTGGAGCACGATAAAGCAAATGTGACGCTGGATGACTCTCAGGCAAAAGTCGAAATGGGGAAATCCTCAGTTGTGGTTGAAGACGGAACGGTGTATGTTGGTAGCAAAAGTGGTGTCGATGATGCAGTGCTCGGTCAGCAGTTGGCTTCTATTCTGTCTGATTTGGTTGGGTATCTTGGACAGATGATGACACCTACGATGATGGGACCGCAGCCACCAGCAAATGTCTTGGGAAGTTTCATTGCATTGAAAGCCAAGATTCAATCATTTGCATCCAGTCATAGTGGATTCTTGACACAGAAAGTACAAATTCAAAAATAATGGCAGAAATCAAAATACATCCAGACATTGCCGATCTTGAAGCAAAAGAGCCTACGAGATATTCCATATATCAGACTTTACTTCAAGGCATGAAGGAGGCTAATGATGGCACACCGCCTGATTACAACCAGCCGCCTTATTCTGTCGATACTGGTAAGACATGGGAAGACCCTGAAGGCAATATCATCCCATTGTTTGAACCAGATCAGGGGGTCATTGCAGCAAAAATGGCTGAAATCTCTCAGATTCAGATGCAGAATGCGGCATATCTTTTTGCACGAGTAATTGACACAGCATCTACCACGGCAGCTACTGGCGTGGATTTAACGAAACTCGTTCAGAAGAGTGGCGATTCTATGCTCGGATTGTTGGGTACTCTGAAAGGTTTTGAAGCTGGTGCTGATGATAAGAAAATATTTGATGTAACGATAAATGCAGCGCAAGAGAATGTCGCACACGTCTATGGCTTTTTGGTAGTTGACAAAGATGTCACTATTGACGGTCAGCTAAATTTGTCCGACAGTGGTATTTTCTTCTCAAAGCATCAATGTATTTTTTATAAAGACAATACTCTTCAATTTGACTCTCAGAACATAAAATTCACAGGAGATATTCTGGTTGATGGCACATTCAAATTAGGCGATGTGCTGATTAACCAGAACGGTATCTTTTGGGGAACAAAGGAGTTCTACCATTCAGGAAACAGTAATAACAAGGACACTGACTGGTCCATGAAGAACGCTCATGTCTATGGTGATTTAATTGTGGACGGAGCTTCGAGCTTTACTGGTAGATTGAAAGCGTTGAATGGCTTTGACCTTGGTGAAAAGGGCGATGCCATATTCTATTCCAGCTATGATGATGCCACTAAGACCAGCAAAATCACTATGCGTACAGATTTGAATATCGTAGATGGCTACGGTATCAAATTTGACGATGAATATATAGTGAGAGTGCGTGGTGGAGCTGACAATATCGTTTCATTCTCTGCTCCGGGAAAAGTATTGAATCTTGGTGACAGTGGAGGTACTGCGGATAATCCATTAGCCACACAATTCATATCATTGCAAGCCGACATCAAAAATGACAAGAACACTTATGTCATGGTGTCCAGCAATGGCGATGGCGACTTCCGAAACTCGTTTCAAGCTGGTTGCGCAAACAGCGGTCCGATAGTCATTCGCACATACTATCATTCTGCTGATGATTGTGGCGTAATGTTTCCCAAGAATATTGCCCTCGGTTCTGAATACGGACCCCATATCTTTTCAGATGGGTCGTTTGATACTCTGACATTTGCGTTGCCTCACAACTATTCTGATGGTACTTCTCAAATCACAGACCGTCTCAACTTTCAGGCATATTTCGAGGCAAGCAATTATCCGTGGCGAAATCAGTCATTGCCTGTCGATGTCAGTCTGAACTTCGATACTGAAGGCGAATATTTTCTATTTCGCAAGCCGATTCTAAGCAAAAATTTTTCGATTTTAAGCGATAAATGCCAAACGCGCCTCGAAGAGAATGCTCTATTCTTAGACACAGGGATATTCATTGAGGGTGTCCCTGATGGAATGGCGTTTACAGGCAACGCTTATTTCAACAATAATGTGCAGTCCCCCAGATTTGCAAGCGGTTTTGCCGGTTATGGTTGGGGCATTATCAAAAGTGAATTCGTTGGTGGCTATCACGCTACTTTCGACGAGCTGACAGTTCGCAAGAAAATGCGAATTTATGAGCTTGAAGTTCAGAAGATTGGAGCGACAAACGGCTCTTTATGGATTTCTGACTCTTGCTCCGGTGATCTGGTTGAAGAAATCAGCGAAACATTTTAATGTCAATTCCTAATATTCGGAAATTTAGAATATCAATCAAACCTGAATCAGCCAAAGGACAACCTGATGGTAACGGAGGTAAAACGCAAGGGTTAAGAACTGGTGATATTGTGCGCCGTCAATATTTTGATGGGCACAATATCATATATTCTTTGATGTGCGTCATTGATTATGGCGTTGACAACATTGAGGTAGAAGAAGCTGTAGTCGATGCAGAAGGCAACTATGTTTTGCTATCTCAGGACCCAATCGAGTACAAGACTCAAAAGGTGCAAAAGCAACAGCCGTGGTTTGTCGGTATGCTGCTTGAAGGCGATGTGCCCATGCCGGGTGAAGTTTTGGATTTTGTCAGAATCACAAATCTTTTCGACCAGTCACGTTCTGGAGCGTTGTATTTGACAGCTTCAGACGATGAAAGTCCTTTCATGGACGTGATTGATGGCATAGGTCGTAATTGCAGTCTGACATGGCCCGAAAACATTAACAACACTGAGTTTGAAGACCCTCAGAGTCAATACATCGTCAAAGCTAATCAATGTGAAGTCGAATACATTCCAAATGCTGATGACAGAAGTCGCATTTGTCGCATCAAGAAATTGATAGGCGGCACAGCTTCAATCAAGCAGACATTTACGCAGTACATCCAGAATCCAAATCAAGTTCTCATCTCATTCTGGACTAAGGCTACTTCGCCTCGCAAACTCAAAATGTCATTGTCTTATGAAGATGATTCTCGTACAGACGGTGAGATAGATGTAAAAGTTGGAACAGACTGGCAGTATCACTTATATCCAATTACAGTCGATAACTCTGGACGACATAAACGTGCAATTTCGTTCAATCTCAGCGATATACAGACTGATGAAGAGCTGTTCATTGCAGATTTTAATGCCATCTTGCTTTCCAGTGTCGCAAATTATGGAGATGCCAGCCAGATACGAGTTGGTAAGCTGACCGGCATTTCAGATCCTGTTTTCGGTAAGCTGGACAGCTATGGTGGTTATTTCCAGAAATTGTTTGCAAGCACATCTGCTCATATTTCAGGTACATTGACCGCTGGCGATGAGAATGGTTTTGCGGCCACTTTCTATGCTGGTAAGATTCACAAGAACGCATTCTTGAATTCTATTGAACCAACAGCAGATTTACAGCCCCTTTCAGACCAAGACTTGATAACAAACCATGAGGTAGCAAATCCTACTGGCATGGGACAAGTTTTTGAGGTATTGCGTTCAATAACGATGAAGGCACAGCTGTATGACTGGTTGTATCAACCTGATAAAATCAGAGTTGGTGAATACTACACATTCTCGTTCTGGACATATAGCAAATGTGGTGGACAGTTGACAGTGCTTCAAAATGCTAAAATTGTCGGCACCATTCAGATACCTCATTCAGATGTATTGGGTTGGCATCGTCAGAAAGTAACATTCAAACTACAAGATGTTGATAATGAAGATGTGATGCTTTCAGTGGTGGTCACATTCACGCCGCTAAGTGGTAATGAGGCGGATTCGGCTGAGAAGCGGATTCTTCTATTTACAGCACCACAGTTAGAATCTGGGCGCAATGTTACGCAGTATCAGCCTACCGATGAAATTGTCACGCATCTTTGCGAGGACTACGGAGCATGGTTCAATCGTGGTGGTATTGGCGGAACCATTCAGAATCCTTTGCTACGTTTGAATGCGGATGGTAAAGGTGCTATCGAGGCTCGTAGCAAATCCTTCAGAATCAATCAAGACGGCTCTGGTTATCTGGCTAATCATGGCATTGAATGGGATAAGGACGGAAATGTCAATTTCGGTCCTAATGTTCACTTAAATTGGGGTAATCTTGGAGATGACACCAAGCACAATCTTGAAAACAAATCCGTGAGATTGACTGGCGGTGACACATTCGCAGCTATGGGGAGCACGGATGCTGGTGTGCTCTATACTCCTGATTTTGTCAAGTTGGTAATAGAAGAAACTGGCATGAATCAGGTCGCTGCTGGACGTAGATGGTTTTATAAGTCTGAGCAAGGGTTTGTTGAAATCACCAGTGGCTTAAATGATATAAAAACTGAACTAACCATATATCCAACCGACTCATATTGGGGAGATAAAGAGAGCCAGTTGGTAATCAAAATTGTTGACACCTATCTTGAAAAAGAGTATGTGGACACAATTACTATCAGAAAATATCTGATGGAAGGATATACGGTCATTATCTCATCATCTAAGGGAAATTCATTTAGAAACGGTCAGATTGACACGATTCTAACAGCACAAGTATATTACCAAGGTGAGCCAGTGCCAGAAGAATTTGTAAATAAGCATTTTACATACCAATGGCGTAAGTATCAACTACCTGATTTAGACAATGAAGTCGAAGATTGGTGGATAACGACTGAGGTTTCCGAGACAGGGGAATCACATGATGTAATTATAGACCGAAATTCTAAGACGCTTACTATTTCAGGACAAATTGCTGGTTCAGAGGCATACGTTTGTGAGATTTTAACCAAAAGTGGAAACTGTTTCCCTTATGACTTCCCTATTATTTTCTAAAAGGACGTAAGTAATGGCATTACCTATTGACCCCAAAGTCGAGAATCAAGGGTTGACTCAGCATGGTCGTTTGACAGCAGAAGAGTTTAACTTATTGCTCGACCAAGTAAATAAAAATACTCCACAACTGGTGGCAAGTGAAGAGGCTCTCGCTCAGATGATTGCTGACGGAAGCATAGTTGAAGGCCAAATCTATTATATCCCAGAGGAATAATGCTTGCGAAAAGCAAAAACTCATTCGGTCAATTAAATCTTGGGTCGATTTCTATCGGTGCGGTGTACCTTGGAGCAAAACAAGGCGCTATCCTGTTGTGGGAGGCAATTTCTAATTGTCTTGCCGGTGGATGGTGGCAGCATGGACATGGTTGGCAATATGGGACAGGCTGGTATCAGAAATATTAATCAACTGTTTTCAAATGGCTAAGAAACTCAAAGTCGTTAAGAAGAAAATTGAGTCCTTGGAAGAACCGTGGTGTAGTCCCGATGCCGGAACATGCCACGATATTGAGGATATTGAGAACTTCATCAAAGCCCAATTTGAGAAAGCAGCAACAGACTTAAAAGATGGCTTGAACTCCAAACCATCTTTTTTTCACCGTTCTCAGGAGAAGGGAACCGATAACTGCTATCACATTTATGGATTCGCATCTGAGGAAGACTATCTATCATGGAATTCTGACCCAGACAGTAACGCAGAATTGCTGCTGTCTGATGTATCATTGCCAGACACCGGTGGCGGTTCGACTGCCGCAAGTTACATTGTGAACCTGTTGCGAGACAGCACAGGCAACATTGTAACTATTGATAACACCGTGAAATTACGCCTGAGATTTACTTCACAGGAATTTAACCCCATCAATCAATCTACACAGGACACAACTGAAGGCGGTGCCTTGACGATTCAGACAAGGTTGAACGACACAGCTCAATGGGCAACCAAAGGCACTGTCAACATTCCATCGCTTCCAGCTGATTCTACGGACTGGACTGAGGTTGACATTACATCAATGATTGCAAGCGGTACTCAGCAAGTTCGTATCATCGTTAAGGGTGAGACAACAGAATTGAGTACACGATACTTGCGCTTCGACGTAACCAAAACTACACTTGGTCTTCAGCTGTCAACACTTTGGGAGCAACCGGTGACAGATGGCGTTTTGCGTTTGGCGTACTATATCAATGGTGCAGTTAGCAAAACACTTCACATCTTGATTGATGGTAAGCGAAAGATTGAACTGCCTATTGGTGCCTCAATCTATACAGAAACGCCTTATCAATTCAATGTTTCTGACGCTGATGATGAAACCAATAAGGTTATCACACATGGCGTACATACAGTACAGGCATGGCTGTCCGTCAACAATTCTGATGTTGTCAGTGAAACGCTTTCCTCTCAGCACATGATTGTCACTAACACAGCTGACAATACGCCTTACTTGTTGCTGAATGACCTCAAACAGTCAATTACCAACTGGACCACTGAGCAGTTGTTCACATATTCTCTGTACAATCCTTCAGGAGAGGCTATGCCTTTGAAGCTGTCATTGATGAACTATGATGGCACAGAGAATTATATGACGCTGGATTTGGGAGAGGTTACGCCCAATCAACGTAGAGCTTTGATTAACGTCATCGAAATTGAATCCGATGAAGTGAATATTGACGCATATATGCGATTCATTTCAGGAGATACAGAAATCCATGACATGATTGGCTTCACGGTTGATAATACCGAAAACTTTGCACCTACTTCCGGATATTCGATGGCAATCAACCCTCGCTCCAGAACCAACGATGAAGCCAAGCCTAAAACTATCATCGACACTGTTTCTGGAAATATTTTGCCCTCTGTCTGGAGAAATTTCGGATTAAAGACAGATGGCTGGGTGACAGATGAAAACGACAACAAATGTCTTCGCATACCGGCTGGATCCTCCATTGACATAGAATACGAAACATTCCAAGACTATATTGGAACAGATAATCGTCGTTCATTGTCGATTGAGCTGGATATTGCTTCTCGCAACATTACAGATGAGAGCGGCCCAATAATTCGCATGTGTTCATATATGCCTGACGGATTGCCGCTTGGTTACGAAATATTGCCGTTGAGCGCTCGATTCTTGACACAATCGAACCGAACTGTTGATGACCAAGACGCTGGCTTCTGGCGTAACAAGCGTACACACTTGATGCTCAATATTGTATATGGCATCAATGGCTCTTCAGTCAATATGGCTCGTATCTTCGTCAATGGTCGCTTGTCTCGTGAATTCAGTTGGCAGACATCTGATGTGTTTGTGCAGTATGTGGATGGTGTTCGTACCTCGCAAGGTATTCGCCTTGGTTCTAACGGAGCTGACGTGGACATCTACAATTTGCGCATCTATAAGAATGCGTTGTCTTCTTCAGACATTTTCCAGAACACTCTCGCTTCACAGTCAACTGTTGCTGAAAAGATTGCGATGCGTCAAGCCAATGATTTGCTTGATGACAACGGTCGTATCTCTTATACAAAGGCGCACGAAAAGTGCCAGACTATTTGTTGGTGCATTGAAGCTGGAGCTCACCTCCCCGCTTACGGAGATACCAAGAAATATGAAATCTTATCACCTCAGACCATTATTGGGCGAAGGACTCCGGATGGTTTCAGAGATGAATTCTTGTACAACTGGTTCTTGCTCGGTCAGGGTACATCTTCAATGACTTATTGGGGCTGGAATATCGCAATGAATCCCAAGACCAAGAACCATAAGGATGATGCGGTACTGTCCACAGTGAAAGGTACATGGGTTGATATTCATGGTGTAGAGCACAAGAGCGTGTATGCGCTCGAAGATGGCGACCCATTAGCAGCCAAGCTGGTTGCTAAAGCGAACTGGGCTTCTTCTCAGCAAACTCACAAGATGGGTTCTGTTAACGCTTTCAATGACCTCTGGAAAGCTGTTACTGGCGGTTCTACGATGACTAACACTGAGGGTTTTGAAAAATGCCGTGTGTCAGTCAAGCAAGAAGAATTCCTTGGTTTTGTCAAGATTGGTGATAACGAACCGGAATTTGTTGGTCTTTACACATTTGGTCCCGGTAAAGGTGATAAGCCGACCTTTGCGTGTGACACGAAACAATTCCCATATTATCTGATGCTCGAAGGCTGTGATAACGGTCAGCCGCTTACAAACCATCGCATTCCTTGGAACGATGATGTTGCCATTGATGAAGACGGTGAAATCTACATGTACAATGGCGGTAAGCAGTGGGAAATTTGCTTGGGTTCTGAAGAGAATGTAAGCCACTTCCGTAGTGCTTTCAATTTTGTTTATCTGAACTCTCCGCATATCCACCCATTTGTAGGTAGATTGTCAGATTTGCAGAAGTCAACCGCAGTCAACAATCAGCATTTCTACTGGGTCACTCAGGCTGGAGATGGCGCAGCTCAGTATGATTTGTTCCGTTTCGATGCTCTGACTGAAAAATGGGTTGATGCTGGTATTGACAAACTGGGCGAAGGTCAGTATGCTAAATTGAATCTATCCTCTGACCTCGGTATCACTCCGACATCGAATGTGTGGGAAACTGTCAATGAGCAGTTCAAAACAGCTCGTATTGCTCGATTCCGTGAAAACGCCCATCTATACTTTAAGCTGGATGACGCATTCTTCCACAGTTGTTTTGTTCTGTTGATTGCAGCTACTGACAACCGTGCGAAAAACACATATCTGTATCTTGACTATTATCAGGGGCGACTCGTAATTCATTTCGCTCAGGATGACCTTGACTCAATCAAGAAAACTGATAACGAAGGTCGTTTGAACAAACCTTACTACATTGAGACTCACGATAAAAATGCGGATAACATGCCGTATTGGAATGGTGAGGAAAATGCTATGTATGATTTGCTTGAACTGGCATTCCCTGATGAAATGCGTTCTATGATGCGCTCTATTTTGACAGCAATGGCAGCACTCGCCTCTCAGCAGGGAGCAATCATGGAAGCTAACAGCGACCCCCTGATGCAGTTCATGGAAAACTACTACTATAGGATTGCTCGTTCAATCCCAACTGTAGCTTACAATGAAACTGCACGAATCAGATATGAGGCAGCAGCTATCGCATGGGATCAGGGCAAATATACTGCGTCCGTTCACCCATTGGCGCAGTCTCTTGGCTCACAGCTGGAAAATGAATTGGAGTGGATGCAGCAGCGTCTTATCTATATGTCTTCTTACGCATCTTATGGTCAGTTCGCTATGAACGGTCAGGGCTCATTAACTTTCCGTTCTGTGAAAACTCTGTCAGGTGCGAACCCGACTTATAACTTTGACCTCACTCCAGCAATGTGGCTGTACCCGGCTGTTAGCTCCGGTTCATCAACATATTTCGGTACTGGCAATACACGCCCTGTCCGAGTGAAAGCTGGAGAGACATTTACGCTCACCGGAGTTCCTTCTGACGGTAACACCAACATTCAGTTGCATGGTATTGACTTCTATTCCAACATTGGCGAATTTGGTGATAAGCCTCTTCAGGGCGCATCATTTGGTATTGCTGGTGAACGCCTGATGGAATTCATCGCTTCAGCTGAACCAGTAGAATTCCGTCCACCGTCTGTGACAGCAACAGCTCCTATGCTGCGCAAGATTGATTTGAGGAATCGTGATTCTGTGACTGGCGCTTTGGACTTTTCTGTTCAGACACGTCTGGAAGAGCTTGATATTTGGGGAACTTCCGCCACTCAGTTTATGGTAGGCGACCCAACAAAAATCACAAAGCTCTCATTGCCTGCAACTTTAACTTCAATGTCTCTTGTCGGATATACACACCTTGACACTGAAGGCTTTGAAATTGAAGGTACTGGACAGATTCAGACGTTGACTTTCAGCAACTGTCCAAATCTTAATAGTCAGCAGTTGATTACCAGTATATTGACTGAAGGCGAGAATCAGCTAAGTAGCTGTAAGATTGACGGTATCAACTGGGAGAACTTCTCTGTGAACCATCTGATGAAGCTGGTGGCAATAGAATCCGATTTGGAAGGTGTTATCACTTGTAATTCAACACAGTATCTGACATTCGATATGAAGAAGCAGATACTCGAAAAGTGGGGAAATGTTGATGACCCGAACAATCCTTTGCGCATCAATTATACTAAGCGAGTTCTTCAGTCGGTCGGCATTGCTGGACAGAAGTATTTTGAGGAGACTGGCTCGTATAAGATGGGCGTATCTCCTAATTCAGTGAATGCCAACAACTTCATAGGAATCAGGTGGTCTATCAACAATAATGGCTACGCTACTATTGACGCTAAGACTGGTGTTCTGACGGTAACTCGCATTGGCACTGAAGAGCAATCTCCAACAGCTCAGGTGACTGTGATTGTGACGCTTTCCGATGGTTCTGAAATTTCGGACACAGTAACGATAGGTTTCTATCATAGAACTTGTAAGCTGGGCGATTATGTGTTTGCAGATGGCTCATATTCAGATGTTTTGGACCGTTCAAAAACAGTTGTCGGTATCTGCTTCTACATTGATCGTAAGAATCCTGAACGCAGATTGGCTGTAGCGTTGGCAGACGTTTCAAGCGGTATTCAGTGGGGTCTATACCCATCAAATGACGCTAACGGCTGCTATCCTATCGAGCTGGAAGATACGCTTAACTATGATTGCTACGATATTCCAACCATTGCGAATATAGGCGATCGAGGTTTGACTACTTCAGCTGGCGCCGCCAGCAACTATATTAATGCTGACACTTTCCGTGATGAAGAATATGGCGATGAAGATGGCTTCAAGATTCTGAGCGCATCTTCAGCAATGGGCGACTTTGGTTTCCAAGAGCTGAAATCTCCGATTGCCGGGTATAAAGAGGGCGATGTGATTTCTAAAAGTTTGTTAAAAACTTTGCAGATAATTCAGCACCGTGACCTGATCCTGAACGACTCAGCTGTGAACCTTCCAATACCGTATGCTACTGATAAGATGACTGAAATGGAGCATCTGAACCAGTTGATGAGTGATATTGTGACTGATATGGGTCATGCCAAATATCGCCAATATTACTTCCCAGCTGCTTCACTTTGTCACGCTTATCAGCCTGCGGTTAAAACCGATGAGGTACTTTCACCTCTATTCTTAGCCGGTAAGTGGTCATTGCCATGCGAAGGTGACTTGGCAAGATTGTACTGGTTCCACAAGTGTGGCTATGAGCTCAGTGGCGAAGGTGCGATATTCGCTCGTGGTAGAAACGATGGCGTGTTCAGCGCTTTCACAGCTACTTGGTACTGGAGCGCGTCCGAGGACAGTCGCACCGGCGCATGGGTCGTCTACTTCTCGGATGGCAGCACGTTCAGCGGCAACGAGTGCAACAGTCACAGGGTTCGAGCAGTTGTCGCATTTTGAGTTCTTTCGCTCGGCTCGTTTTCCGAGCCGAGCATAAAATCTGATTATAAACGTATTTTATTGATACACAACATTCATCCAAAGCATGAAACACCAATCTTCACAAACTCCTGTGTATAGGCTAACGGAGCAGCTAATGATTCTGTCAATTCCAATGATTAGCCGTCTCCCGAAGTCTGTACCTTATCAAGTTCTGGGAGGCAAGTTCATAAGCAATATCAATGATTGTCTTGACATCATTACTCTTGCTTACGGTCTTGATAAAACCTCTCCTACATACGAAATCTCTCGCAAAGAATGTCATGGGAACCTACACCTACGTTTGACATCGTTGAAAACAACGGTGCGCGTATTCAAAAAGGTGAGGTTTACCAATCATAAAGGGGACGTAGTTCCTGTGGTTTCGCCAAGACATGAGGGTGAATTCGTAGATTTAGTGAACCAAATCAGTGTTCAAATAGACGCTTGGCTTGGGCGATAGTTGTCGCAAATGCTTCATATACCACAACTACGGTTATGGATATTACTAATCTCTTATCATTGAATGGGTGTGGTACAGGAGCTGTATATGATACGGCTTTTGTTACGACGAAAATTAACCACATGGCTGCGCGTAGCGCGTCCGAGAACAGTCGCAACAACGCATGGAACGTCAACTTCTCGGATGGCAACACGAACAACAACAACAAGTACAACAGTAACAGGGTTCGAGCAGTTGTCGCATTAGATGAGGAGATTAAAGAAGGTTGGGTGATTGCAAAGGATGAATGTTGTGCCAATAAATACTCTACCGCTCAGTGTGAAGAATGGCGAATGATAGAGCATTGGGAGTTGTGGAACCTGATGTATGAAATATACTACGGTGATTATCAGCCATCTACATCGACTTGCTTTATTGTCAGCTTTCCTTCATTTCGAGAAATATTCGCAGCTGCATTTCGAGACAGAGTGGTTCAGCACTGGATATGTGCCAGACTGAATCCTCTTTTCGAGATGCGCTTTCATCTTCAAGGCAATGTGTCGTTTAATTGCCGAAAAGGATTTGGAACTTTGAGGGCGGCTCAGGCGCTCAAAGTCGATATGGAATTCATGAGCAACAACTGGCAAGACCGCAATGTGTGGATTGGTCGATTTGACATCAAAGCCTTTTTCATGCACATTGACCGAAACATCATGTGGGCTTTGCTTGAACCGTTCATCAAAGAGTATTATCACGAGAGCGATTTAGATGTACTTCTCAGATTAACGAAACTGCAAATATTCCATTGTCCGCAAGACGATTGTATCAGAAAATCTAACATTCGCATGTGGGACCATCTGCCGCCACACAAGTCCATGTTCAAAAGACCGAGAAATTTCGGCATGGCGATAGGTAACATTCTCAGCCAATTATGTGCGAATTTCTATCTATCGTTCTTTGACGAAATTATGCTCAAACTGTGCAAACGGTACAACTGTGCATACAAACGATTTGTGAATGACTTTACGATTGTTGGTGATAAGGAAGCCATTCTGAAAATGAGGGCAATCGCAGAACGCTGGCTTAGTCTGTATCTGCATTTGACCCTACATAGAGATAAATTTTACCTTCAGCCAGTCGTTCATGGTTGCAAATTTGTTGGTTCCACTATCATGCCACATCGTACATATCTGGCGAACAGAACTTATGGTGGTATGTACGATCAGATGTTTGCGCTTGCTTCTTTGTGTCGCTCGATTGCTACAAGAGGTGCGACATTGCGTAAGCTGAAACGATTGCAGAATGAGGTTTCCTCGATGAATTCCTACATTGGATTCTCAGTGCATCATCGTTCATTCCAAGTTCGCAGCAGATTATATAAACCATTCATTGAAGATATTCGCAAAGTCTGTGTCTTGAATTCAGATATGGGCTTTGTTCGTGTGCAAAAGAAATTTGACTATCAACACAATTTAATATTGAAGGAGGAAAGAGATTATGAATATCCAAACTGGCAGTATTCGGCCTGATGCGGTCACTTTCATCAAGAAGGTAGGCATCAAACAGCGTACTGTGAACTTCGACATAATTGAAACTGAAGATGGCAGCTTCCAGTGGAATTCAGCTACTTTGAATCTCGGAGAATGGAGCTACAGCGCTATTGTCAGAGCCATCATCTATTCACGTTACAATGCTGACCAGATTGAGGCGATCAATTCAAATATTACCAGACTGATGTTTGATGCTCAATCTGTGCCTGAAGAAAAAGCTATTGAATATCGAGAAGAAGCGATGGCTTTTCAGGCATGGAGGGACCACGCAAAGGAAATTGCGAAAGAAATCCTTGACTCTGAGCAGTAATACCTAACCCAACATTCAGGTGCGGACTATTCTTCATAAACAAGAAGAATGGGTATTATCGCACAAGGAATAATCACGTTGACCTCGGTGAACGATGCTTTCTCAGTATCGCTCTCACCGAGTTCGTGCGTTATAAATGCCGATTACAATGGCAAAAATCCAAAGCTAACTTACGCCTATTCTGACATTAAGGTTATTCGTGGCGAAACAGCTGTGCCATTTGACGAGCCGAAGATACTTGGCAAAACAAATGCGGCTACTGCTGAAATCGTGAAAGTTGATGATACCACTTGGAGAATCAAGATTCTTTCGATTCCGGAAACAGATTTGAATGGTAGCTTCCAGCTTGAGATTAAAGCTGGCATTGACTTCCAGACTGTTGCAACTTTTGCATACACTGTGGTCCGAGAAACCTCAATGTTGGATTGGATTCTTGATTGGAACGGCACATATACAGAGATTTCAGGCAAATGGATTATAACTCCAAAGATTTTTGCCGGTACTAAAGATGCTGACAATAAAATCACTGGTGTTTATCTCGGTCCGGCATTTGATAACAGCGGAAGCACTGGTCTATACGGCTACAAAGATGATGAGATAATCTTTCAGCTCACAGAAACTGGTGGCATGATAGGTGGGTGGCATATTGAAAATGGTGGCATCCAGACTTCTGACGGTGTTCTGAAGATACTGGCTGAAGGAACTATTATTTCAGCGCCAGACGGAAAGATGGCGTGGGAACTATTGAAGGACGGTACAGCATCATTTGCTGGTGGCAATGTACATTTTTACGCTAATGGTGATGCTGACTTCAAAGGTACAATAACATCTACATCCGGACAGATTGGCGGCTGGACGATTGGGGCACACTCTCTATATAATAATGCCATTTTGATTGATTCGTCAACTCAATTCATTGGAATTAGACGAGTAGCAAATATGATATTTGCTGGAGAGCCAAGTTCTGAAGGATTCCATAAGAATATCAAACAGTCTGGAGGTATTGCCATCTTCAGTCAGAATGATGTAGCGTATGGTATGGAGTGTTGGATTCCAGCATCAAATGTCATTAATCCAACACTCAATCCAGTTGACGGTTACAAAGTCTTCAGCTTAGGCTATCAGAACATGATTGCCAGTTGGAATTTTGATGCTGTTGCTTTGTGGATTGGTACAAAAAATAATACAGCGCGTCAGAACACCAGCAGTTCTGGATCTATTACGATTGGTACTGCTGGTATTCGTGGCATGAACTGGTATATTGACAATGATGGCGAAATCAGTTTTGTCGATGGGCTGCTTCATTTTGACAAAAATGGCGGAACAATAGCTGGTTGGACTTTGAACAAGAATATGTTCGCTGTCACAAATGCCGCTTTAGTTTCTGCTCAAGGATATACAGGATTGTATCTTTCAAACACAACGTTGCCGGAGTCTTATATCAATTATGAGGGGCATATCCGTAAAAATGGCGGTATATATTTAACCACATCAGGAAATGGCGCTGTGTTGCGTGGTTCTGATAGTAGCGGAAATATGCTTTTCCAATTAACCGGTGGCGTAAGTTTCATTGGTGGATGGTGGTTCAGCGATGACTGCTTCTTTACAGGTGCTACTCCTACTCCTACAGGTCAATTTGCAACTGCTGGCAATATTACGCTATCCCCTGATGGTTTGCGTGGCTACAAATTCAGATTAGAGGCAAGTGGCGCCGGCGCTATTGCTGGTGGTAAAATTACATGGGACGATGATGGAAATATCACATTTGATAATTCTGTTAAAATTGCATGGTCACAAATTGCTGGTACCGAGGGTGTAATGACCACAGCAACTTATATAGATGCTAATGGAATTTTCACTGGTAAAATTTGTGCAGATAATATTACCGCTGGTTCAATTTCGACTTCTGATATTATTTGCGATGGCAAATGGGCATTGATGCGAGATGGTACAGGATATTTAGCTTCCAGAAATATTTCTTGGGCACAAAATGGAGAGTTGACAGTCAAAGGCCATATTGAGGCTAACTCCGGCTCAATTGGTACAGGAAATAACAAATTTACAATTAATTCATCCGGTATATCCTATGGAGATGTAAGCTCATTCCTACAATCTGACAACAGCAAAAAAATGCTGTTAAACCCCGAATCTTTGAGAATACAAAATTCTAATCCTGACGATAAATATCAGGTTTGTAAAATATATTTAGGAAAAGGGGCTTGGAGTCGTAATGCCGAGTTGAGTCCATATTCAACGATCGCGTGGATATACAAACAAGATTTGCGAAATTTGGAAATGGCAGGCTCTCGCTGTTGTGAACCGGCAGTAAGAATTGAAACATCTTCATATTATGGCGCTGGAGTAGCTGTTTCCGCCGAAGGAGCAATCATATCTAATGGTGTTATTGGAGAAAAGGGGCACCTTTTAACGGCAAGCACTTCAGCCATATCAATGATGCACTTTAGCCCCTTTTCAGGAAGCACGTTCATTATAAAAAATACTACAGGGCAAGAGTGTCCTGTGCAGCTTCCACATGAGGGAGCAGTTCGGCTTGTATTAGACTTGGCTGTTAATGAGCCGTTTATATATAGAATTAAGGCATTTTGTCTTCCCGGAAATAGTAATGTTGTAATCGCTTTCTCGAATAATGACACCATTAAATGCTATGTGAATGGAAGAGAACAAGCAGAGGCGGCACAATACAAAATGGCTGCTAATCACCTATATGAACTTACTTTGATTTATGATGGAAACCACCATTCTGTTTGGCATATTAAAGACATCACATAATGCGTAAAGACATTGAAATACATATCAATACTGGTGACATCACGATCCCAGCTAAAAATCGCACAGTTCTCCGACAATTCAAATGGGTTGATAGGCCGAAAGACAAGGAGCAACGATACATCTATGGTGAAGTAGTAATACCGGCTTCTATTCCTGAAAGCTCTATTATTTCAAAGGGCGTGTATGTCATAGTGCCATATACTCCAGTCTACAAAGAAATTAAGCTGCGATTCAAAAGAGAATACGGCAATGAGTATGACTGTTATATCAAGAATCCTGTAGATGGAACCGAATGGTTTACACTTCAGGCTTCAATATATGGCATTAATCAGCGCAATGTGTTTGCATCTGAATTAATTGCAATATCTGAGGATAGATTTTATCTAATGTTTGATGGTGGCTTGGCTCGTATATTCTCTGGGAATGAAAGTGATCTAAACATTATTAAAGCCAATCAGCAAAATAAAAATTTGTTGCTTTCATGCGTACCAAGCAACAATTATCGTTACCCCTTAATTGGCGTAGGCTTGATTCGTTGGGCGAATAGCACTATTGACATTTCAACGCTTGCTGCTGTACTTCAGAAAGAATTTGCTGATGATGGAACACCAGTTAAAAGCGCAGAATATAACCATGAATTGCGACATCTCAATTTGACACTTGATACAACAACCGTTGACTCAGATGGCAATATATAAAGTTAAGAGCAAACAGAATTTATATGATGTGGCTCTGCATCTGTATGGCACTATTGAGGGGATGTTTGATTTGCTGATTTCCAACCCTACACTAAGCATGTCTTCAGAATTGAAGGCTGGCATGGAATTAGAGTATCACGATGATTTCACCATCAACCCCAGCATAGTCAATCAATTTGCAGAAAACGGCATCATTCCTATTAACGGAGAGCGTGAAGTTTATTTTAAAGAGACTGACAAACCGCTCCGTGCAATTATCAAAACCCCAGAAGACATTGATGTTTTCCTATTCTCTATATCTGGAGAGGGCGTTATGATTGTGGATTGGGGAGACAATACTCCTTTGGAGAATATAACGTTGACGCACACACAAACATTGATTGAGCACCATTTCAACAGCAATGTGGATGTGCGAAGAATCCGAATTTATGGAGATTTCTCAATTCTTCAATTCGATGCCTCAAATTTAGAAGGAGAAGCATACCTCACATCTCCTATGGTAGTTGATGAGTATGTTTCTCACTCAAACGACAATACTTTAGCTGGTCTATTCTTGTTTGAAGGCACATACAAGGTTGATCTTCAGAGAATGTTGATAACAGATTTGAGCCCAATACATTCAATGTCGCTTTCTCAACTTAACTTGCTGGGTGTAAGATTCCAGAGTGTCGATATTTTGGATGACTATTTGGTCAACATTGTTGAGAATCATCAAAATAGACGTGCCTGTGAAGTATGGCTCGATACTGAACCAACAGAACGAGGTATGCAAGCTATTGAAACAATTATCGGTGAACCAGAATGGAACACACCAACAAAATGGGTTTTCCATATCAATGATAAAACTTATACGGCAGAATAATGGCAAGAACGCTAACAGAAATATATTCAGTTGCTAAATCATGCAGAGACCAATACTTGCAACTCACGGAGTTTCAGAACACTTCTAAGATGTCTGTATTGGATGCGTTTACATGGGTTACATCGGCTTGCATCTGGACATTTGAAAATGTGTTAGATGTATTCAAGGTTGATTTAGCTCGTGATCTTCAGAATCGTATCAATGGCACTCCGGCATATTATGCGAATGCTATGTTGAAATATCAGCATGGAGATGAGCTTACTATGAATGATGAAGGCACGCAATTTTCATATCCGACAATAGATATTACCAAGCGAATTATTAGCAAGGTTGCATATTCTGAAAATGCAGTCGATGGTTTCCATGATAAAGAGTTATTGCTAAAAGTCGCTAAAGGTGAGCTGGGGCATTATGAACGTCTAACAGATGACGAACTCTTATCAGCCAGAGCATATCTACAGCAAATAGCTTTTGCTGGTACTCATTTTCTTATGGTAAGTCGAAGGGGCGATATACTCATACCAAGAGTTACTGTGTATTATGACGGCGCGGTCCCTGCTGAAGAAGTTTATACCAATATTGAAAATGCACTGAACAATTTTATCGCCAACATTGACTTCAATGGCGTCATTTATGCACAAAAAGTTATAGACGCTATGCAATCAGCCGAGCATGTAGTCGATGTGTATATTGACAATACCGCAACTGACAAGCAAGGTATTTTTGTCGCACAATATGATGATGACAATAATCTCATTCCTAAACAAATTGCTGATGATGGCTCGATAATTTCTTATGAGGAAAGAGTGACTCGCTATTTTGTGCCCAATAGCGGGTATGTCAAGGAAAGCACAGCGCAAGATGATGAAGCTACTCTGCCTACATGGAAATCTGCGATTGTCTTAAAAGTTGAAGGCGAATGAGATACGCTATAAATTTTGATAGAACAATTAATCAGTTGGTGCCTTACTATTTAGGAGGGCGCAAACTGATATTGTTCCTTCAGTCATGTATGAAACCGTTGCAGGCTGTCAATCAATCATTTGTTGAATGGGCTAAAGAAACCAGAATTGAAGCGTCAATGACCTCTCAGGTCTTCAAACTTGAATGGTTTTTGAATCGCAAGTTTTCCAAGTATTTTGACGATCCATCTCAACAAATCACAATCAAGAATGGTGAGAAAATAGGTACACCAATCTTTAATCAATCGGCTAAAGACATACTGAGTTCTTCTCAATTTGTTATATACGACCAAACTGAAACGGACGCTGAAACCGCTGTGCTATTCCACAAGAATGAGCTGACAGAAGAGAATATGTATAGTTTTCTTGTGTGTTGTCCAAAATTATGGAAATGCGAATCTTCAGGTCTATTGAGAGATGGGATTTCTGAAGCAGAGTTCATTTCTATGCTATCTCACTATGTTGACAAATATAAGATTTCAGGGAAAACCTACAAAATAATTATCAATCAATGAAAGAGTTTAGCTCACAAACCGGTGGACGCTTTACATACGTTGACGATGTGATTAACCTTCAAGAGTTAGCATTGGCTTTCAGCGCTATTTTTGATGGTTGCGATAATTTCATTGTGTCAGGATGTGAAGTAATCAACAATGCAATATCTCCCGGTATTGTGTTTCTGAATGGCAAGCTCCGTGTGTTCAATGGGGCAAGCGATGTTACGGCTTGGCCTCAGTACATATATGAGGTAAATGTCACTGAAAACACTCCATATCAATCTGGCGGCGAAAAAATTGGTCGCAATGTATGGGGATGCGCAATCGGCTCGGTAGTTCCAACTACATTGACTCCTTTAACTAACAAGATTCCACAGAGCATTCAGATTACAGCCAATGGCGGTTTGAGAATGAAGGATGCGTGGGTTGGAAAGTACGCAGTTCTATTAGACGCAGCTGCCAGTTCTCAGAAGGTTAAAGGCACGTTGGCGGCTGATATACTGTCTGCTACACAAATAACTACTCGTTCTCGAATGAACGTAATGACAGCTGGTGGAAATGCACAAGTATATTATGAAGGCTCTAATATGATTTTGGAGTCGCTTGTTGGCAATGGAAGCACTAAATATCGTTTTGTTGCATCGCATGGCGCTGGTGGTTTCCAGCTTTATAAAGATTCTAATCTTATAGCTACATTCACCGGCACTCAAATAACATTTGCTAAACCAGTTTCAGGTTCTCAAGCCACATTCGGCTCAGTGAGAATTACTGGCACTCAGATTATCAATTCATCGACATCGACAGATGAAGGCGAAATATCCATCAACGTGTTGGGGTTGAACGGTGCAAATACATATTATCGCAATACGCACATTGGCAATGGCAGAGGTGGAAAGTTGATTAGCGTAATTGGTCGCACCTCAGACATTTTAATGTATGGAGCATTGATCTTAAACGCATCCGCCGAAAATGCCATTACTTTTGTTAGCAACAAGGCGAAATCAGATGTATCGTTGAGAAAGTTGCTTTTGTGGCAAGATTCGGCAGAAGCAACTATGGCTCAATTTGGTTATACAGACCTGTCAAGTCAAGTTTTCACTCTCAGCAATTCAGTGGGCTCTATCAAGATACAAGGACTTGAATTTGTTGATATAGCCCCAGCAATCAAAGAAAACGGCACTTTACTTGCCGATAAATATGTGCCAAAGGCCACATTCACCACTGAGCTTGGTAAGAAAATTGACAAGACCTCAGTATTCACACAAGAACAAGCAAATGCAAAATTTGCTACTCTTACTGGTGGGTTGGCTCAATTCATCAATGACAACAAATCTAAGGTTGTCTTGTGTGGAGAAATTGGCGCTTTGACGGCATCTGATTTGAAAGGCTACCCAACTCTTAAAAACTGCCTTAGTGATATGGCAACCACCGATGCCTTGAAGAAGCAGATTCGTGATAACATTGGGGCAGCTGGTGTTGGCGACTTCCAGACTAAATTGTCTGATACTGGCTGGGTGAATATCACAGGAAACCTATATGCTCGTCAGATAGGGAACATTGTGTCTATCCAAGGAACCATAAGCACAATTCATAGTGGAACAGCATTTACATTGCCAAATAATATCAATGCCCCCAGATATGCTGTTGGTTATGACGCTCCGATGACAGATGGCTGTTACTGGAGTTGCAAAATTGATGGTGGCAAGAAAGCATGTACTGTCACCAGATGCAATCATCACGGCATGACAGTTCCGATTAGTTTAACTTATATGGTATAATAAAATGAAAATTCACACTTGTGTACGAGACGCAAAGCGCATGGAATTGAGTGAATTGGAAGCTATCAATCGCAATGTGGTCGAAGTACAAGCGGCTAACATTGTAGAGAATGAAAGTGAACACTCAGAAACCAGAGAAGAAACAGAAACGCCAAAAAAGTCCCGGAAGAAAAAGAAAAAAGAGGACGTTTGACGAAACTCGTATTGGGTTCTTTTTGAAACACGAGGCTCCTTTGGAGTATGACTTAATTTATAATCAAATCTGTGGAAGAGGAGCCCCAACCGCAGATTTGATTGAACAAGTTGGGTATTCATCTCTAAATCCTTTGTTTAAGAAGCCAAAATTTAGAAGAGCCTTAATCGAGTATCGCAAATATGGCCTATATTGCGGAAAGCCAGCCAGTTCAGACGCTCAAACAGAAATGTACTACATTCAGTTGCGTAGAACTGTCAATAGAAAAATCAAAGGTGGAGAAAAATAAAATGCTCCACCTTTGGTGTCTTTTACAAAAATTACTTAACTTTGCAATCACAACTGAAACTCGGCATAGTTTCGAGTCCGTATATCTTCCCCTTTTACATACAATTTTCATTATCACATGAAAGAATTTTCTGTGTCTGTTAGGAAGCTGACAGACGAAGAGCTCATGCGTGAAGCGTGTGAGTGTACATTCTTAGGGAAGAGTCGCCAGTCGCTCCTTTCTATCTACAAATCCGAGCACTCTCCAGTGAGAACGCAAATGTTCTGGGTCAAACTGGACAGCATTCCTCTGTTCATTGCTACTCACCTTTTACGACATCATGTCGGCTCTGTGCCATTCCAGCTTACTTGTCGAGATGACAGAGATGGCGGAAATCCGGGACTTATCGACAAGATTGACGCAATCAATGAGAAGCTGGCAATGCTACTCTCGATGATTAACTCATCAAGTTATGCCACTCAAGAAGAGCTGATTCGCAGTATCATCAGTGAGCTTGATTGGCTCAAAGAGAACGCTGACCGATACACTCCTGTAAATCTTGGTCTTTGTCTTAATGCACAGGCATTACTTGATATGTCCAAGTTGCGTCTTTGCACAGGAACAGCACATCACGAAACGGTATCGGTGTTCCGAGCTATAAAAGAAGCTGTCGCTAAAGTTGACACAGACCTTGCAAAAATGATGGTTCGCAAGTGTGTTTACCGTAACGGTCTATGCGGAGAACCACGTTGCTGTGGCTTCAACCATTCGACTGCCTTCACTGCTGAACTCTCTGACTATCTCTCGTCATTTTCACACAAACAAAAAGGAGCACTACATGCTAACTGTCATTAAACGCGATGGCCGCAAGACAGCTTTCGATCCTTCTCGTATCGAACAGGCTGTGATTGCTGCTATGAAAGAAGTGGGCTCAATTGACAGCCCATTCGCCACAGAATTGGCGCAAAAAGTAATGAAACAGTGCCCTGAAGAAATCTCTGTAGAGGACATTCAGGACCGAGTAGAACAAGCACTGATGGATTCTCCTTACAAGGAGGTCGCTCGTGCGTATATCATCTATCGAAATAAGCGCACTAAAGCTCGTGGAGCTAAGACAGCGCAGATTATTTCTGACATCATAGCTACCAAAAAGAATGACATCACTCGTGAAAACGCCAACATGAACGCTGACACCCCAGCAGGCATGATGATGAAATTCTCCAGTGAAAGTGGGCGCAGCTATACCGATGATTATCTTATCAGCGACGAAGCCAAACGTCTTATTGAAGAGAACATACTGCATGTTCACGATAAGGACTATTATCCCACAAAGTCACTAACTTGCATTCAGCATCCTATCAATCAAATCCTCGGTGGCGGTTTTCAAGCCGGTCACGGTGAAAGCCGCCCAGCCAAGCGTATTGAGACTGCCAGCATTCTGAGCTGCATTTCTATGGAAACCGTTCAGAATGAAATGCACGGTGGCCAAGCCATTCCAGCTTTCGATTTCTATATGGCCCCTTATGTTCGTACAACATATATCGAAGAAATCAAGAAGCTCGAAAAATTCACTGGCAGTAATTTGAGTCATCTTTACAACGTGACTTTCACTGACTATCTGATTAAGCCGTTGGAAGGTCTTGAAGGCGATGAGCGCAATATTCAACACGCAATGAACCAGACAGTAGGTCGAGTTCATCAGTCTATGGAAGCGTTCATCCACAACCTGAATACAATCCACTCTCGTGGTGGTAATCAAGTCGTATTCAGCTCTATTAACTATGGCACAGATACTTCGGCTGAAGGCCGTTGTGTAATGCGTGAGCTCCTTCTTTCTACTGAACGTGGTGTGGGCAATGGCTCTACTGCTATCTTTCCCATTCAAATTTGGAAAAAGAAGCGTGGCGTAAGTTATCTTCCCGAAGACCCCAACTACGACCTCTATCAGCTTGCATGTCGAGTAACTGCACGTCGTTTTTTCCCAAATTTCTTAAACTTGGACGCTCCATTCAATCAGCACGAAAAATGGGATGCAAATGATCCAGAACGATATAAGCATGAGGTTGCAACTATGGGTTGCCGTACACGAGTATTTGAGAATCGTCATGGCGAAAAAACATCAGTAGCTCGTGGTAATCTCAGCTTCTCCACGTTGAACTTGCCCGGTATTGCGCTAAGTGTTCGGTACATCGAAAATAAAGAAGAGCGTATCGCAGCATTCTTTGATAAACTGTATTACGCAATGAATGTAATGGGCCAACAGCTGTATGACCGTTATAAATTCCAGTCCACAGCACTTGCTAAACAGTTCCCATTGCTCATGTCGGGAATGTGGCTTGGCTCTGAAAAGCTCAAACCTACGGATGAAGTTGCTCCAGTATTGAAGCAAGGAACACTTGGTATGGGCTTTATTGGACTTGCTGAATGCCTCGTTGCCCTTATTGGTAAACATCATGGGGAATCTGACGAAGCTCAAGAATTGGGCTTGAAAATCGTTCAGGCAATGTTCGACCGCGCAAGGGTCTTCAGCATTGATAAGGATATGAATTATTCTGTCCTTGCAACACCAGCTGAAGGATTGTCTGGCAAATTCACCAAGAAAGATCGCAAGAAGTATGGTATTATCTCCGGTATTACAGACCGTGATTACTATACTAACTCAAATCACGTTCCTGTGTACTATCATTGCAGCGCTGCTCATAAAGCCCAAATAGAAGCGCCTTACCACGAAAAAACTCGTGGCGGACATATCTTCTACGTTGAACTTGATGGCGACGCTACACACAACGTAGAGGCTGTGATGGATGTAGTTAATCTTATGGACAAATACAACATTGGTTATGGCTCAATCAACCATAACCGTAATCGTTGTCCATTGTGCGGACATGAAGACGCGGACAAAAACGCAACCAACTGTACTCTTTGTGGCGCACCCTACGAAACCATTCAGCGAATCACCGGCTATCTGGTTGGCACAACAGACCGATGGAATTTCGCTAAACTCGCAGAACTGCGTGACCGTGTGACACATGAATAAATTGTATGTAGCAAAAGTTGTAAGCTCGACCTCTACTGATGGGGTCGGGCTTCGCAACTCCTTATACGTTTCAGGGTGCCACTTGAGATGTGAGGGTTGCCACAATGCTCAATTTTGGCCACTTAAATCTGGAGTAGAGCGTACCGTTGAAGATGTATTCGCAGAACTGAATCAAGATGATTTCAATATCTCCATATTGGGTGGTGAACCGTTGATGCAATATCCAGCGATTTTGGAATTATGCAAACTCATCAAAAAGAAAACCAAAAAGACTATCTGGCTATGGACTGGATATGAAATGCCGTATCTGGAATTTTTCTACGGAGAAATTTTGGCGTATGTTGATGTGGTAGTTGACGGACCGTTCTATAAAGACCAATATGTGCCTAACCTGAAATGGCGAGGTTCTACCAATCAAAATGTATGGGAAATACTGCACGATGATAAGGGTGGTATAATTAACATTTCCAAAATGGATATATAACGCAATATCAGCACATTATGAATTATCACAAATATTTGTCGAAATTTTTCTCTCAAAAATTTGGATAGTTCAAAAATAAATGATTAACTTTGCTATCGAAAATGAAACTCGTCATGTAGATGATCAAGAAACGCGGCGCCTTTTCAGTCCACAAAGATGGTGCCGATTTAGGAGAGTTTTTAGATTCGGTGGAGAAATTGCCGGAAGGAGATTACGAATATCTCATCTTCGACAAATTCAAGAATCGCTCCCTACCTCAGTTGAAGTATCTCTTCGGGGTCGTTTTGAAGACTATTTCGGATGGTCTGCCTAATCACCCTCCAGTAGATGCCCTTTACAGATGGTTCGAGCAAGTGTACGCACCGCTCCACAGCTGTATAATCGAAGGTCAAGAGTTTGAATACGTTGACCTTAAAAACGAAAATTCAGTTGAGATGGATTACGTTATCCAACGTATTATCCGTCATGCCCACCAAAAGTGGGGCATCAAAATCCCAGACAGGGATGTGTTGAAAGCTCCTGAAGCCAGAGAGCTATACACAGATGCTTACGCCGAGGTGTGGAAGTGCATACTACCTACTTCATCATCAACTCAACATGAGCAACAATCACGAAGATGACGTAATGCAGAGTTCAATCTTTGGACTCTTTGCCCAATCACAAGAAACACTGGATGACGCAAAAAGAAAGAGCGCATCCGAGAGCAGTGCAAAAACGCAGTATTTGCAGCTCAGTAATGATGGTACTTATGCCGTCCGTATTTTACCCTTAGCTCCGGTTATCGGTCCCGATGGCAATCCGCTCCCTATGCCTCGTAAGGGTTACGAGTACCCCCAGAAAGACATCTTCCTTAAAATCAACGGTGTCGATAAAAATGGGAAGAAAGTTACAAAATCATTCCCGGTTTGTCACACAAGTCTGGTATTTCCCGACCTTGAAAACGACCTCATTGACCTCTACGTTCAGTTGGCTTGCGAAGCTAACGAGAATGACAAGGACTTCTGTGACAAAATTACAGGCTCTACTTACAATGGCGGCTTAAAGTATAACTCAAAGCGCTGCATGTATGTCTTTGACATCAACGAGCGTGGTAAGGGTCTCCAGATTCTTCAGCTTTCATACTCGCAATATCGTGATCTGGAAGATGCAAAACTCCGTCTTTGGGGTAAGCTGGCGCAAAAGGACGGCAACGTACCTTGCCCCATTTCATCACCGCTTAACGCATATCCGGTCGAAATCACTCGCAAGACCGAGAAAAAGAAAACATCCTACTCTATCGGCATTGACACCATCAACGGTGTAGAAGAGCTCTCTCAGGAAGAATTGCAGATGCTTCTGGACGCACCTCGCCTGAACGAAGTCCTCTATGTCTATCGCCGTTTCCATCTCGAAGCTACCGTTGAATTCCTTCGTCAGCAAGATGAATTATTCGGTCTCAAAGTTATGGCTTCTGAGGAAATCAAGGATTGCATTGACCAGATTAAGATGCGTCTCCCTGCCGATGACCAGTCTCATTTCTCATTTGGCTCTGACGATGCCGAGGGAGAAGACGGTAAAGATGGCAAGATGACTCTCGAAAAACTCTGGACTATCTACGATGACCTTGAAGAGCAGGGTCTGAATGACCGCTCAGAAGAGGGACAGAATCTCCGTTCACAGATTCGTGAATTTATCGAAGAAAATGACCTCGACATCCGTGTTGACCGTAAGAAATCCAATCTCGCAGTCCTTGAAGAAATTCAAGAGCACATGTCAGACGGTGGCGGTGATGATGCCGACCCCGATGATGACGAGCCAGAAACTACCAAGGACGATGCTCCTGAAGCCGATGACGATGAGCCGGAAGACAGCAATGACGATGATGACGCAGAGCCTGCATCTCCCAGACGTTCACGCAACGATGATACCAACGAACCGGCTGCACGTCCAGCACGTCGCACCACACGTCCCGGTCGCCGCCGTTAATCAGTAATCCTATCCATATCTCAATAAAGCGATGGGGCACACCATTGGCAACAGTGTTGTGCCCCATTACATACTCTATACAATATGAAAAAGCGAGTAATTCACTCTTGTATGTTGCTAATCAATGACATACATCTCAGCAAGGACAATATTCCTGAGTTCCATAAGAACTGGGATGAGGCTTTGCGTATCTGTAAAGAGCGAGGAATTGATACGATTGTGATTGGTGGGGATTTATGGCAATCAAGAGCTGGACAGACGCTGAATGTCTTGATGGCTGCACGAGAAGCAATCCTTAAAGCCAAACAAAATGGCATATACGTTATCATTGAGCCGGGAAATCATTGCAAGGTTGACCCAGAGTCGCTTCTTAGCTACAATCACATTTTCAGTGAATATCCTAATGTTGATGTGATTGATGATTATGCCGGTTACGATGTGTCGGAAGATGTAGTTCTCTGGCTTATCAGTTATTTCCCTGAGAATGGGTCGTTCACTGACAAACTTGAACAAGTAATCGCCAAACTTCCAGCAGACAAAACTAACATCCTGTACTGCCATGAGGGTATCAATGGAGCTTTATCGACAGTTTCCGACAAGGAATTGCCGACTAATATTTTCAAGGCGTTTGACAAAGTTCTGGTAGGTCACTATCATAATCGTACTATCATAGCAAATGGTCTGATTGAATACATCGGTTCTTCTCGCCAGCATAACTTCGGTGAGGACGAGAAGAAGGGATATACTATTCTCAATTCTGATGGCTCTACCGAGTTCATTCAGAATACCGTCAATGTTCAATTCAAAACCATAGAGCTTACTGCTGATAATCTGGAAGATGCTAAAGAATTGCTGCAACAGTCTTGTGACGGACGCACAAAAGTTCGACTCAAGATTTCATGCACATCTGACCAAGCTGCCAGCATTGACAAAAACACATTGTTGGAGCTTGGAGCCACCAAAATTGAAGTTGAAACTGAAGTATCTATGAGCCATGCAAAGGTTCAAGACCTTAACGCCAAATTCAATAAGGAAGGTCTTAAAGATGAGTACACTCGTTTCTGCATTCAAAAGGATATTGACAACGTAGAAATGGGGTTGCAATACCTCGATAAAATTGAAGGAATATGTGGCAACTAACAAACATATCAGCACAAAATATCTGCGCTTTCAGAGAGCTGGAGTACAGCCCTTTGCAGGGTCATACTACTCTAATCTTCGGCAATAATCTTGACAATGACTCTCAGGGTTCTAATGGCTCTGGCAAATCTGCTTTGATTGAGGCATTTGCCATTGCTCTCACCGGTGAATCATTGCGTAAGGTGAATGCTGAAGAAATCATCAATGACGCTTGTGAGGAAGCTAAGATTGTCTGCACTCTGACAAATTCAGCAACCAATGACAAGTTCGTTATCGAGCGCACATTCAGTCGTAGCAACCCTCAGACGATAGTTCTAACTCTCAATGATGAAGAGGTAGTGTTGTCTTCAATTTTGGAATACAACAAACATATCCTCAACACTATTGGAGTCTCTAAGGACGATATATTCTCCAGCTATATTTTGTCGAAGCATAAATATTCTTCTTTCCTGAATGCGTCAGATCGGGTCAAGAAAGAGCTGATCAACCGCTTCAGCAATGGTAATCTGGTGGATGAGTCTATTGAGCATCTGAAAGGTGATATGGAGCGTGTGCGTGAGTTTGTGTTGGACGCAGAAAAACGTGTCGCACACAGTGAAGGACGTGTCGCTACTATCACCGAACAAATTGACAGCACCAATGCGGAAGTAACTGAACAGGCTCGTCGAAAAGATGAGCTGATACAGGCACACACAGAAGCTATAGCTCGACTGCGTGGTCAAATCCGTGAAGCCAATCAGACTATTGATGACAGTAACGCTCGACTGGATTTGCTGGATGACATTGACAAGCAGTTAGAAACTCTGGAGAATAGCCCTGAAAGCATTGATGATTGCTTCAAACAGATTCTTGCATTGATACAGCAGCATTCGTTGTCAAATGGTGCAGCTATGAAGGATTACCGAGCCTATTCCAAAGAGTTGAATGAAAAACTGGCTGAATATGAGGAACGTGTAAAATCTTCCTTAGCCCATATTTCATCTTACGAAAAAGAAATCGCTCGTGCTTGCAAAAATCACGAAGAGCTTCTGGCTCAACACGATAAAATCCAAGCAAGCAATTCTCCAATGTCCAAGAAGTTGCAAGCCGAAATTGATGAAGCGAACCATACTATAGCTGATTTGACTGCTCAGAATCGAAAGATTATTGACAATTCAGCGGAGTTGCATAAAGAGATTGCACGTTTGAGAGGTCTTCTGGCTGGCACCATTGAATGCCCAGCTTGTCACCATAAGTTTATTCTTGAATCAGAATTCTCGATTGAACAGCTGAATGAACAGCTTGATAAATTCAATAAGAAGCTGAACAAGAATCGCAAAACTGAAGACAGCAATGGCGATAAAATAGATGATGCCCATGAGATTATCAAAGCCAACCGTAAAAAGTTGACTGAGATAGATAGCCAGATTGATGAATTGGCAACGAAAATTCGTAATGCTAATATCGTCACCAATAATCTGCGCAAGACTCTTGACACCATTCAGACCGGACTGTCCAGTGAGCGTAACCAAGTCATTCGCATTCAAGGACAGATAGCCTCGTTGCGTAAAGACCTCTTTGATGATGCCTTTGACATGATTGACTCAGCGATTCATCAAGCTGAAAGTGCGATTGAGAAAGCTAACGTATCAATTTCTACGGCAAAAGGCAACATCAGCAGTTACGAGGAAGCTATCAAGAACCTTCAGGAAGTTTCGACATCTGACGAAATCGAGAAACTGGAAAAGCGTAAATCTGAATATGAACAGGAGCTTCAGCAGAACAGAGCTAATCTGGAGTCCATTAACGCAGAACTGGCAGAATTGGTGAAGCAAGAAGCCAGATTTGTGGACTTCAAGACACATTTGGCAAACTCAAAAATTGAAGCTCTCGGTCAGCTTACCAACGAATTCCTTGAAACTATTGGCAGTGATATTCGTATCGCTTTCTCTGGTTACACTATTCTTAAAAGTGGCAAAGTCCGTGACAAGATTTCTATTTCGTTGCTACGAGATGGAATGGATTGCGGCTCATTTGCGAAGTTCTCTGCCGGGGAACAATGTCGAGTTAATCTCGCCAGCATCCTCGCACTACATAAGTTGACTAATGTAAACTGTAATGACGATAAGGGGCTCGACCTTCTCATTCTGGATGAGATTCTGGATGCAACAGATGAATCTGGTCTGGCTAACATGTTCGATGCCTTGAACGCCCTTCAGATTACTTCTATGGTAGTAAGTCATGGTCAGATAGCTGAGGCTTACCCATATCGACTAACTGTCACTAAGCAAAATGGTATTTCAACAATTAATGGAATCGAAGTATGAAAGAACCACCAAATTGACCAAAGATCAAGTGCTCGGACTTGATATAGCCACACACACCGGCTATCATTCAGTTCATAGCAGCGGCACTTGGGATTTTACCGAGTCCATGAGGCGAAACGGCAACAAACAGCATAAAGCATTTCGTGAAATGCTGGTAAGCTATATAATCGAACATGGAATTCACCAAATAGTAGCTGAAGACGTTTCAGCCGGAACCTCAGCAGGAGGTTTCAAATCTTCAGTGAAGTTAGCAGAGTTCAGAGGCATTCTCTTAGAAGTCTGCGACACTTTAGACCTTCCGGAGCCAATCTTCATTAACCCAACAACAGTAAAAAAATGGGCTACCGGAAATGGCAGAGCTGATAAGAAGATGATGATAGATTATTGCAAAAGACGATGGGGCATAGAGCCCTGCGATGACAACGAAGCAGACGCTACTCACATCTTCATGTACTATATAAGAAAGAACAATATAAACTAATACGACTATGAGTATCACGAGACGTATCAAAAGAGCGCAAGAACGCGCCACAACACAACACTTCAATGCGTTTAGCTCACTTCTCATGGGTTTTTATGAATTCTTGGAGAAGGACCCCAAGCCGAGCGATGATGAAGTAAGAAACGAGTTCATTAACCGAGAGCAACGCTGGAAACGGTATTGCAAAATCCACAAATTGACTGAGGAAGCATCTCTATTGTTCAACAAAGAGGTGTCTATCTCATGGGAGAAGCGATACAAGAAGCAGCCGACCGAATCGACCACGAACTAACTCCAGAGGTTGCTACTCGCAGAAATGCGTTATTTGATAAGTATATTCGCCCATACTTCAATATGATCTACAAGCTGTGCATCAAGTACAGCGACAGTTCAGAAGATGTCGAAGAGAACTATTCGATAGTTCTAACAACTCTTTTCAGAGGAATAGAGACATATGACCCCTGCCGGGAAATCAAAACTTGGATTCACATTGTCACAAAACGACAAGTGTTTGAAATCAATCGGAAACGAGCCAAGGATGATAACCGAGACCGAGACCATGACATCCACATCATCTGCGATGATTTGTTGGATGATGACGCACCAAGCGCCAACTGCATGTGTCTGGAGAATTATCGGGAGTTGTATAACGATGATATTCTTGCCGCACTTGACTCTATGAAGCCAATGTACAAGGAGGCATTGTTGCTACAAATGGCAGGCTATTCCTTACAAGAGATTGCCGACATCGAATTTGAAAAAGGGAATCTAACATCTCGTAATATTGATACCGTAAAAAGTAGATTGTTCCTTGCTCGTCAGTACATGAGGGAAAAAATCACACGCGATGGCAAACGAAAAACTGATTAAGCAAACATCTACCGTATTCACGGAAATCATAAAAAAGTTAGTGGACCCCACCTTTAAGTTTTCAAAAGGTGGGGCAACCACCAAACTTCTGAGAACATTTTTGAACCGGTTCGAGAAAGAATTCGGTGCTGTAACCTGTGAACGGTTAGTTGACTTTTGTGTCTGTGCCGCTTACAACTTCAGGAACAGAACTCCGCTGCCCCTACAACAAGTTTTCGGGCCGCAGTCTATTCTGAGATTGAAGGAGCAGAAACGTGGACACAAGTTCTATCAGAATCAATGGCTGGAAACAGTTGGTTTGAGTCGTGATGCTCTTGTCAATTTGATAAAAGATCGCAAGGAACATCCGCAGGCAAAGTTCATTTATGTGCAGTCTGAGGAGTTAACCAAAAAAAGACAACTAAACCAAAGAATCGGATATTACATCTGTCAGACATCAACACTGGGTTGGAGTCCTTTGTCTGAGGCTTGCCAGAACTGCTCTTTTGTTGCTGAATGCCAGAAAGAAACAGAGCGTAAATATCCGGAAATATTCAGATTACGCATCGAAAATGGCAGCTCAGAGAGACAATAATTTATTAACTGAAGAGTTCTTGGAAGACCTCTACTACACTTGCCTGAATAACGACTATATTCTGGCACTTGTAGTAGAGCACCTTGAACCAAAGCTGTTGCCTGATAGAGAGTTTCAGACTCTTCATAAGGCAATGAGGGATTACTATAAGAAGACTAAACGCATACCCTCGTTTAGTGTTCTGAAGCAATCCATCGCAAAGCACCGTGCAGCTGTAGAATTGCTTGACAAGATAGATTCTTCAGCATACCTAATCGAAGTAGAAGATGCTCTCACTCAGCTTGAAACCTACATCAAGCAAGTAAAATTTCAACAAGCATATAAGGAAGTTGGTGAGCTTTACAACAAAGCTGGCTATGAAGAAGCTGACAGAAGATTACGAGCTTATCAGGAATGGGCGAATGATTTCAGCCTCATTTCCTCAGAGTTCGTAGATGTTGTTGGCTCATTCTCAACCAGATTCAAAGCTAATCGACAGAAACACAATAGTGCTTCTAAGCGCACACCTATCACCAGATTCTATATAGACGAACTGGATTCTCGCAACAATGGTCGCAATCTTCGCGGTCAGTTGTCTTGTTTTCTGGCTCCTTCTGGTGTTGGTAAGAGTCATATTGCCAGATGGATTGGGAAAAATGCTTGCCAAATTGATGGCTTGAATGTTCTCCATATCCAGCTCGAAGGCAGTGAAGCTGAAGTGGTTGACGCTTATGCAGCATCATTAGTGTCTTGCAATTCATTCCGTTATGAGACCGGTACATTGAGGGATAGCGAGATTGCAGAGATGGAGGAAATGCTCAAAAGTATTTCCGGTCGCTTGCATGTTAAGTCATACCCCAAATTCAACGCTCAGGTTTCAACTATTGACATTTACAATGCTATCCAAGATTACAAGAAACGCTACAACTGTCAGCCAGATGTAGTGATTATTGACTCTATGGACCTACTAACAGATTCATCTGGACAGCATTACACTGAAAAGGGTGAACGTCTGAAGCGTATCAAAGTTGCCAATGACCTTAAAGACTTGGCATCTGACGAAAATGTATGGATGGTCGTAACCTATCAGTCCACTATTGAAAATCAGGAGTGGCTGAATGATGAGAAGAATGTTCTGACGGCTTACAATACTTCAGAAGCAAAAGGCTTGTGCCGTCCTCTCACTCATCTTATCACGCTCAACCAATCATCTCGTGAGGAAAAGGAAAACACAATGCGCATACATATCGCAAAGAGCCGATTCTTCAAGAAGGGAGAGCCGTTCAAGATTGCTACGGATTACGAGCATGAGACCTTCTATGACCGTCAACGGACAATGAATATCAACAAATTAGTCGCCTAAGCCATGTACCTGAATCGAGAAGAACGAGAATATATTATCCGAGAACTCACTCAGGAGCTTCACGCACATCTGGACGGTAGCAGAAAAAATCTTCTGGTGCCAGTTTGTCCAGTGTGCGGCAAAGGCGGTTCAAAGTTCGGCATCTATATCGGTCCTGACACCGAAAAGAAACGGACGTTCATGTCTCATTGCTTCAAGTGCGGAGCCACAACCAAAACTCTTGACCAGCTTTTAGATCTGATTGGTCGTAGCGATTTGAAGATTGAGGAACGAGCTTCTTTCGAGCCTCTGGAGATACCGACATTCTTTCAGTTGGAAGAAGAGGAGATTGATGATGAGCTCACAGTGATTGACATGCCGGAAGGGTGGAAGCGCTGTTATCGTAACGCATATCTCCGAGAGCGTGGATTTGAAGCTGATGATTACGAATATTTCCCAGTTGGCACTACTCGTGGATTGAATTTCAAATTCGATGAGTATGTAGTGTTCCCGATTATAGATGAAGGAGATATTGTTGGCTATGTTTCTCGCCACACTTGGTCTAAGGACGAGCTTGACGCTTATAACGATAAAGCTCGATGGGCTGGCAAATATGAGAAGCGCAGATACAATAACAGTCAGGAAAACGATTTCATCAAGCTACTTTACAACTATGATGCAGTTGTGGAGGATGAAACTGATACTGTCATACTGTGCGAAGGCATATTTGACGTGATAGCCCTCACCCGCAAACTTGACCTATATGACAATCACCGGATTGTGCCTGTTGCGACTTTCGGAAAGAAAATCTCTCAGACACAAATCTACAAACTTCAGTCGAAAGGTGTACGAACTATCGTGATTGGCTACGATACTGATGCACGAGAAGCAATTCTGAAAGCCGCAGAGAACGTCAAGGACTACTTTGATGACTGTTTCATCGCTAACCTACAAGGAGACGGCAAGGATTGGGATGAAATGGATTTCTGGGAGATTTACGACACATTCTCAATCGGACTGATGACGCCACGAGAGTATAAACTAAAAACTGTTCAGATATGAATGAGCTTATTGAATGGCTGGATAGGAATAAAATTCAGCACAACATCATAGACGAAGAGGTTATTGAGATACCCGGCATGGGGCAATTATTCTTTGAGGACACTGAAAAGATTAACTCTATCTTTAGACTCAATCCTGATGGAGAGCTGATATTTAACAGTGTTGAAGAGCCTCAAGTGCTGATGAATGAAGGTATCAACTTCATTGTCTTCAAATTTGGCAATAACTGGTACTACACTGATTTGCGAAAAGACTTTGCGCTTAACATTCTCAAATATGTTGGTGTCCGTCAGGAGCCGGTGCATAATGTTGAGTTCGTAAACCTTGGAGTACATACACCATACGAACTACTCAATGGTAGTTTCATGCCTAAAGAGTGGGTCAAGAAAGCGAAATATCTTGGTCACAAAGCTCTGGGCGTATGCGATAAAAACACAATGGCTTCCCTTTATGCCTTTCAGCGTGATTGTGAAGCTGCTGACATCAATCCGATATTCGGATATTCGCTGGAAATCACAGACGGTGTGACAAAATTTGGTGGGAAAGTCTTTGTGCAGTCTCAGAAAGGCTTGCGCAATCTTTTGAGAATCCAGAAAGCCGTTATGGTGGACAGTGAAGACAAAACTATCTACATTCAGGAGCTTTTGGACCATGCAGAAGGCAACGTGTTTGTGTTCGACAAATATTCAACTGAATGGATTGAGGCTAATATCCATGAGTGGGTGGAAGATATTCTCAAAGCATTTGATAAGGTTTATTTCCAAGTTGACCTTTCAGAATATAAAGCTGAACGTATTGACATTCGTGTTTTGGAAAGCACTAAAGCATACTTCCATAATGTTGAAATCGTCAGCATAATTGAGCCTATCCTATTGTCTGATTGCTACTATCTGGATAAGGATAACGCAAAAAACAAAATCATCCTGAACAAAGTAGCTGAAGGTGCTGCTCACGAACAATCTGATGACCAGTATTTCAAGGATGTTGATGAGCACTACGCATTGTTCGAGCAGCTGTTTGACGCTAACCGATATGATATTCCAGCATTGTTTGCTCAATGTTGCGAGAATACTGTCAAAGTTGCTAACGGAGCTGTAGCCAGATTTGACAATACCCGGAACTACATGCCTGAATATGACATGACTGATGAGGAGAAAGCCAAATACGGCACCACTCACAATATGTTTAATCAGTTGCTTGAAGAAGGCCTGCAACGATTGGTTCCAGCCGAGAAACAGGACGAATATCGCAAACAGATGGAGTATGAAAAATACATCATCGAATCCACCAACAATGTCGATTACCTACTTGTCCAATATGATACAGTGAATTTCTGTAGGCGCAATGGCATCTTGGTAGGCTGCGGTCGAGGTTCTGCTGCTGGTTCTCTGCTTCTTTACTTACTGGGTATCACATTGATTGACCCTATCAAGTATGACCTAATTTTCGAGCGTTTCCTTCTCCTAGAACGAGCCGGTCTCTATCCAGCTCAAACCACAATCATAGGGGAGGACATCGAATCAACCAAATACATTGAAGTTGAGTTGGAAGGCAATCATAAACTCTTGATTGATGTTGACGCACAACTGATTGTCAAACGAGACGGAGAAGAGGAGCCGATTATCGTGTATGCTGATGAACTTCAGGAAGACGATGATATTCTCTTCGACAACAAAGACGCATTATTCACTATCAACGAAATATAAACAATGAGCCAAATCACTATCACCGATGACATGAAGAGAGCGATTGAGTTGATTGAAACAACCGATCAGCACATCTTCATCACAGGAAAAGCTGGAACTGGCAAAACCACATTTCTGCGACACATTGTCCGCACTATCAACAAACGGTTTGTCATTTCGGCTTCGACAGGCATAGCAGCTATTAACGCTGGGGGCGTGACGCTTCATAGCCTTCTGCGCATTCCTCTTGGAGTGCTTGCCCCTAACGCCCCCATAAAGGGAATGCTGCCCAGAGATAAATTTATGCTTCTGAATGAGATAGACGCTCTCATTATAGATGAAGTTAGTATGGTGCGTCCTGATGTGCTTGATTTCGTTGATAGACGATTGCGTCAAGTTCGAGGCTCTGAACAGCCCTTTGGCGGTCTTCAGATTATCATGTTTGGAGACTTGTATCAGTTGCCGCCAGTAGTCAAAAGCGAAGAAGCAAAAATTCTGGAAGCATTCTATGACGGCTTTTACTTCTTCAATGCCCTTGCCTTCAAAAATGTGGGCTTCAATGTTGTGGAGCTGAACCATATCTTCCGTCAGTCAGACCCTCGTTTCATTGAGATTCTGAACAATATTCGGTCCTATAAGGTCACTGAAGATGATATTGAAGACCTTGGTTCTCTCCGGAGCAAATATATGAGCGAACAGTACAACACCAACGCTATTCATATTTGCACTCATCGCAGAGATGTAGAGCGTATAAACAAATCTCTTCTTGGAGAAGCTACGCACACCTTTACTGCGAAAATTGAGAAGGATTTCAACATCGGTCATGCACCCTGTGATCAAGAGCTTCATCTTCGTGTTGGAGCACGAGTTATGACACTGGTGAATAATCGCACACAGGGCTATTATAACGGCTCTCTTGGACAGATTGCAGAAATCACTGATGACAAGATTAAAGTGATTCTGGATAACGGCTGTGAGGCTATAATTGAGAAATTCACATGGGAGGCTTGTGAATACGCTCTGGAAGAAGGCAAGGTTGTGAAAAAGGTTAAGGGCACATGCACTCAGTTCCCTCTGTCTTTAGCATGGGCTATCACCATTCACAAGAGTCAAGGACTGACGTTTGACAATATTGTGATACACACAAAAGGTGTATTCTGTCCGGGCCAGATTTATGTCGCTCTCAGCCGTTGCACGTCAATGGAAGGCGTTATATCAGATTCCTTTATCAGCAAACGTCACATTCTACCAGACAAAGACCTGATGGCTTTTGAAAACGCCTACAAGCAGACCAATTACTACTTCAGCAAAGAAACACAAAAATTGATGGCAAAATGAAAGTTATCAAAGTGAAACAGCATACTACCGAGATCCCTAAGACAGTCATTGACTGCTTTGTGGACAGTGGCTACCTTCAGGGGCCCGGTGGTTCACTTCCTGATGTGGATAACGACTTCCAAAGTGATCGCAGACAGGAAGTAAAAGAATATATAGAAAGACGCTATAATCTCAATGGCAAACAACGTGTGTTTTCAGCCGGAACATTGACTACACTCAAAGTTAAGGCAGTTATCAAAGACGTAGCTCGTACAATGAAAATTCCGGCTTCACTGGTGAATTATCTGACAGCCATTTTCGACGATGATAAATGCGACTACACCGGAATCTTCAAGCTGGCAGCTCAAAACAAAAAGATTGCCAAATTCATCCATGACTATCCCCAGTTATTTGAGGATATTCGCACACTGATGTTCCAGCCTCGCTCCAGTTCTATACATGCTTCAGCTTTGCTCGTAACGCCAGATAAAATGGACGGTGAAGATATGGAATGCTTTGACTATACTCCAATCAAAAAGATTGATGGTATGTTGGTGTCTGAGTTCGACGGCTATCAGCTCGATGAGTGTGGACTGCTCAAAAATGACTGTCTCGCTACTAAAGAGCTCTCCAAACTCCAGCAAACAATGAACCTTTGCAATGAGCAGTATGGTACAAATCTATCTTTGGATATGCTGGCTACCAGTGCTTGTGATGAGCCAAGAGTTTACGAACTTCTAAGTGCCGGTTACACACAGAATGTCTTTCAGCTATCCTCTCGTGGTATGACTAAGTTCATCAAAGAGATGCAGCCCAGTTGTATCAACGACATCATTGCAGCCAACGCCTTGTTTCGTCCAGCTACCTTGGAAAACGGTTCTACAACAGACTATGTAGACTGTAAACGTGGCGATAGAGCTCCAGTGTATCTTTGGGGAACTTACAATGCCCTGAAAGATACCTATGGGTTGATTACATATCAGGAGCAAGTTGTGTTCATTGCTCGTGAGGTAGGTGGTTTCAGTCTTGGTGACGGTGTGAAACTGGTTAAATTCATTTCTAAAAAAAAGATGGACAAGATTCAAGCCATGAAAGAAAAATTTATGGATGGAGCCAAAAGGAATGGGTGTCCGCTTGAAGACGCTCAGGCTATCTGGCAGCAAATTGAGGCTTGCGGTTCATATCTGTTCAATAAATCTCACGCAACGGCATACGCAGTGACATCTTACGTTGGCGCATATCTCAAAGCAAAATATCCTACAGCATTCTATACAGTGGCATTGCAGTGGGCTGACGATGATGAGCTAATTCCTTTGATGAGTGAAATGGAATCATGTAGCAATGCAAAGGTTGTAGCCCCAGACATTAATCACAGTCAAGCGTCGTTCTATACAGACTTCCAGACAGATGAAATATTCTGGTCGCTCACAAGTATCAAAATGTTGGGCGTTAAAGCTGTTGACTGGATTATCAATGAGAGAAACAAGAACGGAGAGTTCACCAGCATTCATAATTTTATTGACCGCATTTTCAAATATAAGCTGAAGAAATATCAGTATTGGGATGATCCGGACAACGAAGATGAGGCTCAGAGATGTCCTGTTAACGCAAGACACGTCCGTAATCTGATACTTGCTGGTTGCTTCGATAAAGTGGAACATGCTTACTCCGTAGTGGAGAGATACGCTATTCTTGAAAAAGCAGCAGAACAGCTTGGCTTCAGTATAGATGAAAAAGACTTTCCAGCAGACTTAATCGGTAAGCATTACTTCTGGAGTCAGCAACAAATCAAAGTGTCAGGTATTGGCGCTATTGATTATCGTAGAATCTACGACAACTCTAATGTAAAGCCTGAAATCAAAGGTCGATGCGCATATCTCAGCCTCAAAGAAGTCTTCGATGATGAGAATGACGGACGCAGAGTTGCCATTTCAGCTACAGTCGCTGAATATGAAGAGAAGAAGCTCAACAGTAAACGAACTGGCAAAACAGAACCGTACTGCAAGCTCCTCCTTCAGCAGAACAATGACTTATGTGAATGTATTGTTTGGCCCGAAGAGTATGCCAAATTCCGAGGAATGCTGATGAATGCCAAAAACAAATTGATTGTGTTCTCAGGTGTCGTAAAGTACAGCGACTTCACTGGAAAGAACAATATCTGGTTCTCACGAAGTTCAAAGATGGAAGTAATATGAAACCAATCATTATAGCACTTGTTGGAGCGTCGGGGAGTGGGAAAACTACTCTCTCGCTCTACCTTCAAGAACACGATGGCATTCCAGCTGTCTGTTCATACACCACACGTCCGATGCGAGAAGGCGAAATCAATGGACGAGACCATTGGTTTGTAGGACATGACCATCCCATTCCTGAAAAACCGCTGGCATACACCTTTTTTGGTGGAAACCATTACTGGACCGACCCAGCACAAATCACAGCTCCTATTACCACTTATGTGATAGATGAAAAGGGTTTAATTGAGCTGAAAGAGAAATGGGGCGATAAATACAAGATTATCTCAGTCTATATTAAACGTCCGAATCTCCATGAAATTGATGAAAATCGTAAGCAGCGGGATTTGGAACGCTTGACCCTCGACATCGACCTATACGACATCGTGCTCTACAACGATAAAGATTTAGATTCATTTTTAACAACCGCACTCACAACGATTGCAAAATTCATACACTAATTATGGCAGCACCTAAAGAAACCACCCCCTACATTGTCGGGCTCGTTCTCGACTTTGAAACTGGAGATGTGCCTAACAAAGACGCTTCAGTCGCTCAAATCGGCATAACCCAAATCGCTATTCATGCGATTCGTCTTGACACTTTCGAGAAACTTGGGTCATACATCAAATATGTGTACCCATACAATCAGAAGGAGTTGAAATCGTCAGCCCCTAAGAGAAAGACTCTGAAAAGCAAATATGATGTAGAACAGCCAACTTCTATGATTTATTCCGACAAAGCGTTGGAATATACAGCAATCACAATGGATATGCTGTACAGTCAGGGCATAGACATCATGGAAGTAGCACAGGGTGTTCTCGATCTGATTACAAATGTGACAGCTCCCAAAACACCTAAAAACATGAAGCCTATTGTCATAGGACAGAACATCACTTTCGATGAAGGCTTCTTGACTCAAATGTTTGAATACACCGGCTTGCTCAAAGAACTTATCAAGCTGGTGCGTGGATGGGTAGATTTCTACGGCAACTGGCACCCCCAAATGATTGACACCATCCACCTCGGTCAGTTGGCTCTATGCCATATACCTAACGTCAATTCTTACAAGCTCGAAATTATGTGCGAGCTTCTTGGCATTGAACTTGACGATGCTCACGATGCAGATGCGGACGTTACAGCAACTACTAATGTTGCAGCTGTAATCGCCCAGCGTATGCGTAGTGTAGGCGGTACTCTTGGCGAAGGTAGCGCAATCCAGATGAATAAAGCTGAAAAGTCACGCAAACATTTCAAGATATGAATACAGAAGAAGTACAACCCCAAGACAACTTGACACCGGTGGATGAGCCGGTTGTCAAGTTCCGTGCAATCTCTGACCGAGATGTGTACAAAGTGGTCAGCGCCAACAATCAGGACATCACCCTTATTGAAATCACTGGCTTTGACCTTCAATTCAATTTCAACATGGAGTATCTAAGAAGCTATGAAGACGTTACCGCAGCCGCTGATGGCATAGGCACAATGTTCAAAGATCTCATTTTAGAGAAACTTCTTGAATACAAACAAAAGCCCTAATAGCTGACTATTCCTAATAAACAAACCCTCGGTTATACATCGAGGGTTTCAATTAGGAATTTCAATGGATAACAAGCAATTAACTGAACAAGAGGTGCTATTTTGTGAGCTGTTCGTCAACGGCACGGCACCTTATGCCGGTAATGCAGTCAAATGTTATTCAGAGGTATATAAGGAAGATGGTCCACGTATTCGCCATTGGGCTAAGAAATTGTTGGCGCGAGAGGACATTCAGGCATATATCAAAGAGCTTGAAGAAATGAGCGCTGACGAAGCTGGCGATATGAAACGCTATCTCACTCAGAACCTTATGAAAATCATTGACGAGACTTCTACGGCTCAATTCAGAGACAGACGAGGTACTTTGCTCTCTCCAGCTCCACTGAGAAGTGTGGCTGTAAGTGCGGCAAAGGCATTAATGGATATGTATGCTGTCAAGGAAGCTCAGACTACAAATGTGAATTTTGAAGGCGGTGGCGAAGGTGGTATCACTTTCAACGTCATTGTGCCTGAATCTAAGACAGAAACCGAATCCAAATCTAAAGAATGATTGAGATTATTGTAACCGCTGCCGTCAGTTTAATAACTGGTGCTGGCGGTATGCTTTTGTTTTTTCCTCAAGTTCGCAAGTCAAAAATTATCGAAAACGAAGCCAAGCAATCTGAAGAGTGGAAGAAACTCTATGATGAAGAGCGCAAAATGGCTGCTGAAGAAAAGAAGGAATGGGAAACAGAACGCTGCCGCCTTAATGACAAGATTGATGAACTATACGTTCAAGTTACCAAGCATCGAGATGAGAAGGCTGAAATTACCAAACACAACACCGCGCTGGAGGTTGAGATAACACGTTTGCGTATGTTGAAATGTGAAGTGGTAAACTGTCCTAATCGCAAACCGCCCACAGGATATTAATCATGAACATCAACGATAAAGTGACGATTATTCCTTCAGTCACACTAACGGAGACAAGACTTGAAGACCTAATTGGTCGTGAAGGAAATATAGTTGAATTATGCTACCGAAATGACGGAACTGTCAGGGGCGCATGGGTATCTCTTATTGGAGAGCCATATCAGGGTGAACAAGAATGGTATATTCCCAGTAATTCATTTGTACAATGATGACCGTTAAACTTGGAAGCCGTGGCAAGGATGTAGAAATCGTTCAAGCCAAAGTTGGCGTACCGGTTGATGGTGTCTTTGGACCTAACACTGATAAAGCAGTTAGAGCTTATCAGAAAAATCATGGTTTGACTCCTGATGGCATTGTTGGCGGTCATACATGGGAGAGCATGGGGTTTCCAACATCTCCACGCCTAATAACTGAAATCATCATTCACTGTTCGGCTACAAAAGAAGGCGTTCCATATTCTTCTGAAAAAATCAACGCTGCTCACAAAGCTCGTAGATTTTCCACATATACTGACGCAAAAGGACAGACTCGTTATATCGGGTATCATTATGTGATTCATCTTGACGGCACTATTGAGGCTTGCAGACCAGAAAGCAAAATTGGATGCCACACTTCAGGTCATAATGCTAATTCTATCGGTATCTGTTATGTGGGTGGCTTGGACGCTCGTGACACAAATGGGCGTATGATTAAGGACACTCGAACACCACAACAGAAAGCAAGCCTTATCAAGCTGCTGAAACAACTGGTAGCGCGTTACCCTCACGTCAAAGTAATCATGGGGCATCGTGACACATCTCCAGACTTAAACGGCAATGGTGTTATCGAACCATACGAATACATCAAAGGATGTCCGTGTTTCGATGCCATTCCAGAATACAAACATCTTCTATGAAAAAACTTCCAATTATCATAGCAATCATCCTCGCACTCATTATTGGGTTTGCAGGTGGTAGGCTCGGAGGTTCCAGATCATCGCCTCCAGTTAATGATACAACGGTTTTCACAGATACAGTCATTGACACTATTACATATCGTCAGCCAATTCCAGTAGATAGCGTAGTTCTACGATACATTCCGGTCAAATTGCCGATTACCGATACAATCTACACAAAAGGAACTGACAGCATCAAAGTGGATAGCGTATATGTCGAAGTGCCCATCCAACAGAAAGAATATCAGGATAGCACTTATCACGCTTGGGTCAGTGGTTTCAATGTGAATTTAGATAGTATCAATATATTTAGGAACACAGTTACAATCACCCAACGTATTCGTGAACCTCCTAAAAGATGGGGTCTTGGACTCCATGTTGGGGCTGGATATTGTGGAACTGATAAGAAAATAAGTCCGTACATTGGGATTGGTATCAGCTACAATATTCTGACATGGTAAAAAATATACAACGAAGCTCAAACACCCCAGTTTGGGCTTCACTATTATTAATAAACAGCAATCAATAACAATTATGGAACTACACGTTAAAGATCGACTTTATTTCCCACAGCTTCTTCCCCAGCAGAATACTTTCATGGAGTATGCTATGAAGCGTGGCATTCTGAAGAAAGTGGGCCTGACCGCAGCGGATCAGGAGAAATATGAAATCAAGGAGAATGAGGACGGTAAGGGAATCGTCTGGAACATCGAAAAAGATATTGCCCAACCTCTCACCGTCGAGTTTACTCCTGATGAACTCGCATATATCCAGAAGGGCTGTGAAGCTATAGCTGAACACCCTTGTCCAGATGAATTCTGGGGACTCGTAGAACGTATCTACAATGCAATTCCGAAAAAGTGATTCATGCTCAATAAATGTTGGCTCCCTTCCCGGTTTCCGAGAGGGGAGTTTTTGTATCTGTGCAGTACATGTGCAGTTCTGTGCTGTGGACTATATTTGATTCGACGACATATTTGTTAACACTATTTAACTATTTCGCGCCACAAATTCACGCTACTTTTCAAACATTTTGTATTAACTTTGCCTACACAAACTGAATCCAACCTTGACATTGTGGTTTTGAGCGCACACATCTGTGCATAATATCGTGCATAGCCGATATAGACGCTCTGATATAACCTCTTAATTTATAGAACTTTGGAAGCGGAGTCAACAGCCGCCTTCCAAGGCAACTCAAACAAATCGTCTAATCGGCCAATGATTAGGCGATTTTTGTTTTTCATGCCGTACATATTTCATCAGATATGAACAACATCTACATTCAGTTATTCCTGTCGTTCTTCAAGGTGGGCCTGTTCACCTTCGGGGGCGGATGGGCCATGATCTCGATCATCGAGAAGGAGATCGTTGACCACAAGAAGTGGATAGAGCGCGACGAGTTCCTCGACCTGCTGGCCGTGGCGCAGTCGCTGCCGGGCGTGTTTGCCGTGAATCTCTCGGTGGCCGTGGGCGACAAGCTGCGCGGAATGCGCGGCGCCGTGGTGGCCGCGCTGGGCACGATATTGCCTTCGTTCCTCATCATATTGGGCATAGCCATCTTCCTGACCCCCGACCTGATCAAGAACAACGAGACGCTCTCGGCCATATTCAAGGGGATACGTCCGGCGGTGGTCGCCCTGATAATAGCGCCGGTCATCACGTCGGCACGCTCGGCCAAGATAGGGTGGAAGACTGTCTGGATACCCATAGCGGTGGCCCTGCTGATATGGTCGAGGATTCCGGTGGTGTCAAACCCCATCCTGTACATAGTCATCGGCGGCGTCGTGGGATGCTGGTGGTTTACGCGCCAAGCCAAGTCGCTGCAGCGTACCGCCAAGGAAATCAAGTCTGAGGACAACAAAGAGATTGAGCCATGATATATCTGCGTCTAATTTGGGCCTACCTCAAGATAGGTCTTTTCGGATTTGGCGGCGGTTACGCCATGCTCGCGCTGATCGAGCGCGAGATTGTCGGTCCCGGATGGGTGACCGAACAGATGTTCACCGACATCGTGGCCATATCACAGATGACTCCTGGCCCCATCGGCATCAACTCGGCCACGTATATAGGATATGTGGCGCCGGGTGTGTCGTCGCCCGCGCTGTCGGGGCCGCTGTTCGGCATACTCGGGTCGATAATCTGCACGCTGGTGGTGGTGCTGCCGTCGTTCCTGCTGGTGTCATATACCAGCCACCTCATCAGCCGCCACAAGGACAGTGCCGTCGTCAAGGGCATCTTCGCGGGCTTGCGCCCGGTGGTGGTGGGGCTCATAGCCTCGGCCGCGCTGCTGCTGATGAACGCGGCCAACTTCGGCGAGGAGACGGCACAGATTCTGTGGAGCATCGGGCTCTGCGCCGGGGCGTTCGTGCTGGTCTACTGGGTCAAGTGGCACCCCATACTCATAATGTGTCTGGCCGGTCTGGCGGGATACCTCATATATATCTGACGCAATGACATATCAGCAAGCCATAGACTATCTCTATTCGTCGCTGCCGGTCTATCAGAAGATAGGTCCGGGAGCATACAAGCCCGGTCTGGGCAACTCGGAGGCGCTCGATGCCATGTTCGGCCACCCGCACCGCGAGTATCCGTGCATACACATCGCGGGCACCAACGGCAAGGGCTCGACGGCCCACACGCTCGCGGCCATATTGCGCTCGGCGGGATACAGGACGGGGCTCTATACGTCGCCCCACATATTCGACTTCCGCGAGCGCATCCGCGTGGACGGGGCCAAGATAGACCCCGCGCGGGTGGTTGACTTCGTGGGGCGGTGGATGGCCGACAGGCCCGAGGGGCTGTCGCCGAGCTTCTTCGAGCTGACATCGACGATGGCATTCAGGTGCTTTGCCGACGAGAAGGTCGACGTGGCCGTCATCGAGACCGGTCTTGGGGGCCGTCTCGACAGCACCAACATCATCAATCCGGTGTTGAGCGTCATCACCAACATCTCTCTCGACCACACCGCCCTGCTGGGCGACACGCTTGCCGAGATTGCAGGGGAGAAGGCCGGGATAATCAAGCCCGGCGTGCCGGTGGTGATAGGTGAGTGGACCGACGAGACACTGCCGGTGTTCGAGGCCAAGGCCCGCGAGGCCGGTGCGCCCCTGCTGCTTGCCGACCCGGTCGAGGCCGAGTTCAGCGAGGATGCCAACATATATAATTCGCCCGTGTTCGGGCTCGTGACCGGCGAGCTGACGGGCGTGCATCAGGCGCTCAACGCCGCTACGGTGATGAAGAGTGTCGAGGTCCTGAGACAGAGCGGGTTTGAAATCCCCGACAGCGCCGTGCGCGAGGGGTTTGCCCATGTGGTCGGCCTGACGGGACTCTTCGGGCGCTGGACCACCATAATGGACTCGCCGCGCACCATCGCCGACACGGGCCACAACTGCGGCGGATGGGAGAAGATAGTAGCCACCCTGAACCGCACCCCGGCGCCGCGCAAGGCTCTGGTGATCGGTTTCGTGGCCGACAAGGACCTGACCCCGGTGCTGGAACACATCAGGGGCATCGAGGGGGACGTGAGCCTGTGGTTTTCGGCGCCGACAACCCCGCGCGGGCTGGCCGCCGACCTGCTGGCCGCCGCCGCTGCCGAGGCGGGCATCGAGGGGAGGGTCGAGTCTGACGTAAACAAGGCCCTCGCCGAGGCCCGGAGCCATGTGGGCGAGGACGGGCTGGTGCTCGTGGCCGGAAGCAACTTCCTCATCTCCGATCTTAGGCTCGGTGATTCCAAAATGCGCACTTAATGGTCATTTTTGGAACATTTAAGGGGTGATCTTGTCCGGTAAGGAATATTTTTTGTAATTTTGACCTACTATGAGAATTGGCGATATAGAACTTGGCCCGAGGCCCGTGATGCTGGCACCGATGGAGGATGTCACGGACCGCTCGTTCCGTCTCATCTGCAAGGAGCAGGGGGCGGCGATGGTCTATACCGAATTTGTCAGCGCCGATGCACTGATACGCGACATTCCGGCCACCGTGCGCAAGCTGTCGATAGATCCCGGCGAGCGCCCCACGGCCATACAGATCTACGGACGCGAGGTCGAGCCGATGGTCGAGGCCGCGAAGATTGTCGAGCAGGCCGGACCTGACATACTCGACATCAACTTCGGCTGTCCGGTCAAGAAGGTGGCCGGCAAAGGTGCCGGTGCAGGAATGCTCAGAGACATCCCCAAGATGCTCTCGATAACCCGCGCCGTCGTCGATGCCGTCAGGATTCCGGTCACCGTCAAGACAAGGCTTGGCTGGGATCACGAGTCGAAGATCATAGTGGAGCTGGCCGAACAGCTGCAGGACTGCGGCATAGCGGCGCTGACGGTGCACGGGCGCACCCGCTCGCAGATGTATACCGGACAGGCCGACTGGGAGATGATAGCCCGCGTCAAGGAGAATCCGCGACTGCATATCCCCCTGATAGGCAACGGCGACATCACCACGCCCGAGCAGGCTGTCGAGGCATTTGACCGCTATGGCGTGGACGGTGTGATGGTGGGACGCGCCTCGATAGGCGCCCCGTGGGTGTTTCACGACATCTCGCGCGCACTCGCCGGGCTCGACCCCGAGCCCCTGTCGCTGGCCGCGCGGTTTGACCTCATCAAGCGCCAGATCACCGAGAGCGTCGAGCGCATAGACGAGTACAGGGGCATCCTGCACATACGCCGCCACCTTGCCGCCTCGCCGCTGTTCAAGGGGATTTCCCACTTCCGCGACACGCGCATCCGCATGCTCAGAGCCGAGCACCTCGACGAGCTGATGGCGATACTCGACGAGGTTCATGGCATGCTGCAGGGGCTCTGACAGTCCGGCCGCCAAGAGTTGTTTTTAACCGAAATATCAGATAACCAGACTATGCATAGACTTTTAATACTGTTCATGACAATTACGCTCGGGGCTCTCTCCCTTCCTGCCCGCGAGCTGACGAAATACGAGATCAAGGTGGGCGATTTCAGCGAACTCAAGGTGACCGACGGCGTCAACGTCGACTATCGCTGCTCGGCCGACTCGGCGGGCTATGCCGTGTTCACCTGCCGCTCGGAGGTGGTTTCGGCACTGATACTCAGCACCTCGGGCCGCAAGCTCAACATACAGGTCTCGACCGAGGACGTGCGCCTCTCCGACCTGCCCCGCATCACCGTCTATTCGCGCTATCTGGTCAAGGCCGTCAATGCCGGCGACTCGATGCTGCGGGTGCTCGACGTGGCCGGGTGCCCCAAGTTCGAGGCCAGCCTCGAGGGCAACGGATCGCTGGTGGTGCGCGACATCAAGGCAGGCGACCTCAAGGGCGTGCTCAAGCTGGGCCACGGCAATCTGGTGATAACCGGCGAGTGCGAGAAGGCCAAGATAATATCCGTAGGCACAGGCACCATCGAGGCCGACGGCCTGAAGGTGGCCGAGGAGACCGTCAAGGTCAGCGGCACCGGATCGGTGGGCGTGTGGGCCACGGAAAAACTGTCGGTGTTCGGAATGGGCTCGACCACAGTCTATTACAAGGGTAATCCCGAAATCAAGAATCGCACCCTCGGCATCAAGGTCGTGCCCCTGCAATGACGATGGAGTCGGGTGGGGGAGGCGTGAACTTGAAGGGCGCCGTGGCGCGCACCCTCAAGTGGAACGTCATCGACAAGGTGGCGTCCCAGTTGCTCTATGCCGTGACCGGCGTGGTGCTGGCCAATATCCTCAGCGATGAGGAGTTCGGCCTCGTCGGCGCCATACTCGTGTTTCAGGCCTTCGCCCAGCTGTTCGTGGACAGCGGATTCGCCTCGGCGCTGCTGCAGCGCAAGAGTCCCACGCGGCTCGACTACTCGACCGTGCTGTGGTTCAACCTGTCCGTCGCCGCGGGGCTATATGTCATACTCTTCTTTGCCGCCCCGCTCATAGCCTCGATATTCCAGAACGACGTGCGCATCATCCCTATGAGCCGTGTCATGTTCACCGCCTTCATAGTCAACGCCGCCGCCATAGTGCAGACCAACCTGCTGATGAAGCGCATGGACGTGCGCATGTTGGCCGTGAGCAACTCGGCGGGCCTCTTGGCCGGATCTGTCGCGGGTATATCGCTCGCCGTGGGCGGATTCGGCGCATGGGCCATCGTGTGGCAGACCGTCACGCTGGCCGTGGTGCGCACCGTCCTGCTCTGGGTCACGAGCACTTGGCGCCCGCTGTGGCAGTTCTCGTGGCGTGTGTTGCGCAGCTTTTTTGCCGTGGGCAGCGGCGTGCTGGCCACATCGCTGCTCAACACCATATTCCAGAACGTCTACTCGCTGCTCATAGGCAACAGGGCCAGTCTTGCCTCGCTGGGATACTTCTCGCAGGCCGACAAGTGGAGCAAGATGGGCGTCATGTCGCTGTCGCAGGTGCTGACGTCGTCGTTTCTCCCCCTGCTGGCCGAAGTTCAGGACGACCCCGAGCGATACCGCCGCATCTGCGGCAAGACGCACCGCTTCACGGCCTATCTCGCCCTCCCGGCCATGGGACTGCTGACGGTCATGGCCGCGCCGATATTCCACACGCTGTTCGGCTCCAAGTGGGACATCTCGATACCCCTGTTTCAGATACTCTGTCTCAGGGGCATATTCACGGTGCTCAGTCTGTTATACAGCAACTACATACTCTCGCTGGGGCGCTCTCGGCTGCTTGTTGTCAGCGAGGCCGTGCGCGACATCGCCGCCATATTGGCCATCGTACTCACCTTCGGGGCGCTCTCGCGCGGCACCGAGGGACTGACCACGTTCCTCTGGGGACAGTTTGCCGCCTCGGTCATCACTTGGGGCGTCACACTGTGGCTCGCCGTCCGCGTCACCGGCCGTCGGTTGCGGGCATTCGTCGCCGACATAGCCCCCTACGCGGCCCTCACGCTCGTCGCCATCGTGCCGTGCATCTGGGTTGGCGGCATGGAGCTGCATCCTCTCGCGTCGTGCATCGGCATGGCCGCCGCCTTCGCCGCCGTCTACATGGGCGGCAACCTCCTGCTCGGCTCAAACGTCCAGCGCGAAGTCCTCGGCTACGTCACCCGCCGCAAAGTCAGCCGATAGCACCGATGAGACTGCGCTGACACAGACCAAGAAGAAAAAACCGGAAATTTCGTATGAAAGATCCGGTTTTTATTTGCTTGCTCAGATTTCTGCTGTCTTTTCGAATTCGTTTATAATAAGTTCGATGTCAAGCTTAAGTTTGGGGATATGGCGTATGACCAAACTCCAAAGAAATTCAGGCTGCACGTTATCGTAAGCGTGTATGATTCTGTTGCGGGTGTCAATAATTGCCCGTGCGTTTGGTATCACGACAGATGAATCGGTTTTCCTGATTCGGTTTATGGCTTCACCCATGATTTCGACTTTCCTTTCAACTACGCATTTTCGCATAATGTCTTTTTCAAACAAATCGAATCTGTTTGGGTAACCGACGAAGCAACTCTGCATATCGTTGATTGCGTCTAATACATCTTGCAGATATGTCAGGATTTCTTCGTTAGCCATAAATTATCTGTTTCGTGCGGTTGATGTTAGCTATGAAATATTTGTTTCGTAACCCTTTTTCTTCGATCAGGTCGACTTTGCGGTTGAAAAGGAGCTCCAAAGCATCCCTAAAGCCGAAATAATTGTCTACATAATCGAATTTATCGTGGTCTATCGGCTCAAAGTCGACAAGCAGGTCCACATCGCTCTTGTCGTTGAATCTATCAGTCAGGATAGAGCCAAAGACAGCCAGAGACTTGACCTTGTACTGGCGGCAAAGGTCGATGATTCGTTGCAGATTCAGTTCTATCAATTTCATAGACAGTTGGATTACAGATGCAAAGATAGCGATTCCTATTGAAATGTAAACATTCCTGTGTAGAAAATCGTTTATGAATTCCAAGATGAGGTTATCATGAATTCAAACAATTCTTTCTTGGAATTACGTTTCCTTATGATTCTTGAGTTCGGATTCGCGTATCCCAAGTTTTTCATCAATTCACATACTATCACATCGGTATGTACCATCTTCCCGTAGAAAGAAGAATTTCCCAAAATATAATATAGCTCACACCCCTGTTCGAGATTCTTTCTGAGATTTTTGAGGTGTAAGTTGATGTCATAGAAAAACTTAAGCACATATTGTGCCATTTTTCGACCGTTTTTTGAATCTGCGGCACTAATCTGTTCTACCGTGTTGCTAAGAGATTCCGGAATTATCCAGTCGGTCTCGCAAGCCCATGACGACAGTTTGCTGGTAGCGCTGCCCCAAGTGCCTCCTATTGCAGACCAGTCAAGTTCGCCGGCCTCGGCCCCCGACGACAGGAATTCCAGCCAATACATATATGGCCTGAGTTCCCTGATGTAACTGATTCTGTTGGGATAGGGTGGTGATGTTATGACATAGTTGGCCTTGCAGTTCAGATTTACATTGCGCGAATCTCCATATATAATATGTGACGAGCCAGAAAACTGCTTGCGTGCAGTTTGACAAATCATCTCTACGATTGAGATGAACAATCCTATGATTTCGTCCTGACTGAATTCCGTGCAAGAGTCTTTGAACGATACGGATACATGTCCGTAATCTGCCGCCGAACATTCGATAATGAGTCTTGAGAAAGCAATCCATAGCAAGTTTGATACGGAATTCTCTAATGTCGGGCCACCATAGTTCTTTTTGAGGAATTCGTGTAGTCTGCCAAGCTGATTCAAGGTGCTGCCGCTCCACCAGCGGTCGATGTTTTTCATCGGCGGAATCCATAGCTCATTGAAGTCCCTGTATTCATCGCCTGACAGTTGCCGTTTGATTTCAGATACCAGACAATTCAGTTCGGAACGGTCATAGTTGGCGCTCTTGGCAGTGGCGAACCAGTGCAGAAATGGATTTATCTCGTATAGATAACAGTCAAGTCCCCGTTCGGCGGAAACTATGCCGGTCGTTGCAGTTCCGCAGAAAGGATCCAAGATAGTGCCCGTTTTTTTAATCTTGTCTGAGAATGACGTATTCGCGCCGAGTATGTCCTCGACTAATTTTACTGAGTAAGCCGGTGTTAGCCTTAGCCATCCGTGGCGTCCGAGATCAATATTGTATTTGAATGTGTAGTCGGTCCTTCTGTCCATCAGACTGTCAATAGCGCTTTTAAAATGGTTTGGGTATTCCGTTTTATAGTATCGGAGTTTCTGCGAAAGAATGCGGCCAAATCAAAATCGAGAACTTCCTTGCAAAAAGAAAAGAGAGAGACCGAGGGATCGGAAGAGAGGTTGCCCACCAATATTCCGCATTTGTTATTGCTGTATCTCAATACAATATCGTCATCAATCTGGGTCGAGAATATGGCGAAAACCGGAATCAGGTCGTTGGCATAGGCGACAGTCGCATTGTCTATGTCGGCGTTTTGACGCTTGCTGTCTTTGCTCTTGTATCCTTGTCTGACCTCAAATACGATTCCCCTGAACATTTTGTTGGACAGTCCGTGAAATGACGAGAAGTTTCTCATCCAAGACAAGACCCTTTCGCGTATGTCGTTATCTGTTATCTTTTCAATGTCAATGAATCCGTCAAGATACAAGGTCTTTTCTTTTCCTGCCTTGGTTTTTGTGGTGTAGGACCATAAGGCATCAGACTCGCTTGAGTATCCTAATGTGTCGACAAGGATGGCCCGCAGCAGGCGTTCGCATCCAATGCCGATTTGCCGATAGATGGATGTCATGCCTCCGGCTGCCTTGTGGGCGGCAAACATATAGGGTGAATCCAGTCCTATCCAACTGTAAAACGGATCTTCCTGATATAATGAAATGAATTGCTCGAGAGTATAGCCCATAGAGGATGAGTGTCCGAATTTTGGCTTGTAATTAAGACATTCGTTCAATGGGCTTAAGAATATATCAATATATTTTCTATCGGTAAGATGATCCTTGTCCATAATGCAAAATTAGCGAAAAACAGCTAATCCGCAAAAGAAAATACAATATTCCGCGAACAGGCAAAAGGGTATGTCGCCTCAAACGCAAGGGGTAAAATATCCGTGGAAATAAAAAACTCCGACAATCGCCGTGGGGGGATTGTCGGAGTTTGTGTGAGCGGTAAACGGGGCTCGAACCCGCGACCCTCAGCTTGGGAAGCTGATGCTCTACCAACTGAGCTACTACCGCGTTTGCTCGGCGCAAAGTTATGAAACTTTTCACTCACAGCCAAGAAATGAGGCCGAAAAATATGACAAAAAAGATGTTTTCAAGGATTTTTAGTTAAATGATGTTAATGAGATGAATTTTTTAGACTTTTTACTTGCATTGTTTGTTACACGATTGTAACTTTGCATCAAGTTTTTCATGGTATTAGATTTAAGGTAAGAAAGTTATTCGTCGTGATGACGGGTAATTTTTTTTTGTGCCTGTTTTTCCCCTGATTAAACCGAAGTTTGGCAAATTTTTCTTAACTTTGCCACCTATATACTCTATAATTCAAATAATCCAAACAACAACACTGACATTCAGAGCCGATGAGAAGATGGCGCATTGAGGACAGCGAGGAGCTGTACAACATTCAGGGATGGGGACGCAAGTATTTCTCCATCAATCAGAAGGGCCATGTGGCCGTGACTCCGCGCGAGGGTTATGCCTCGGTGGATCTGCGCGAGGTTATGGACGAGCTGCAGGTCAAGGACATCACGTCGCCCGTGTTGCTGAGGTTTCCCGACATTCTCGACAACCGCATCGAGAAGATTTCGAAGTGCTTTGCCACGGCATCGGCCCAGTATGAGTATACGGGTCAGAACTATATAATATATCCCATCAAGGTCAACCAGATGCGCCCGGTGGTCGAGGAGATAGTCACGCACGGCGAGAAGTTCAACATCGGTCTCGAGGCCGGGTCAAAGCCCGAGCTCCATGCCGTGCTGGCCACCAACATCAAGGAGAACGCCCTGATAATCTGCAACGGATACAAGGACCAGACCTATATCGAGCTGGCCCTGCTGGCCCAGAAGATGGGACGCCGCATATATATCGTGGTCGAGAAGCTGAACGAGCTGCGTATCATCGCCGAGGTGGCCCGCCGCATCGGCATCGACCCCAACATCGGCATACGCATCAAGCTGGCGTCGTCCGGCTCGGGCAAGTGGGAGACAAGCGGCGGCGACCAGTCGAAGTTCGGACTGAACTCGTCAGAGCTGCTCGAGGCGCTCGACTTCCTCGACCGTCACAACATGAAGCAGTGCCTGAAGCTGATACACTTCCACATCGGCAGCCAGATAACCAAGATACGCCTCATCAAGAACGCCATTCGCGAGGCCACGCAGTTCTACGTGCAGCTGTCGCAGATGGGTTTTGCCGTCGACTTCATGGACATAGGCGGCGGTCTGGGCGTCGACTATGACGGCACCCGCAACTCGGCCTCGGGCTCGTCGATGAACTATTCCATTCAGGAGTATGCCAACGACGCCGTGTCGGCCATCGTCGATGCCTGTGTCAAGAACGGCCTCAAGCAGCCCAACATCATCAACGAGTCGGGCCGGTCGCTCACGGCACACCACTCGGTGCTGGTGTTCGAGGTGCTCGAGACAACCCAGCTCCCCATCTGGAAGGACTCGAAGGAGGTGTCAGACAATGACCACGAACTCGTCAAGGAGCTCTATGAGATATGGGACCGCCTTGACCAGCAGCGCAGCCTCGAGTCGTGGCACGATGCCCTGCAGATACGCGAGGAGGCCCTCGACCTGTTCAGCCTCGGCATGCTCGACCTGCGCACCCGCGCACAGATCGAGGAGCTGTTCTGGAGCATAGCCCGCGAGGTCGGTGACATCGCCGCCGGCATGCGCCATGCCCCCGAGGAGCTGCGCAAGGTCAGCAAGATGATTCCCGACAAGTATTTCTGCAACTTCTCCCTGTTCCAGTCGCTTACCGACTCGTGGGCCATAGATCAGGTGTTCCCCATCATACCCCTGTCGCGTCTCGACGAGAAGCCCACCAAGACCTGTACCATACAGGACATCACCTGCGACAGCGACGGCAAGATAGCCAACTTCATCACCCACGGCGGCTCGACGTCAGGCGCGCTGCCCGTCCACGCCGTCAAGCCCGGCGAGCCCTACTATCTCGGCGTGTTCCTCGTTGGCGCTTATCAGGAGATACTCGGCGACATGCACAACCTGTTCGGCGACACCAACGCCGTGCACATCTCGGTCTACAAGGACCGCTATGAGATAGACCGCATCATAGACGGCGAGACCGTGGCCGACGTGCTCGACTACGTGCAGTTCAACCCCAAGAAACTTGTCCGCAACGTCGAGGCATGGGTGACGGCCGCCATGAAGGAGGGCAAGATCTCGCCCGAAGAGGGCAGGGAGTTCCTGAGCAACTACCGCTCGGGCTTGTACGGATATACATATATCGAAAAGGACTGACGCCGTGCCACGCTACTTCATGCGCCTGAGCTACAGGGGCGAGCCGTTTCACGGCTGGCAGACCCAGCCCGGCGCCGTGACCGTGCAGCAGACCATCGAGGAGGCTCTGGGGCGCGCCCTGCGCCGTCCCACCCCCATCGTGGGGGCGGGGCGCACCGATGCCGGCGTCAACGCACGCCTCATGGTGGCCCATTTCGACACCCCCGAGCCACTCGCCATGCCCCCCGAGCGGCTTGTCGGGGCCGTCAACGCCATGACCGGACGCGACATAGCCATCCACTCGGTCGAGGAGGTCGCCCCCGACCTCCACGCCCGCTTCTCGGCCACGTCGCGCACATATCATTACTATGCCCTGCCGGGCAACTCGGCCTTCCTCTATCCCCTGTGCTGGAAGGCCCCGGCCGACCTCGACTACGAGGCAATGAACCGTGCCGCCTCACTGCTGCTCGAGACCAAAGACTTCACGTCGTTCGCCAAGCTGCACTCCGACGCCAAGACCAACATCTGTCACGTCACCCGTGCCGAATGGGTGCCGTGGCACACGTTCGAGGGCACCGAGGGGCATGTGTTCGTCATCACCGCCGACCGTTTCCTGCGCAACATGGTCCGCGCCGTCGTCGGCACGCTTGTCGAGGTGGGGCGGGGCAAGCTCAGCGTCGACGGCTTCGCATCGGTCATCGCGCGCCGCGACCGCTGTGCCGCAGGCACTTCCATGTCCCCGCAGGCCCTCTATCTCTGGGACGTGACATACTGACGTGTTAAAAATCATTTATGCAGTGCGGGCTCTCGCAAATTTTGCGTAACTTTGAGCATCTTTTCCCGCTTATCTGCCATGACTGATTTCGTCCATCTCCACGTACATAGCCAGTACTCGCTGCTCGACGGCCAAGCGTCAGTGACGGGCCTTGTCGACAAGGCCTTATCGCTGGGCATGCCCGGCTTTGCCCTCACAGACCACGGCAATATGTTCGGCATCAAGGAGCTGGCGAACTATGTCAACAAGCTCAAGGGCAAGTACAAGGGCAAGATTGCCGAGGCCCGCAAGCGCCTCGACGAGGCTCCGACGCCCGAGGAGGCCGAGGCCATCCGTCCGGAGGTCGAGGCCGAGATAGCCAAGCTGGAGAAGAAGCTGAAGTTCAAGCCCATATTCGGTTGCGAGATGTACGTGGCCCGCGGCTCGCTGGGCGACCGCTCGGACAAGACCGACAAGGGTCGCCACCTCGTGGTGCTGGCCAAGAATCTGACCGGATACAAGAATCTCATCAAGATAGTCTCTCAGGCCCACACCGAGGGATTCTATCACCATCCACGCACCGACAAGGAGGCTCTTGCCGCCCACCGTGAGGGGCTGATAGTCTGCTCGGCCTGTCTGGGCGGCGAGATACCCCAGCACATCCTTGCCGGCGACATCGCCGCCGCCGAGCGGTCGATGGCGTGGTTCAAGGAGACTTTCGGCGACGACTATTACGTCGAGCTGCAGCGCCACCCGACCAACATACCCGGCGCTAACCGCGAGACATTCGAGGCCCAGCAGCAGGTCAACCCCGTGCTGATAGACCTTGCCCGCAAGCTCGACATCAAGATCATAGCCACCAACGACTCGCACTTCATCAACGCCGAGGACGCCGAGGCCCACGACCGCCTGATATGCATCTCGACCAACAACTATCTGGCCGACCCCGGGCGCATGCGCTATACCCATCAGGAGTGGTTCAAGAGTCAGGACGAGATGGCGGCCATGTTCCCCGACCTGCCCGAGGCGCTGTCCAACACCCGCGAGATACTCGACAAGGTCGAGATATATTCCATAGACCACGCCCCGATCATGCCCTTCTTCGAGATACCGGCCGACTTCGGCACCGAAGAGGAGTACAGGGCGCGTCTGACCGAGCAGGACCTGTTCGACGAGTTCACCCGCGACGAGAACGGCAACGTGGTGCTCTCGCCCGAGGCCGCACAGAAGAAGATAGACAAGCTCGGCGGCTATGACAAGCTGTATCGCATCAAGTTCGAGGCCGACTACCTGTCGAAGCTCGCATACGAGGGTGCCGAGCGCCGCTATGGCTCGCCCCTGACCGATGAGCTCAAGGAGCGCATCAACTTCGAGCTCTATATCATGAAGACGATGGGCTTCCCGGGATACTTCCTCATAGTCCAAGACTTCATCAACGTGGCCCGCAAGGAGCTGGGGGTCTCCGTAGGCCCCGGCCGTGGATCGGCCGCCGGCAGCGTCGTGGCCTACTGTCTGGGCATCACTCAGGTCGACCCCATCAAGTATGACCTGCTGTTCGAGCGATTCCTCAACCCCGACCGCATCTCGCTGCCCGATATTGACGTCGACTTCGACGACGACGGCCGCGCCGAGGTTCTGCGCTATGTCACCGACCGCTATGGCGAGGAGAAGGTGGCCCACATCATCACCTTCGGCACCATGGCCGCCAAGTCGGCCATCAAGGACGTGGCGCGCGTTGAGCAGCTGCCCCTGTCAGAGAGCAACCGTCTGGCCAACCTCGTGCCCAAGCGCATGCCCGACGGCCCCGACGGCAAGACCCTCAAGACCAACCTCAAGAACTGCTATCAGTACGTGCCCGAGTTCGGTCAGGAGCTGCACTCATCCAACCGCCTCATAACCGAGACCCTCGAGTATGCCCGCCGCCTCGAGGGCAACGTGCGCAACACCGGCGTGCACGCCTGCGGCGTCATCATCTGCCGCGACCCCATCACCGACTGGGTGCCCGTGGCCACGGCCGTCGACAAGAATCCCGGCGCCAGCGGCAGCGACAAGATGATCGTGACCCAGTACGAGGGCTCGATCATCGAGGACACCGGACTCATCAAGATGGACTTCCTCGGGCTCAAGACGCTCTCGATCATCAAGGAGGCCATCCACAACATCAAGATGACACGCGGCATCGACGTGGACATTGATGCCATAGACATAGAAGACCGCAAGACATTCGAGCTGTACTGTCAGGGCAACACCGTCGGCACGTTCCAGTTCGAGTCTGCCGGCATGCAGAAATACCTGCGCGAGCTCCAGCCGTCGACATTCGAGGACCTCATAGCCATGAACGCCCTCTATCGTCCCGGCCCCATGGACTACATACCCGACTTCATCGCCCGCAAGCACGGACGCAGCCCCATCACCTATGATATTCCCATCATGGAGAAATATCTCAAGGACACATACGGGGTCACCGTCTATCAGGAGCAGGTCATGCTGCTGTCGCGACTGCTTGCGGGATTCACCCGCGGCCAGAGCGACACCCTGCGCAAGGCCATGGGCAAGAAACTCATAGACAAGATGAACGAGCTCGAGGGGCTCTTCATCAAGGGGGGCACCGCCAACGGCCACGACCCCAAGGTGCTGGGCAAGATATGGGAGGACTGGAAGAAGTTCGCCTCCTATGCCTTCAACAAGAGTCACGCCACGTGCTACTCGTGGGTGGCGTTCCAGACGGCGTGGCTCAAGGCCAACTATCCCTCGGAGTACATGGCCGCCAACCTGACGCGCAACCGCTCGGACATCACCAAGCTCACCGGATTCATGGACGAGTGCAAGCGCATGAAGATACGTGTGCTCGGCCCCGACATCAACGAGAGCTTCATGGAGTTCGGCGTCAACTCTCACGGCGACATCCGCTTCGGACTCGCCGCCATCAAGGGGGTGGGCGAGGGGGTTGTCAAGGCCATCATCGAGGAGCGCGACAAGAACGGCCCCTTCGAGAACATATATGACGTGGTCGAGCGCATCCCCTCGGGGGCACTCAACCGCCGCACCTTCGAGAATCTCGTGCTGGCCGGAGCCTTCGACAGCTTCGGCGACCTCAAGCGCGAGGACTACATGGGCCAGAGCCCCAAGGGCGACACATACAGCGAGGTGCTGGTCAGATACGGCCAGTCGTTTCAGGCAGACCAAGTGTCGTCGGCCATGTCGCTGTTCGGCGACGACGCCTCGATGGCCACCGCCGGACGTCCGCCCGTCACCCCGTCGCCCGAATGGCCCATGGCCACCAAGCTCGAGAAGGAGCGCGAGCTCGTGGGCATGTACCTGTCGGCCCACCCGCTGGACCCATACTACATGGAGCTGAACTACGGCACGTCGTGCACCATCAAGGGCTTCACCGAATTCGTGCCCGTCGAGGGCGTTGACCTCACGTTCGGCGGCATGGTCGTCGACTTTCAGCAGCGTCAGGGCAAGAACGGCATGTTCGGCATACTCAAGATCGAAGACTATACCGGCTCGGCCGAGTTCATGCTCTTCGGCCAGACCTTCATAGACTTCCACAACTATGGCGTGCCCGGCACCCCCATCATCATCAGCGGCCAGTATCAGCGCCGCTTCGCCAAGTCCGAGCTGCGATTCAACATCGGCAACATACGCCTGCTGCATGATGTCAAGGGCTCGCTGGTGCGAGGCATCACCATAGATCTGCCCACCGACCGCATCACCCCCCACCTGCGCTCCCTGCTGTCCGACCGCATGGCCGAGGCGGACGGCAATGACGACGGCGGCGAGCTGGCCTTCAGGATCTTCGATCCCACCATCAACCGCTCGCTCCACCTCAGTGCCTCGAAGCGCATCCCCGTAGACCGCAAGCTGGTCGAGGCCCTGACGCAAGAGGATATCTCATTCACGATCGAAAAATAAACTCCAACATACAATCAACTTTCAAAATAAACCGGAAAAATGACATTCACAGACCAGAACATCCACGACCTGATCGCCTCAGGCCAGCCCGTAGTAATTGATTTCTGGGCCACATGGTGTGGCCCCTGCGTACGCATGGCTCCCGTAGTCGAGGAACTCGCCAAAGAGTTTGAGGGCCGCGTGGCCGTAGGCAAATACAACATCGAGGAGGAGAACGACCTCACCGCCAAATACCGCATCATGTCCATCCCCACGGTGCTCTTCTTCAAGAACGGCGAGCAGGTACCCTCGCTGCGTCTGGCCGGAGCACAGCCCAAGGCCACGCTCGAGGAGCGCATCAACCAGATGCTGGCCCTCTGACCCAGTGGCAGTCCAAGCACATCGACACAATCAATCATCACATATCATATTCACATAGATGAAACCTATTCTTACAATGGTCCTCGTCGGGGGCGCCGCGGTGCTTCTGACCGGCTGCAACAAAAAGATGAATCAGTTTGCCGCCGACTACTTCTCGACCAATCCCAACCCCCTCGAGGTGGTGGGCACACATGTCCCCGCCACCGTCACAGGCCGTGTGCCGGAGAAGTTCTTCCGTAAGAACGCCGTCGTCACCGTCACCCCCGTTCTCGCCTACGGGTCATCGACCCAGAACGGCGCACCCCTGACATTTCAGGGCGAGAAGGTGCGCGGCAACAACCCCGTCATCTCGTGGGAGCGCGGCGGCACCGTGACCATCCCCGTCAACTATGTCTATGAGCCCGCCATGCAGCGCTCCGAGCTCTATCTCGACTTCAACGTACAGCAGGGCAACAAGACATACGCACTGCCCCGCGTCAAGGTGGCCAACGGCATCGTGGCCACGGCTGCCCTCGCCGACGCCGCAACGCTGACTCCCGCCACGGCTCCCGACAAGTTCCAGCGCGTCATCAACGAGAAATACTCGGCCGACATCCACTTCCTCATCAATCAGGCCAACCTGCGCAAGACCGAGCTCGAGAGCGATCAGGTGCTCCGCCTCAACCGCGACCTCCGTGCCGCAGCCGCCGACACCGCCCGCGTCATCGAGGAAATAAACATCTCGTCCTATGCCTCGCCCGAGGGCTCGCTCGACTTCAACACCCGTCTGGCCCAGAACCGCGAGACCAACACTCAGGGCTATCTCGAGGGACAGCTCAAGAAGGACAAGGTGACCGAGTTCGGCGAACTCACCGCACAGTTCACCCCCGAGGACTGGGAAGGCTTCCAGAAGCTCGTCGCAGCCAGCAACATTCAGGACAAGGACCTTATCCTCAGCGTCCTCTCGATGTATAAGGACCCCGAGCAGCGCGAGCGCGAGATACGCAACCTCTCGAGCGTGTTCGACCAGCTTGCCGACGAGATCCTGCCCCAGCTGCGCTACTCGCGCATCACGGCCAGCGTCAACGTCATCGGCAAGAGCGACGCCCAGCTCAATGCGGCGTTCGACACCGACCCCTCGACGCTCACCGTCGACGAGCTCCTCTACACGGCCACCCTCACCGACGACCTCAACCGCAAGAAGGCCGTCTACACAGCCGTGACACGCCTCTATCCCAACGACTACCGCGGCTTCAACAACCTCGGCAAGGTGCTCTACGAGCAGGGCGACTATGACGCCGCCATGGCCAGCTTCAAGAAGTCGGCCCGTCTCGACGGCAAGGCTCCCGAGGCTCAGATGAATCAGGGTCTCGTGGCCCTCGTCAACGACGACTGGCGCGCCGCCAACAACTCGTTCGGCAACGCCGCCGGCCTCGCCGACCTCGGTCCCGCACTCGGCCTGCTCTACCTCAAGCAGGGCGACGTCAAGGCCGCCGTCAAGGCATTCGGCGCCGACAAGAGCAACAATGCCGCTCTGGCCCAGATTCTCGACAAGGACTATGCCAAGGCCAAGTCGACCCTCGCAGCCATCACCGCCCCCGACGCCACCACATATTATCTGATGGCCGTCCTCGGCGCACGCACCGGCAACGAGAACATGGTCATCTCCAACCTGCGTCAGGCCGTCAAGCTCGACCCCGCCAAGGCACGTCAGGCCACCAACGACCTCGAGTTCTCCCGCTTCAACATCACCAAGGCTCTCTGATACAGCGCTGAGCCTGAATACAAGAGGGTTCCTCTGCCCGACGGGGCAGGGGAGCCCTTTTTGCATTTCTTGACAGCGGCTGGCCTAAAACTGCCACTATTTTAACATAAATAATACTTGAAATGTTAAATACGTGCTAAAAGCCCGAAATATTTTCTTGGAATATTTGTGTATTTTGTGGAAAAAACTTAACTTTGTAGCTCAAAAGAAAAACCATATCAGGGTAATTCGTATTCTTCGTAAAGTCAAGTAGTCAAACTAAGTTGCTTATATATGGACTTGAACATTTCGCCGCAAAGGACTGTAAGCTAAAATCTAACCTCGGTCGACACGCCCCCGCCGGACGCCTCGGCCCCCAAGACCTCGATAAACCACGCAGATTACCACTTTTTAACCGACGACCGCCGGGACCCCTGTCCCGTTAAGCCAATATCATCAGCGAGGCAGCCGCGCCCCCGGGCACGGAGCCGTAAACCAAAAATACTCCCCTTGCCGTGTCCGCAACCCCTTCCATTCGGGGCAGGGACCGTGAAACTAAGCGTAATTCTATGAAATTCAAAATCCTGTTCACCCTCTTCCTGAGCCTGCTTGTGTTCGGGACTGCAAACGCCCAGAAGGTTGCCCTCAAGACCAACCTGCTCTATGACGTTGCACTCTCGCCCAACATAGGCATCGAGGCCAAGCTCGCCCCCAAATGGACGTTCGACCTCAGCGGCAACATCAACGCATGGGCCGTCGACAACAAACGATGGAAACACTGGCTGGTCCAGCCCGAGGCACGCTACTGGTTCTGCGACGCCTTCTCGGGTCACTTTGTCGGCGCACACCTGCTGGGCGGCCAGTACAACTGGGGCAACCTCAACCTGCCCTTCAAGTTTCTCGGCACCGACTTCGGCAAGCTCAAGGACTTCCGCTATCAGGGCTGGTATGGCGGCGCGGGCATAGTCTACGGATACTCGTGGATACTCAACCGCCACTGGAACATCGAGGCCGTCATCGGATTCGGCTGGACCTATACCCGCTCCGACATCTACGAGTGCGCCGACTGCGGACAGAAGATCCGCTCGGGCAAGCCTCACAACTACGTTGGCCCCACCAAGGCCGCCATCGACCTAATCTATACATTCTGATTCTCCCCGCACACAGCTATGAAGCATCTCAATATCACCCGCACACTCTCGGTGGCAGTCATCGCCGCCGCAGCCTCGATGGCAGCAAGCGCGGCCACTGACGGGCACCTGCTCAAGGTCACCGACATTGAAATAGCTCGTCAGGGAGCACAGGGCGACAAGCTGCTCGTCTCGGTCACCATCGACCCCCGTTCGGTCAACCCCGGACGCGACCGCGAGGTGGTCTTCACCCCTCAGGTCATCTCGGCCGCCGGCGGCGACACCGTCAACCTCGCCCCCATCCGCGTGGCCGGCCGCAACCGCTATTGGTCGCACGTCCGCAACAATGACGTCGAGGAGGGCTCCAAGCTCTACGAGGCAGGCTCAAAGGAACTTATCGAATACCGCAAGGTCATCGACTTCGAGCCGTGGATGGAGAAGTGCCACATCGACATGGCCGAGCGCATCGGCCACTGCTGCGACCCCATAGTCCCCGCCGGCGAGACCCCGCTGGCCGAGATAGACTATACTCGTCCCCCCTTCGAGCCCTCGTTCCGCTATGTCGAGCTGACCGGCGACGAGGCCGTCGAGCGCGAGGCCAAGGGCAGCGCCTTCATCGACTTCATCGTCAACCGCACCGAGATACGTCCGTGGTATCGCAACAATCAGGTGTGGCTCGACTCGATCGACAACACCATACGCTTTGTCAAGAGCGACCCCGACGCCGTCATAACCCGCGTCACCATCAAGGGTTTCGCATCGCCCGAGGGTCCCTATCCCAACAACGTCCGTCTGGCCATGGGGCGTACGCAGGCGCTCAAGGAGTATGTGCGCGAACAGCACAGCTTCGACCCCGCCATCATGCACACCGACTACGAGCCCGAGGACTGGGAAGGCCTGCGCCGCCGCATGGAGACGCTCTCCATTCCCCACAAGGCCGAGATCATCTCGATCATCGACTCCAATCTCGAGCCCGACCCCAAGAACTCCGAGATACAGCGCCGCTATCCCAACGAATACAAGTTCCTCTTGGACAGCATCTATCCCGCGCTGCGTCACTCTGACTATACCGTCAACTACCGCATACGCACCTTCGTCGACATCGAGGAGCTCAAGCGCGTCTATGCCTCAGATCCCTCCAAGCTGCGTCCCATCGACTTCCAGCGCATCGCCGTCACCTTCCCCGAAGGCTCGACCAAGCGAGACGACGTCTTCCTGACCGCTTCGAAGATCTATCCCATGGACCCCGAGGCCGCCCTCAACGCCGCCAACGTATACATCAAGCGTGGCGAGCCCGGACTGGCCGCCGAGCGTCTGCGCTATGCCGGAGACACCCCCGAGGCCAACTTCACCCGCGCCACTCTGGCCGGCGTGAACGGCGACTTCGACCGTTCGCTCGACCTGTTCAAGACTGCGGCCAAGGCTGACTATCAGCCCGCCGACGACGAATACAAGCGCGTGAGCGATATGATAAACCGCACCAAGGTGACATATCTCATCACACCGACCCCCGCGAAGTGATTTCGCCCCCACACGGCCTGCCGCCGGAATCAGTGCCGGCGGCAGACTGAAAAAACACACGTCTACCTCTCTTTAACCTCTTCGTCAACAGGGAATAACGCTCTATTTTAACCGAAGCAAAGAAACACAGACACTAAAACAAAGATATTCAAGGAATAATAAACATAATAACCAATTTTTTCAGGTAAAACTATGAACAAAACAAGCAAGCTCTTCCTCGGCTTTGCTTCGCTGGCCATGCTTTCGGCATGCTCGAGCGACGAGCCCAAGGGAGAAGTAACTCCCCCGCAGAGGGCAACGGTGCCAAGATGTATCTGGCTGTCAACATCTCAGATGCCAACGCCATGGGCCGTGCACTTCCTGACGGTCTGGAAGAAGGTGATTACACTGCCGGTCAGGGCAAAGAGAGCGAAGTAAAGTCTGCCGACTTCTACTTCTTCGATCAGAACGGCATCTACATCACTCAGGCTTCTGTCTGGGATTCCTTAAATGGTGGTCCCGTTGCCGACAAGGATCCCAACAACGTCGAGTACATCGGCAAGAATGTACTCGTGCTCGAGAACGTGACAGAGCAGAATCCCCCCCATGTACCTCGTTACCGTCCTCAATGCCGGTAATGTCCTCGACGGCACCAACGAGGTGTCTATCTCCAGCAAGATGCTCCCCGGCACCAGCAGGATAACCGACCTCGCCAAGTTCGTGTTCACAAGCCACGTTAACGGCGACCAGAACTTCATCATGACCACCTCGAGCTTTGCAAACTCGGCCAACGCTTACTATCACGCTACCGCCATCCCCGCAAACTCGCTTGTGAAAACCCCCGTCGACCTCGAGAACACCACTCCTGTCAATGTGTATGTTGAGCGTATCGCCGCAAAGTACACACTTGCCAAGGGTAACACCGAGTTCCCCATCCAGCTCACACTGGCCGGTGCCGACAACAACGAGGGTACAGGCGATGGCGCTGACAACATCGGCGACACCCACCTGTTTGTCAAGGTTACAGGCTTCGGCATCACCACCACCGAGAAGACCTCTTACTTCTCCAAGAACCTCGACGGTTTTGTAAACGCTGACTTCACAGCTGCCACCGTGGCCGATGGCTGGAACTGGAACTCGCCCGAGAACCACCGCAGCTTCTGGGGCAAGTCGGTTAACTATGGTGAGTCTAATGCCGACCTCTACAACCACTCGACTGTTTACGCTGCCAACAAGAACGGTCTTGAAGGTGCCGCCTACTCGCTCGAGAACACCAACAAGGTTGCCAGCATCACCCGTGCCGATAGCAATCCCGCCGAGGTTGACGCATCTAAGGTGACCAACTTCGTCTTCACTGCCACTGTGTTCGGCAAGGACGGCAACGGCAACGTAATTGATCTCGACCTCGTCAAGTTCAACGGCGTGTTCTACAAGAGCGCCTCTTTCATGCGCTACATCATGGAGAACCTTGACAAGGCTAAGGCACTCAACTACTGGGTACTCACCGACCAGACTCTCGAGTCTACCAAGAACCCTGACGGATCCATCACTACGAACTCGACCTCTGCATTCAAGCAGATTGACGTTGATGTCCTCGACTACAAGGAGATGGGCAATGGCGGCAAGATGACTCTCGTATTCAAGAACAACAGCGTTCAGTACTACAAGAAGGAGGGTGACAAGTACACTCCCATCGACAACAAGGACCAGAATGCCGATGTCAAGACTGCTATTGACAACGCCATCCTTGCCATCTACAACAAGGACAACAAGGGCGAGTACAAGTATCCCGTACGCTACAACGGCGGCAGCACCTACTACACCGTGCCCGTTCAGCACCTGCTCGGCACCGACAAGACCGTCACCATCACCAAGGAAGGTGAGTATGGCGTAGTCCGCAACCACTGGTACGAGATCACCCTCAACAAGATCACCAAAATCGGTCAGGGGGTCTTCAACCCCGGCACCGGCGAGGGTGAGGACAGCGACATCATCTACCCCGATCCCGATCCCGATCCCGACACCTACGGTCTCGCTGCCAAGATCAACATCCTCTCTTGGAAGGTCGTTAAGCAGAGCGTAGATCTCTAAACCCCAATTCCACAACAATCTCCCCGGTCGCCTTGAGGCCGCGGGAGGCCAATAACCCAGACAGTGCCGGGCGCTCCGGCACCCGGCACTGTCTTCTCTTTTCACATACCTCTCCCTTTCGCAACACGCGCCCTCTGTCGCGACCACACAGACACCACAACCCGTTGGGCCATAGATGCCTGACCCCTATTCAGGACACCACCGCGCCCTCCGCCGAGAGGGTACAAGATATATATAACGTATTCCATCTCCACACAACAATACCAACCACTCAAGGATGAAACTCTTCAACCACCTCCGCAACATAGCTGTGCTCCTGTCCGTAGCGTTCGGTCTCACCGCCTGCAACGGTTTGATCTATGACGACGAGGGAGACTGCGACCCCTACTATAAGGTCAGGTTTGTCTACGAGAACAACCTCAAGTTTGCCGATGCCTTCCACAACGAGGTCTTCGAGGTAACGCTCTATCTGGTTGACCCCGCGAGCGGACAGATCGTGTGGCAGAAGCACGAGTCGGGCGACGAGTTGCGCCGTCAGGGCTACCTGATGGATGTCGACGTCGATCCCGGACACTATACTCTCGTCGCATGGTGCGGCGAGGGACACCGCACCCACTTCAGCGTCGCCGACGCCACCGTCCACACCGGCCTGCGCTGCCGTCTGGACGAGCGCAAGTCGCTGGCCGACGGCGGGGCCGCCGTCAACACCGAGCTCAACCGCCTCTATCACGGCAAGGAAGAGAACGTCGAGTTCGAGGACGAGCAGGGCACCCACATCAAGACAGTCTATCTGACCAAGGATACCAACGCAGTTCACATAGTGCTTCAGCAACTCTCGGGCGAGAGCGTCGACCATCGTGACTTCACGTTCACCATCGAGGGCGAGAACGGCCTCATGGACTGGGACAACACTCTTATGCCCGACGAGAAGCTGATCTATTCGCCCCACGACACCTACTCGGGCATCGCCGGCGTCGACGTTCCCGACTATGGCACACCTCAGGATGGCCGCGCCATCACACAGGTCGGAGCCGCCGTGGCACACCACACCATCAGCCGTCTGGTCAAGGGCGAGGACGTGCGCGTCAAGATCTACAACAAGGAGGGCGAGCTCATCGTCTCGGTCCCCTTCATCGACTACGCCCTGCTGGTCAAGGGCAAGTATCGCCGCCCAGACGGCACGATGCTCACCGATCAGGAGTATCTCGACTATCAGGACGACTACTCGATGGTCTTCTTCATCGACGAGGGCAACCGCTGGGTCAACTCGCAGATCATCATCAACTCATGGCACATAGTCCTTCAGGACGCCGACCTCTAATCAATAAATCCATTCTCCTCGTCATACACAAAACACCGCACACACTGTCAACACAATGGTCAAGTTAGGAAAATATCTCATGTCGGTCCTCGCGCTTGCGGCCATGTCGTGCTCGTCCGAGGGCGACGTGCCCCAACCCGTCGCACCGTCGGGGAGCACCTTCGAGGCCGGACTGTACGTGACGTTCTATGGCGGAGAGGATGCGGCATCGTCGAGAGCCCCTCAGGACGAGGGCTACGAGATCGGCTCGCAGCCCGAAAACTTCATAGACGTCTTTGACAACGACTATCGCATCTTCTTCTTCGACAAGAACGACACATATACAGGTCAGCTCAAGGACATGACCCTCACCCCCATAACCGTCTCTGGCGTCTGGAAGCGCTATCGTCTCGACGGCGAGATTACAGACTCCAAGTTCTCGGCCATGGTCGCCGACAAGGAGTTCAGCCTCAAGGTGGTCATGCTGGCCAACTGGCGCAAGAGCTATCCCGAGCCCGTGCCCGGCGTCACCCGTCTCTCTGACCTCGCCACCGCCACCGGGTCGCTCGCCACGTTCGACCCCGTCGCCGACCAGACTCTCGACAAGAATCGTCCCATGCCCCTCTTTGGCGTCACCAACGCCATCACTGGCGTCACCTTCACCCCCGGTCAGGTCACCGACCTCGGCAACCTCCACCTGCTGCGCGCCTACGCCAAGGTCCGCGTCCGCGAGGGTGCCGGCAGCCTCCCCCTCAAGAGCGTCAGGATGCTACGGGCCAACACCGCCTACTATCGCGTCCCCCTCGGTGTGAAGGAACAGGACGATTATGTCAACAACAGCTGGGCCGAGGACTACTATCAGACCCCCTCGATACCCGATCCGGCCGGATTGGTCACCGACGCCGGGAAACTCGAGTTCAGTCAGGACGCCACGGGCGACTGGGTGTTCTACATGCCCGAGTTCCGCAACATAGACAACTGCAACCCCAAGGCCCCCTTGACCAACCGCACGCAGATCGTGGCCGTGTTCGACGACGGCAAGGGCAAGGAGGAGACACACTATGTCGACTTCAAGTTCTATAACGATCCCCCCTCATACGCTACAGGAGCCGTGGCGGGCGACTACTTCGATGTCCTGCGCAACACCATCTATGACTATACCCTCACCAAGAGCGGCGTTCAGGAGCCCGCCGAGGTGACCATCGAGGTGGACGTGCAGCCATACGCCGAGCTGTGGCTTACCCCCGACTTCGGCCTGATGCGCGACGAGGACGGCGACCTCATGGTCGAGCTCGAATACGACAACGACGGCAACGTCATCCGCGACAAGGACGGCTCGATCAAGCTGCCCGAATACATGAAGCAGTATCTTGCCGCATACGGCAAGAAGCTCCCCGATCTCACCCCCATCAAGGGCGACTACTTCGCCATACATCTCGTGGGCGACGGTCAGCTCATGAATGCCGAGATATGGCTCAAGGACTCGGACGGCGACCAAGTGCTCTCCGACTTCTCGGCCAGCGACGCCACCGACCGCAACTGCAGCACCCGCAAGGTCATCTACGCCTCGGGCAACATCAAGACCTCGGGATACAAGGACCGCGACGGCGACATCCGCCTGAAGCACTTCACCAACCACTCGTCCATAATCCTCGACCGCGAGGGCTACATACTCTTCAAGACCAAAGACGATGACGGCGTCATCCGCCGCTATCAGATCGAGTCTTGGGTGCCCGGCTCGGACACGTTCTGGGTGATAGGCGAGACTGTTTATATCGAATACAAGGACGGTGTGGCCACCGGAACCAAGAAACCAAGATAACACATACAACTTTTCATACAGAAAGAACTCAATATGACCCGCAATAAACCTTCATTCTCAAACATACTCTTCCGGTGCGTCGCCCTGCTGTCGGTGATGGCCATGACGGGTTGTGTCGATGATGACCTCGGCTATGGCCCCGGCGTCTATCCCGAGGGTGAAACCACGGTGTCGCTCGAGGCTGCCTTCTCTCCTTTTGCGGAGTCCGAACTCAACAGCCGCGCCGCGCTGCCCGGCAACGCCATCACAGACATATCCGATCTGGTGGTGCTGGTCTATGACAAGAGCGGCAATCACCTGTCGGACATATCGCCCGTCAAGATCGACTTCAGCCAGAGCGAAGTCAAGTATGAGGGCCGCGACGACCACGACGCCAGCAACGGACACAAGGCCGAGGCCGAGACAAAATGTCTCAGGGACAAGAAGATCACCCTTCCCTACGGCGAATATTACCTCATAGCCGTGGCCAACCTCGGCACAGACTATTCGGGCGACCCCGACAACATGACCACGGGCGAACGTGATACATATTACGAGCTCACCAACCCCGGCGGCAAGTATTATAATCAGTATGGCACGCTCGATCAGCTCAGGTCGCTCAAGGTGTCGTGGAACAGCGACTATCGCCTCAACCGCCAGATGCTCGGTTTCTTCACCAACAACACCGACCACTCAAAGCCCGACGCCCCCAAGGCGACATCCGAGTTCAAGACGGTCAGCATTGCCCAGCCCGGCGTGTCGCTGCGTGCTTGGCTGCGCCGCTGTGCCTCCAAGGTGACCATAGACTTCGACGCCTCGGGCCTGCGCGAGAACGTGCACGTCTATGTCAAGAGCGCCCGCATCTATGACGCCCCCGTCGAGTGTACGCTCGGTTTCGGCAACAAGAGCGGCGATGCCGAGGGCGACTACAACAACCACCCCGGCAAGGACGACGACTTCATCTCGCCCGACTATACCATCGACTACGGCACCGGTGCCGACTATACCCAATGGCCCGAGCTGACCAAGGGCACCCCCTATATCCTCGACGAGACGTTGCTCAACGCCGAGGGCAAGCCCTATAAGCGCAAGGAATTCCACACGGCCGACAAACCGGCCCTCTATTTCTACGAGAACATGCAGGGCGACGCCCCCAAGGGCAAGCTCGCGATACCCGACCTCGTGGGTGGCGGCGTGCAGAACTCGACCGAGAAGAAAGACGGCGTGCCCTATGGCACATACGTCGAGGTCGAGGCATACTATTACGCCATGTCTACCGGCAATATCTCTAAGGGCACCATAAAATACCGCTTCATGCTGGGCAAGGATGTCGAGAAGAGCTGCGACGCAGAGCGCAACTTCCACTACAAGCTCACCCTCAAGCTGCGCGGCAACGCCAACGAGTATGACTGGCACATAGACTATGTTGACGATGGATTCGACATCCCCAATCCGTGGTATATCTCGTATCTCTACAACCACACGGCCACCATGCCGTTCAAATACACCCCTCCGAAGGGCTACAAGGTGATCCAGCTCACCGCCAAGATTCTCGAAAATCCGTGGTATCCCGCCGACGGAGCGATTCCTGACGGCGAAAGAGAGGCTCCATACATCAATAATCTCAACAAGCAAGTCGGCAACGGTTTTCTGTCGTTGCGCTATACAGACAAGACTGTGGTTACGCTCGACGAGGCCGGTTATCCTGAGCTACAGGGAGGAAAATTCTCTTACACGGATCATGTTAAAGGTCCCATACTCAATAATGCATATTTCCTTGGAGAAGATCCATCGAGTTCCAAAATAAACCGCTCGACAAGAGAATACTATTTTGACGGGCGTCCGGATGAAACCAACAAGGAGGACGAGGCCTATTCGTATACAAAGGAAGGTGATAAATACACCTTCTATATCCCTCTGTTCACACGCGCCAAAGTGCTTGTGAAACAGACCGGATATTCAGGCAATAACCCCTTTGTGGGATACGAGCGTCATGCCCGTCTGCAGATCACGGCCAAGATACAGAACATCAATAATCCCGACGACATTCAGGAGAAGTCCGAAGAGACCAAGATCATACAGGTGCGCCGTATCGTCAACCCCAAGGGTGTCTACCGCAAGTCCGGCAATAACGAGGACTTTGACGTGACGCTGTTGCACCTCCCCGGCGACAATCAGCCCGAGTTTGTCGAGTTCAAGTCTAACGGACCGTGGATGGCCGAGGTTGTCGGCGATAAGAACTTCATAACGCTCGACGGGCGCCAGTACGTGACAGGCTCGACCAACACGCCCATCAAGTTTAAGATCAAGTTCAACAAACTCAATCCGAAAAGCGGCAACCGCAACGCCGTGGTGCGTGTCCGGTATCACAACTACACCTGCGTCCACCTCATATTTGTCCGTCAGGGTTATGATGCTCAGGCTATATCCAAGTACGGTAAGAATCTCAACGGTGACAATCAACCTGCAACCAAATGGGAAACCTGCAACCAGTGGCTCTGGAGCGCAAGGGGTACCGATCCCCGCGACGAAGGATCTTTGTTCAAATACAATGCAATAGGTCAGGGTATTGACGCATATTGCAACGTGTATCGCGACGGCAGCGGAGATGTGATTTATACATTCCCGACAGAAGAAGATTTCCGTTCGGTGCCTGACGTATGCTTGGCTAAGGGTGACGGAAGCTGGGAATCGTCTTCGTGGTCGGCAGTCACAAAAGATTCCTATGCTTGGAATAAAGCAGGAGAAAACCGAAAAATTGCCACCGTCAGAGACTTCGAGCAGCTATATCGGACCCCTCACATACAGTTCGGCTATGGCGTACTGTATGCCGATGGCGCCACGACCACGCAGAAGAAAGTGTCTGATGCCTACGGATGGTATCGTCGCGACATTCAGAACTCCAAAGGTGAGTGGGTGCCCGATAATAAGAAAGGCATGAGAGGTATGTTCGCATACTTTTGGAACATTAAGGATCCTGATAATGAATATACTGCCAAAAACGTGTTCTTCCCCATAGGTCGTTCAGGTTATGGACACCGAAAGGACGCGAAAGGAAAAGATAAGGCAGGTACCTTGCGCTATGCCAGTTTGCGAGACGGTTATGCGGATGTATTCGAGAGTGTCGCGCCCCTTTTCTGCCATCTGTATAGACGTCCCGGTGCCATATACTATGCTAAAGAGCCTGTTTTGGATCACCTTCAGTGGGATGGCAGTCGAGGACCTATAGATTCAAATGATGTAGAAGCATCTAAAATGTATGGCCTTGACATCAATTACTTTACATTTGACGTCAATGCCATCACAGGAGGTAATGTGGGCAAGGGTGAAGACGCTTGTTTCCTCCGTTATGTTCAATAATGACTTTTATTCTATCTAAACTCGTTATATTAATAACAGTGGCAGCCCTGAGTCGTGAGACTGGGGGCTGTTTTTCTGTACCCGACTGTCAGGTCGAGGCCGAGGTGCGCGCTTGTGTCGCCGACCCGCAGAGGGCCGACTCGCTGGCGCGCGCCGTCGAGAGCTATCTCGCCACCGACGAGGACACATACATACGCTATGCCGACGCCATGCTGGCCGCGGGCTATGAGGCCTCGCCCCGCATAGAGTGGCTGCGCGACATGGCCCTGCGTGCCCGTCCCGGCACGGAGGCCCCCGATTTTGAGTTCGAGCTACCCGACGGCTCGACCACGCGCCTGTCGGCCCGTCTTGGTGGCGGGCCCGTGGTGCTGATGTTCTACGACCCCGACTGTCAGGGTTGCCGCGACACCATCGACGAGCTCGCGGCCATCGAGGGGGTCGGGGTGGTGGCCATCGACACGGGCACCGACCCCGCCGCGTGCCACGCCCTGCCCGAGGGGTGGACACAGGGCAGGGACCCCGACGCCGACCGCGCGGACGAGGTCTATGTCATACCCGCGCAGCCCACGCTCTATCTGATCGGCCCCGACGGGCGCATCATCCTCAGGGACACCACCCCCGCCGCCATCGCCGATGCCCTGAGCCGCGGGCAGTGACGCTCCGGTCTGAACCATCCGGAGGGAAATGTTGTTTAACATTTATAACATAAAATTATTTAACATTTCCACCATACATCATATTATGGAAGTCATTACCGAAATCATTGGCAATGTCCATCAGCCCGAATGGGCCGAGCGGATCAAGGACATGCACGTCGAAAATCTCTACCTCGACCAATGGACGGCCCAGAAGAGCCGTTTTCTGGTGACGAGCGACCACGGCAACGAGTATCCGATAGCCCTGAAGAGGGGATCGCGCGTGGCCGACGGCGACATCGTGGCCCTCGACCCCGTCAAGGGTAACGCCGCCGTGCTGAGGCTGGACCTGAGCAACGTGCTGGTCATCGAGATGGGCGGCCTCGTGGGTCGCGAGCCCGAGGAGATAATCCGCATCTCGGTCGAGCTGGGTCACGCTCTGGGCAACCAGCACTGGCCCGCCGTGGTCAAGGGCACCAAGGTCTACGTGCCGCTGACCGTAGACAAGAAGGTGATGCTGAGCGTGATGGAGACCCACAACATCGAGGGCATAACCTACGGCTTCCAGCCCGGCACGGACGTCATTCCCTATCTCGCCCCCCACGAGATACGCCGCCTGTTCGGAGGCGCCTCGCACGAAAGCCACTCTCACGTTCATTGACAAACCCCATAATCCCCGCCGCGTCATGAAGATAATGCATCTGCTGCAGATGACCGACTCGACGTTTCCGGTCGGCACCTTCTCGTTCTCAAACGGACTCGAGACCGCCTCGCACCTCGGGGTGGTACACGACGCCGAGACCCTCGAGCAATATACCCGCTCGGTGGCCCGACAGGGCGCGTTCTCTGACGGCGTGGCGGCCCTCATGGCCCGGCGTGCCGCCCTGCAGGGCGACCTCGACGCCATCGAGCGCACCGACCGCGAGCTGATGCTGTTCAAGATGAACGACGAGGCCCGCATGATGCTGCAGCGCATGGGCAAGAAGCTGGCCGAGCTGGCCGTGAGGCTCTTTCCCGACGACACGCTGATGCCCGCGTGGCTCGGACACATCAAGGACGAGTCCACCCCCGGGTCCTATCCCGTGGCCCAAGGCATGGTGGCGGCGACATGCGGTCTGGACGAGGCCGAGCTGTTTGCATCGCATCAGTATGGCGTCATCAACATGGTGCTGAGCGCCGCGCTGAGGTGCGTCAGGGTGTCGCACTATGACACCCAGATAATATTGCAGCGGCTCTGCGCCGAGTCGGACGCCCTATACGAGGAGGCCCGCGTGATGACCTTCGAGGACATGAACTGCTTCGTGCCCGAGATGGACATATTCGCCTCGCTGCACGAGAAGGGCAACATGCGCATGTTCATGAACTGACGCGGCGCATACGAAACAACAAGAAAACAACGACTTCAAAATCAACTCAAAACTATATGTCAACCTGTAGAATCGGCATAGGCGGCCCCGTCGGATCGGGCAAGACCGCCATCATCGAGGCCATCACCCCGCGCCTGCTCGAGCGGGGCATGAAGGTGCTCATCATCACCAACGACATCGTCACCACCGAGGATGCCAAGCACGTGCGCAAGACCCTCAAGGGGATCCTGCTCGAAGACATGATCATAGGCGTCGAGACGGGTGCCTGTCCGCACACCGCCGTGCGCGAGGACCCGTCGATGAACATCGCCGCCGTCGAGGAGATGGAGGCCAAATTTCCCGACGCCGACATCGTGCTCATCGAGTCGGGCGGCGACAACCTGACGCTGACCTTCTCGCCCGCGCTGGTCGACTTCTTCATCTATGTCATCGACGTGGCCGCGGGCGACAAGATTCCCCGCAAGGATGGCCCCGGCATCTCGCAGAGCGACATTCTGGTCATCAACAAGACCGATCTGGCGCCTTACGTGCACGCCTCGCTCGAGGTGATGGACCATGACAGCCGACTGATGCGTCCCGGCAAGCCCTTTGTCTTCACCAACGCGATGACGGGCGAGGGTATCGACGATCTGGTCGACCTGATATTCAAGATGGCCCTATTCGACAAGAAATAACAGATTTCCCCCCGACACCAATCCCCCCGACCACATGGCATTCCCGCAGACATACGAATACACCGACGTCGAGATTGTCAGCTTTGACAAGGCACGCGAAATGAGCCCCTATCTGGCCACCCCTAGGGCCATGTACGTGGGCGCGCCCGGCAAGCACGGCTATCTCAGACTGGGGTTCGAGCTCGACGGCTCGGGCCGCTCGATATTGCGCGACCTCGACCGCCGCGCGCCGCTGATAGTGCAGCAGGAACTCTACTTTGACGAGGAGCTGCCCGGCATGCCCTGCGTCTACATCCTGTCGTCGGGCGGGCCCAATGTCGACGGCGACCGATACCGCCAGATCATAACCCTAAAGAAGGACTCGATGGCCTTCGTCTCGACCGGCGCGGCCACCAAGCTGGCCCGGATGCAGGACAACTATTCGGGCCTGCTGCAGACCGTCGAGCTGGACGAGGGAGCGTATCTCGAATACCTGCCCGAGCCGATAATACCCTGCGCCGACACCCGTTTCATCAGCGACACATGCCTGAGGGTCCACCCCACGGCCACGGTGTTCTATTCAGAGATATTCATGGGCGGACGCAAGTATTACGGCAACGGCGAGATGTTCGACTATGACATCCTGTCGGTCTGCACCCACGGCGAGCGCCCCGACGGCACGCAACTGTTCAGGGAGAAGTTCGTGGTCAGTCCCAAGACATTCCCCATGCGCGACATCGGCGTGATGCACGGATTCGACATCTTCGCCAACGTGCTGGTGATGACTCCGGCCGAGAACATAGCACCCATTTATGACGCCACCGAGGCGTTCTATGACCCCGGGGCGCGTCTGGCCGCGGGAATAACGCACCTGCCCGGAGGCGCCGGACTGCTGTTCAAGGTGCTGGGCATGGAGACAGGCCCCGTCAAGAAGGTGGTCAGGGAATTCTGCTCGAAGGTGAGGATGCAGGTCAAGGGCAAGCCCCTGCCCCCCGAATTCCCGTGGAGATAACGCGAAAAGGAAGACTTAATACACAACGATATGAATTTCAATCAAGTCAAAACGTCTGTCGTCTCGACCCTCTATGGCGCGGGGCAGGTGATGTTCCAGCAGAACGCATGGACCGGTCTGCTGTTTCTGGCTGGAATCTTCTGGGGTTCTTACGAGTGTCACACGCCGCAGGTGGCGTGGGGCGCCGTGGTGGGCCTCATTGCCTCGACCGTCGCGGGCCGCCTCACCGAGCCGTCCAACAAGGGGGGCTCGCAGGGCCTGTGGGGATTCAACGGCATTCTGGTGGGATGCGCGTTCCCGACATTTCTCGAGAACACTTGGCTCATGTGGGCCGCGATGATATTCTGCGCCATGCTCTCGACATGGGTGCGCACGGGCCTCAACAACGTCATGGCTCCGTGGAAGATCAACTCGCTCACCTTCCCCTTCGTGATGCTGACGTGGATATTCCTGATGGCCTCGCGCATCATGAACGGCATGGCCCCCGCCACGCTGGCCGATCCCGAGCTGACCGAGCACTTCAACTACGTGCTCGACACGTCGTTCGGCTCGCTCGTGGTCTACTGGCTCAAGGGCATAGCGCAGGTGTTCCTGATAGACTCGTGGGTCACCGGGCTCTTCTTCCTCGCCGCCCTCGCCGTCAACAGCCGCTGGGCAGCCATGTGGGCCGCCGTCGGCTCGGCGCTCTCGCTGGCCATGGCCATCATGTTCAGGGCCGATGCCTCGGACATCGCCAACGGCCTGTTCGGATTCAGCCCCGTGCTGACGGCCATCGCCATCGGCTGCACCTTCAATACGCCCAACATCAAGTCGGCGGTGTGGACCATCGTGGCCGTCATAGCCACCGTGTTCATTCAGGCCGGCATGGACATGTACTTCCAGCCGTTCGGCCTCCCCACGCTCACGGGCCCGTTCTGTGTCACCACGTGGCTCTTCCTGCTGCCGCTCTACAAGTTCAGCGTCCCCGCATCCAAGCACGACGAGTGGCACTCTGAGTGGGACAGCTTTGTCGACGACCTGCGCCGCGACGAGCGCGAGCTCGATGGAAAGGAATAAAATTCTGCATATCAACAACATAAAAAACACTGAGTCATGCACATGGCAGACGCATTGGTTTCGCCCGCCGTAGCGGCCGGAGCCGGAGTGGCGGCAGCGGCGCTGATAGCCGTGGCGGCCTCCAAGGTCAAGAAGACAAGACGCGACGACATAGTGCCCCTGATGGGGGTGATGGGCGCGTTTGTCTTTGCGGCCCAGATGATCAACTTCACAATCCCCGGCACGGGGTCGAGCGGCCATGTCATCGGCGGCGTGCTCCTCGCGGCCGTTCTGGGGCCGTGGGCGGCGTTCATAACCCTCTGTTCGGTATTGATTATACAGTGTCTGGTCTTTGCCGACGGCGGACTGATGGCACTGGGGTGCAACATCCTCAACATGGCCGCCACGTCGTGCCTGCTGGCCTATCCGCTCATATACCGCCCCATCGCCGGACGCGGCGCCAAGCCGTGGCGCATCGTGGCGGCATCGGTCACGGCATCGGTCATCGCCCTCGAGGTGGGCGCCCTTGGCGTGACGCTCGAGACCGAGATGTCGGGCATCACGGCGCTGCCGGTCTCGACATTCCTCGCCTTCATGCTGCCGATACATCTTGCCATCGGCGCCGTCGAGGGCATTGCCACCGGTGCGGTGCTCTGTTTCGTGGCCCGATACAGGCCCGAGACCCTCTATGGAGCCCCCGAGACCGCGCAGGGCGCACGACGCACCTCGCGCAAGGTCATCCGGGCGTTCGTCATCGGCGCCCTTGTGCTGGGCGGCGCGTTCACTTGGATCGCATCCTCGTTTCCCGACGGCCTCGAGTGGTCCATAGCCCGCACGTCGGGCCTGACGGACCTCCCCTCGGCCGTGCCTCCGACGGCCATAATGCCCGACTATGACTCGACGTTCGCCGGCATCATAGGGGCGACTATAGTTATGATAATGCTCTGGGCCATAACCGCCATACTGCTGCGCCGCACGCCGGCGCCGGCGGCCAAGCCTGCCGACAACAACGAAGAGAAATGAAAGCATCGCGTCTCGAACAGGCAATCGTCATCCTCAACGCGCGCCAGATGGCCGCCGCGGATGGCTCGCACATCGCGGACATCGACCCGCGGGCGCTGCTTGTCGTGACGCTTTTCTATCTCGTGGCCCTGCTCAGTGTCCCCGTCACCGCCGCGGGGATGCTGATATGGTTTGCCGTCTATCCCATAGTCACCTCGCTGCTGGCCCACGTCGAGTACGGGCGCGTGCTGCGCCAGTCGCTCTACGTGCTGCCGCTGCTGATGGTGATTGGCATCTTCAATCCGTTCTACGACCGCGCCACGGCCTTCATGGCAGGCGGCGTGGCAGTGAGCCGCGGGTGGGTCAGCTTCATCTCCATCATCGTCCGCGGCCTGCTGTCGGTTCAGGCCCTGCTGCTGCTGATAAGGGTGGCGGGATTCAACGGCATGTGCGACGCCATGCGCCGCCTCAGGGTGCCGCGGGTGCTGGTGACACAGCTGCTGATGGTCTACCGCTATCTCAGCGTGCTGCTCTCCGAGGCCCTGACCATGCACCGCGCAAGACTGGCCCGGGCATACGGCAACAGCTCGTACGGCCCCCGCATGTGGGGCCCCTTCGTGGGCCAGCTGATGCTGCGCACCATCGAGCGCGCCCGCTGCGTGGACATGGCCATGAAGGCGCGCGGATTTGACGGCTCGCTCCCCGTGGGCCCCGCCCACAGGTGGAGCACCCCCGACACCGTCTATTGCATGGCATGGCTGCCGGTGATGGTGATATTGCGCATGGCCGACCTCTCGGCCTTAATGTTGAACTTGGTAAAACTCTGAGTCTATGTCCGTAGCCCTCCGTTTCAACGACGTGTGTTTCTCCTATCCCGGCGGACAGGAGGTGCTAAGGCACGTGTCGTTCGAGATAGGGCAGGGCGAGAAAGTGGCCCTCGTGGGGCTGAATGGCTCGGGCAAGTCGACCCTGCTGCTCCACGCCAACGCCCTGCTGATGCCCGCCTCGGGCACCGTCGAGGTCAACGGCACCGTCATCGACAGACGCAACGCCGCCGAGGCCCGCAAGGCCGTGGGGATGGTGTTCCAGAACTCAGACGACCAGTTGTTCATGCCCACGGTCGAGGCCGATGTGGCCTTCGGTCCCCGCAACATGGGGCTCGACGCCGCCGAGGTTGACCGTCGCGTGGACAGCGCCCTTGCCCGCACCGGATGCACCGAGCTGAGGCATCGGCCCCCGTTCCAGCTCTCGGGCGGACAGAAGCGCATGGTCTCCATAGCCACCGTGCTCTCCATGAATCCCGGCATACTGGTGTTCGACGAGCCCACGTCGGGTCTCGACTTCGCCGCCCGCGCCCAGTTCATAGGCATAGTCGACCGCCTGCCGCACACGATGCTCATGTCCAGCCACGACATGGAGCTCGTGGCGCGCCTGTGCACCCGCGCCATCGTCATGCACCGCGGCCGCATCACATACGACGGCCCGGTCGACACCCTGCCATATCCAACAATAACAGATCTAAACGGCTTGAATCATGAAGACTGAATCACAGACACCCGTCAGCATGGCCGACATGCCTCTGGGCAGACGGCAGATAAGCATCGTGCTCATAGCCTCGCTCGGCCAGTTCATAGGTCAGGGACTCGCCACACTGGTCGGCATCGTCATACCCCTGATGCAGCTCGCCACGCATCCCGGTCTCTTGGCCGGACTGCAGGGCCTGATGGGCTGCATCTCGCTCATAGGCATCATGCTGGGCACTGTCGTGTTCGGCCGCCTCAGCGACCGCTACGGCTACCTGCTCTTCTTCAGGCTCTGTCCCCTCATCATCGCCGTGGCCTCGCTTGTCGCCGCCTTTGTCCACACCGTCGCGGTGATTCTGGTCTGCCTCTTCCTGATGGGATTCGCCATTGGCGGCGAGTACAGCCTCGACCCCGATTACATATCCGAGCTCATGCCCACCCGGTGGCGCGTCTACATGGTGGGCGTGGCCAAGGCCCTCGCCTCGGCCGGCAGCGCGTTTGTCGCTGCCGTCTGCTACTTCGACATCGTGCACAGGGGCAACCCCGATGACTGGTCAAGCCTCTTCCTCATCATCACCGCCATCGCCGCCCTGATGCTGCTGTTGCGCTTGGGATTCGCCCAGAGCCCGCAATGGCTCATGAGCCGCGGACGCAAGGCCGAGGCCGAAGCCGCAGTGCGCAGGCTGCTCGGCCCCGACGCCGTGATGGACCCCGAGCCCAAGACCGTGGTCCACGCCCCCGCCCGACAGAGCATGTGGCAATTCATACGGCAGAATACCGCCAAGATCATCCTCACCGGCGTACCTTGGGCCTGCGAGGGACTCGGAGTCTACGGCATCGGCATCTTCCTGCCCGTGCTCATCATGAGCTTCCACCTCGACTCGCTCCCTGCCACCGCCACCCGGCTCCAGCACATCACCCACTCGGTCGGCCTCACCTTCGTGCTCTGTCTGGTCATGATGGTTGGATTTGCCGGAGGCCTGATGATGCTGCGCAGGGTAAACCACCTGCGGCTGCAGACCGTCGGATTCTGGATGAGCGCCGTCGGCCTCGGCGTGCTCATGGCCGCCTATCTCGGCAGCTGGCCCGCATGGATAGCCATAGCCGGATTCGTCGTCTTCGAGATCTTCCTCAACGCCGGACCTCACCTCATCACCTTCATCCTGCCCAGCCAGACCTATCCCGTCGACGACCGCGGAACAGGCTCGGGCATCGCCGCCGGCATCGGCAAGTCGGGCGCCGTCATCGGAGCCTTCATCATCCCCATGCTCCTCAAATGGGGCGGCGCCACCCTCGTCCTCATCGTCTCCATCTCCGTCATGGTCCTCGGCGCCCTCGTCACCACCCTCATGGGCCGCATCGTCACCAAGACAGACAAGGAAATCTGAGAATGACCATCTGAGTCAACTGAATTCCACAATTACAATTGTCAAATGAAGAACTTTTCGTATATTTGCAGATGCATTGAAATGAAGTTCTGATGATAAAAGACATACTGGAAAGAAATAATTCTGTAGTACCCGGCAGTAACGAACTTGAAATATTGAGAGACCATTTTCCTGCTTGCTTCAAGGAAGATGGAAGTTTCGATATTGTCAGATTTCAAGAATATCTTAAAGACAAATTAGAAATAACGGACGAGGGATACGAATTGCGTTTCCTTGGCAAGAACTATGCTCGAATGTTGGCATCTCTTGACACTACTACCGTGATAGTGCCTGACGATGCACATAATTCATTGCCCGAGAACAGGGAAAGCAAGAATATCTATATCAGTGGTGATAATCTGGATGCCTTAAAGCATTTGTTGAAATCGTATGCCGGCCGGATAAAGTGTATCTATATTGATCCTCCTTACAATACCGGGTCAGATGGATTCGTGTATAACGATAATTTCAATTTTACTGCCGAGGAGCTGTCGTCCAAGCTCAGCATTTCGATTGAAAAGGCCCAGCGCATCCTCGACTTGACACGTCGAGGTTCTGCATCCCATTCAGCATGGCTGATGTTTATGTTGCCACGCCTGATGCTGGCTCGTGACTTACTCAGCAAGGACGGGGTCATCTTCATCTCTATAGACGATAATGAGCAAGGCAATCTCAAACTTCTCTGCGATGATGTTTTCGGAGAGGAAAATCTGATTTGTTCATTCTGCAAAAAAGGAACCGGAGGGAAACAGGACAGTAGCCATTTTGCAAAAATTCATGAATATGTTCTCTGTTATTCCCGCAAGGAATTCATTGCAGGAGAGGAGGAGAAAGATGATGGAGTCTACCCGCTTACAGATGATAAGGGCAGAAATTACAAGCATCAGCTATTGCGCAAATGGGGTGATTCAGCTACAAGATCAGATCGCCCTAATATGTTTTATCCATTATTTTTTGATGGCAAACAATGCCATCTAACGCCATCCGATTCGGATAACATAACAATCCTGCCTATGCTTACGGATACACAAGAAGGCCGTTGGCGCTGGGGTAAGGACACAATGAAGGATGCTCTTGAAAAAGATCTTGTTGAGATTCTTGTAAAAGACGGTAAGTACGTTGCATATGAGAAAATATACGAGCCGACAGATGATAGTCCTTCGACAAAGCTATTCTCCTCGTGGATTGATAATGTCAACAATAAAACAGGCAAAGCCTTACTAAAGCAATTATTTGGAGGCATATCCCCGTTTGAATATCCCAAACCATTGGATTTAATCAAAAGGATCATCAAGATGGGCAATGCAATGGATGGCATCGTATTGGATTTCTTTTCTGGCTCTGCCACGACTGCTCATGCCGTTATGGAAATGAATGCAGATGATGAGGATCACAGGAGATTCATATTGGTACAATTGCAGGAACCGGTCAAGCAAGGATCCCCTGCTGAGTCACTTGGTTACAAATATATAGACGAGATTGGTATTGACCGGATTAAAAAGGCGGCAGAAGATATAAGGGAAAAATATCAAAACACAAAAGCTGATCTCGGATTCCGTCATTTCACGTTGAAAGAGCCATCGGGAATTGCACTGGAAAGAATTATCAATTTTGATAAGAGCACAGCATTCGGTGACAATACCCTTATGGATGAGTTCGGTGTTCCGACCATACTGACAACATGGCTTGAAAGGGACGGCTATGGCCTGACCTCCGATTGTCAGACTCTCAATCTTGACGGGTATGAGGCATATTACATCGACAAGCACTTATATCTGATAAATCAGAATTTACCGGATAGCGCAGTATCCGTGCTTGTTGACAAGTATCAGACCGAGGCTACATTCAATCCACAGAATGTTGTGATTTTCGGATACTCGTTCGTATGGAGTGAACTTCAAAGCCTTAAGGATAGCCTTCAGACTATTCAGGCCGGCGAGAAGAATCTTCGTATCAATTTTGAAATACGATATTGATATGGATTTGATTCTACAATCCTCCCTTCCGCATCAGCAAAAGGCTGTTGACGCGGTTGCCGAAGTGTTTATGGATACTTATATTAAGTCGCCGGATCAATACTATGCCAACCCTGAAATAACAATATTCAGAGACGGTGTCGGAAATAATATCCGTAGAGTTCAGTCTGACAACAAGATTCCACCTGAGCATGGCGGTTATACCCATGATCCTGCATGTCTGAATCTTGACATAAAGATGGAGACAGGCACAGGTAAGACCTATGTCTATGTCCAAACGATGTATGAGCTGCATAAACGCTATGGCATCAATAAGTTCATAGTGGCTGTCCCCACATTGCCAATCAAGGCGGGAGCGCGTCAGTTCATGGAGGACGAATACGTAAAACGCCATTTCCGTGATGTCTGTGGTTATGATGCCGAAATTGATCTTCTCACTCTTGAGCCGCCCAAAAAGAAAAAGAAAGGAAGGCAGTATTTTCCTACGGCAGTGAGTGAATTTGTCAAGGGTTCCTGTCAGGATACTAAAAAGATTTACGTCCTTTTGGTGAATATGCAACTACTGAAGGACGCGAAGAATTATATACTCAGCCGTAGTGATTATGGTAGTGTTGTAGAGGGTTTCTATCGCCCCTATAATGCCCTTAAGGCTACACGTCCGTTTGTCATCATTGACGAGCCACACAAATTTTCTCGAGATCAAAAAGCATTCGGTATCATACAGTCGGAGATAGCTCCACAATGCATAATCCGCTTTGGTGCTACTTTCCCTGAAAACACCATAGGGAAAGGCAAGAATAAGAAAACAATTAAGGATTATCAGAATCTTCTGTATGATCTGAATGCCTGTCAGTCTTTCAATCAGGGATTGATCAAAGGTGTAGCCAAAGAGCATTTGAAGCCCATATCGCAAAGGAAAGAAAAGATAAAGCTGCTCTCCGTCATCAAGAATGAAAGTGCGACTCTACAATACAAGCGGTCTGATGCTCAGACAAAAAATTTTTTGCTTCGAGTAGGAGAGCCGTTGTCTTGTATTTCGGAAGTTTTGGAAGGTCTCGCAATTGAATCCATTGACAAACGTGCTATTACACTCTCTAATGGTCAGACAAAGATTGTAGGAGAGGAGATGGATGTCGATGTATTCATGAGTTCCTATCAGGAACAAATGATAAAACTCGCTTTAGATAGGCATTTTGAGACTGAACGGCAAAATTTCTCCGGCAGGACATTCAAAATCAAAACTCTCGCCTTGTTTTTTATTGATGACATAACATCATACAGAAATAACGAGGATGGTAAAACGCCATACATATTACAGAGTTTTGAACGGCTGCTGAAAGAGAAACTCAAGGATACCATCGGCAAATTGACAGAACAGGAAAGTCAATACCGCGAGTTTCTTGAGGCGAGCTTGAGAAATATCAAGGCGTGTCATGCCGGCTACTTTGCTCAGGATAACGGTTCGTCTGACGAGAGCATTGCAGAAGAGATAAATGATATTCTGAATGGCAAGAAGCAGTTGTTGTCTTTTGTCGATAAAGATGGGAATCCCATGCTCAGGAGGTTTCTTTTCTCAAAATGGACACTGAAAGAAGGTTGGGATAATCCCAATGTATTCACGATTGCAAAATTGCGTTCAAGTGGTAGTGAAATATCCAAGTTACAGGAAGTAGGACGAGGTTTGCGTCTGCCTGTTGACGAGTGTGGCAACAGAATATCGAACGAGGAATTCACGCTTAACTATATCGTAGATTTTACAGAAGCCGATTTTGCCCAGAAACTTGTCGATCAGATCAACAGCGAGGTGCCGGAGGCGGTTGTACTGTCTTTTGCCATTATACAGAAAGCAGCACAAAAGATGGACATGGTCCCGGAGCTATTGTTTGCCGAATTGCTGACAAAAAGATATATCGACGGCAATTTCAATATCATTCCTGAGAATAAGGCTGAGTTTTTTGAAAAGTATCCGTTATTCAAATCTGGTCTTGAGAGTGGCAAGGTAAGGGATCGTAACACCAGACCCAATCATCCTGTAAAGATAAGAAAGGCTCGTTTCGAAGAGTTGAGAGATCTATGGGAGAAACTGAATCAGCGATATTTGATATGGTATGATGCTGATCTTAACGACAGGCTTGATAGTGCCCTTGATGAGATTTTTAACACCGGCGATATATTTGCCGAAAGAATCATATCAAGCCAGAGAGATGTGGTGGCCAGTGACGGCGAACATATGTCCTCGTCGTCGGGCAGTGGTGTGCAGTATAGCATTACCCAACCGTTGCCATATGGCGAATTTTTGAAACGAGTGTCCGGCTTTACCAATATCTCTATAGCAAAGATACACGATGCTGTTTGCAGATATGCCGGAACGCATGGCGGCCTTAAGGAATCATATATCAATGAGCAGACGGCAAGTTTAATAATCTCTGCATTTGCTGACTGGAAAATGAAAGTCTTGCAAGGTCGTTTCAAATACAAGAAGACCGGAGGCTCAGTGGGTGCTACAGCTCTTACGTATGCAGATGGCAGTGTCAGGGAAGACATCGCACAGGGGCGAATTGGAGTTAAAATTAAAGAAGGAGATGCTGCTGATAAATATCTTTATGATACAAAAGCATATGATTCGCCTCTTGAACTTGAAGATATAGAGTCAGACATCAACAATGATCTTTCAGGAATAGCAGAAGTTGTGGTCTATGGCAAAATACCACGAAACAGCATTGCTATTCCGACGATTGCCGGAGGTACATATACTCCAGACTTCATGTATGTTGTCAGGAAAACCAATGGAGAGAATGAGCTCAATATCGTAGTGGAAACTAAAGATGTCGAGAACAAAACTACGTTGAGAGGTGTGGAGGAAGTGAAGATAGAGTGTGCCAAGATATTCTTCAATAATCTGTTGGCACAGGGATACAATGTCCATTTTCGCACTCAACTCAACAATAGGAAGATGTTACAGATTGTCAGGGAAATTGCAGAGCAATAAAGGCAATGACAATCGGCGTTAACGCGCTTTTTCTTTATTATACGATATTAACTTTGCGCATAAAAACAGTTTTATGCGCAAGGTTTTTCTTTTGTTTTTGGTTGGTGTCGGGGCGTTTGTGGCCGGGCGGGTGACGCACGGGCGTGCGGTGGCGACGGGGCGGGTCGTGGTGGTGACCGATACGGTCGTGACCCGCGATACCGTGGTCGTGAGGGTGCCCGAGTATGTCGAGATACCCTCGGTGCGCACCGTCACCGTGCGCGATACCGTCGTGCTGCCTGCCGTGACCCGCGTCTACGAGGACACGACCTTTCGCGCCGTTGTCAGCGGCATCGACCCGCGCCTCGACTCGCTCACTCTCTATCCTCAGGTCCGCACCGTCACCAGCACCGTCCGTCGGCCGGTCAGTCGCTGGGGGCTCGGGGTCACCGCCGGCGTGGCCGTTACCCCCAAGGGTGTGTCGCCCTCCCTGACCGTGGGCGTGACATACGTCATCCCGCTGCGCTGACCCCGGCGCGCACGAAAGCGACCGCCCGGAGGAATATGGTGTCCTCCGGGCGGTCTATGTTATGTCTATCTATTGGCTGTCAATGCATCAGCTGAACCAGTAGAGCTGGGCCAGCGGCAACTCCTTGGCCGGGGGCACGGTGGCCAGCACGCCGTCGACATAGACATTGAATGTCTCGGGGTCGACCTCGATGTGGGGCAGCGCGCTGTTGAGCACCATGTCAGATTTGGCCAGCTGGCGCACGCCGTGTACGGGATAGAAGATGTTTTCGGTGCCGATGCGTGCGGCCAGACCATTGTCGAGCGATGCGCGCGATACGAAACGTGCGCATGTGCGGGGCATTGCCTTGCCGAACGCGCCATACATCGGGCGCATGATCTTGGGCTGCGGCGTGGGCAGCGATGCGTTGGGGTCGCCCATGTTGGCCCAGTTGATGAGGCCGCCCTTGATGACCATCTTTGGCTTGGTGCCGAAGAACTCGGGCTCCCAGAGCACGAGGTCGGCCATCTTGCCGACGGCAATCGAGCCGAGCAGGTCGGAGATGCCGTATGTGATGGCGGGGTTGAGGGTGATCTGTGCCAGATAGCGCAGCACGCGGAAGTTGTCGTTGCCCTCCGAGTCCTCGGGCAGTTTGCCGCGAACCTGCTTCATGTATGATGCCATCTGGAACGTACGCATGAACGATTCGCCCACGCGGCCCATGGCCTGCGAGTCTGACGACACCATCGAGATGATGCCCAGATCGTGGAATATGTTCTCGGCGGCCTGTGTCTCGGGGCGCACGCGGCTCTCGGCAAACGCTACGTCCGAGGGGATGAGCGGGTTGAGGTTGTGGCACACCATGATCATGTCAAACAGCTCGGCCTGCGAGTTGATGCCGAAGGGCAGGGTGGGGTTGGTCGACGAGGGAAGCACGTTGGCCATCGAGGCCACCTTGAGGAGGTCGGGAGCGTGGCCGCCGCCGGCACCCTCGGTGTGGTATGTGTGGATGGTGCGACCGTCGATGGCGGCGATGGTGTCCTCGACATATCCGCCCTCGTTGAGGGTATCCGAGTGGATGGCCACCTGTACGTCAAACTTGTCTGCCGACGTCATGCAGGCGCGGATGGCCGCGGGTGTCGAGCCCCAGTCCTCGTGTATCTTGTATCCGCAGGCGCCGGCCACGATCTGCTCGTCGAGGGTCTCGGCCACCGACGAGTTGCCCTTGGCCAGAAAACCGATGTTGATGGGCAGACCCTCGGATGCCTCGAGCATCTTGGCGATGTTCCAGCGTCCCGAGGTGATGGTGGTGCCGTTGGTGCCGTCGGTCGGGCCGATGCCGCCGCCGATCAGGGTGGTGATGCCGTTGCTGAGGCAGTCGTATGCCTGCTGCGGGGCGATGAAGTGGACGTGGCCGTCGATGCCGGCCGCGGTCAGTATCAGGTGCTCGCCCGAGATGGCGTCTGTCGACGGGCCGGTGCACAGACTTGGCGTCACGCCCTCCATGGTGTTGGGGTTGCCTGCCTTGCCGATGCCGGCTATCTTGCCGTCCTTGACGCCCACGTCGGCCTTGATGACGCCCAGAATGGGGTCGAGGATGGTGACGTTGGTGATGACCAGATCCAACGACCCGGCGTCAGAGGTGATGGTGTTGGCTGTGCCCATGCCGTCGCGAATGGTCTTGCCGCCTCCGTATACCACTTCGTCGCCATATACGCGGAGATCCTTCTCGATTTCGACATAGAGGTCTGTGTTGCCCAGACGGATCTTGTCACCCTTGGTCGGGCCGAACAGATTGTTGTATTCCTGTCTTGATATTGTAGCCATGATGGGATGTTGTTTTGTGAGAGGATGAAGTTAGGATTTGGAGGTGAATTCGGCGTCGGCCTCGTCCTGAGACACGTTCTTGAATCCGTTCTCCTCCATGCGCCTGAACGCGCGGGTCTCTCGCGGATAGTATGTGGGTGTGTCTTCGAGACCGGCAAAGCCGTCTACGAGATCGTTGAAGCCGATGATGCGCTGCTTGCCTGCGAAGGGCACTACCTCGACCTCCTTCTCCTCGCCCGGCTCGAAGCGTATGGCCGTGGTGGCGGGGATGTTGAGGTGGCAGCCGAACGCGGCCTTGCGGTCGAACTCGAGGAATCTGTTGACCTCGAAGAAGTGGAAATGCGAGCCCACCTGAATGGGGCGGTCGCCGGTGTTGCGCACCTTGAGGCTCGTGACCTTGCGGCCTACGTTATATTCGATGTCGCCTTCGGCCAGAATCACGCCGCCCACCGGCACGGGCTGTGCCGGGGTGAAGCCCGGAGTATTCGGATAAGCTATCTGGGGTTTGCCCTGAAATGTTCCCTGCAGAGTGGTATATGTGTCCTTGGACGTATCGGCACCCTGTGGTGTTGTGTTTGTAGCCATGTCTGACAGTTTTTTTGTAGAGTTGTTAGCTGTTTGTGTGTATCTTAGGGGACAGACGGAGCCCTATTTGATGGGATGGTGTATGCTGACGAGGCGCGATCCGTCGGTGAAGACGGCCTCGACCTGCAGCAGCGTGATCATGTCGGCGACACCCTCCATGACCTGATCCTTGGTCAGCACGCTGGCGGCGTCGTGCATCACTTCTTCTACGGTCTTGCCTTCGCGTGCGCCCTCGAGCGCGCACGAGGTGATGTATGCCACCGATTCGGGATAATTGAGCTTCAATCCTTTGTTGAGGCGGCGTTCGGCGATCATGCCGAGGGTGAGAAGCGTCAGCTTGTCTTGCTCTTTTGGTGTCAAATGCATAAAGCAATAGTATTTTTAGGTTATCGAATTCCGGGTTCCGTGAGACGGCCCGGGGTGTTATCGGAGTATTAACAATTTTTCATTAAAAATTGTTCGCTATTTGTCCGTATTTGTGGCGTTTGTGCTCTCGGCGTCCGCATGTTTCTTCATTGACCGCGTCACGAAGTCGGTCAGGTAGACCGTAAACAGCGGGAAGATGATCATGCCCGACACAGGCAGTATCACGGCCACTATCTTGCCAGACACCGTGACGGGCGATATGTCGCACCCCACGGTAGACATGTTCATGGCCGACCACCACAGCGCCGTCCAGTATGAGTTGACCTGCGGATTGACCCCCGCCTCGCGCTGATAGAAGATGAGCGAGCAGAAATAGGCCACGAGAATCATTATCGACAGATAGGACATGAACAGACTGGTCACGGCGTTTGACGACACGTAGCTCATCACTATCGACAGGGCCAGCGCGCCGCGCGCCAGCGGGATGAAGCGGACAAAGTAGAGGGCATCGTGGCTCAGGTGTATGTCCATCTGGTTGATGATGCTGAGATAGGGTATCGACAGCAGCAGGAAGATGATGCGATACCTGAAGAATCTCCACTTGTTGTCAGCGTAGTGCAGCTCGACGAAAAAGTCGATTATGAAGACGACGCAGACCCAGAACTGAAACGTCATGTAGGCGTGGTTGTCAAGAAAATCGACCCTCTCGAAGGTGTCTATCGAGATCCATACGATAAGCATTACGGACAGCACGAGGACAATGAGGTTCATTGTCCGCTGGATATATTTGGCCGACCTGTTCCTGACCGGCGCGGCGGGTGTGACAGAGGTGTTCATAGTTGAATCGTATTAACATTCTTTAAAAAAATAAACATCTCCCACCCCCTTTTGTTCAGCCTGTAAGGGCTCTATTTCAGGCCCCGGCGCCACGATGCCAATAGATTCATGCAAAATTTGCATTTGTGGCGGAAATAGATTATTTTTGCATAAAATTAATGCGTAAGGAGATATAATGAAATTAGTAGGAGCACACGTTTCGGTGGAGCAGGGGGTGAGCAATGCCCCGCTCAATGCGCGCAGCATCGGCGCGAGATCTTTCGCCCTGTTCACCCGCAACCCGTCGCGATGGACGTCAAAGGCAATACCCGACGCCGAGGCCGAGCGATTCAAGGCCAACTGCGCCGAGTGCGGCTATGACCCGTCGGTGATTCTGCCCCACGACAGCTATCTCATCAACCTCGGGTCTCCCGACCCCGAGAAGCTGGCCAAGAGCCGCGATGCGTTTCTCGACGAGATGCGCCGCTGCGAGCAGCTGGGCCTGACCATGCTCAATTTCCATCCCGGCAGCCACCTGCGCCTGATGGACCCCGACCGCTGCCTCGACCTCATTGCCGAGTCGCTCAACGTCATACTCGACAAGACCGCGGGCGTCAAGGCCGTAATCGAGAACACCGCCGGACAGGGCAGCAACCTCGGATATACCTTCGCCCAGATAGCCCGCATCATCGACCGTGTCGAGGACAAGAGCAGGGTGGGGGTGTGCATCGACACGTGTCACGCGCACTCGGCCGGATATGACATGACCACCCCCGAGGCATACGAGCGCACTTGGCGCGAGTTCGAGGACGTGATAGGATTGCAGTATTTCTCGGGCATGCACCTCAACGACACCCTCAAGGCAATAGGGTCGCACGTCGACCGCCACGCCTCGATTGGCACCGGGCTGCTCGACAAGGATTTCTGGATCCGACTGATGAACGACCCCCGCATGGAGGGCATCCCCCTCATACTCGAGACCCCAGACGACACCATCTGGGCCGAGGAGATAAAGTTCCTCACCGGGCTTGAGAAGGACTGAACTGAAGAGAACAAATACTTACACTTAAATTTCCAATACAAATCATGAGTCAAACCAAACCGGATCAGAGTTTCTGGAAACTCTGGAACCTAAGTTTCGGATTCTTCGGAGTCCAGATCGCCTATGCCCTGCAGAGCGCCAACATCTCGCGCATCTTCGCCACCATAGGCGCCGACCCCCACTCGCTCAGCTACTTCTGGATACTCCCCCCGCTCATGGGTATCCTTGTCCAGCCACTGGTCGGCGCAGCCAGCGACCGCACATGGAACCGCTTTGGCCGCCGCCTGCCCTACCTGATACTCGGTGCCTCGATCGCCGTCATCGTGATGTGCCTGCTCCCCAACGCCGGCAGCTTCGGATTCACCATCGGCGGCGCCATGATATTCGGCTTCATCGCGCTGATGTTCCTCGACACGTCCATCAACATGGCCATGCAGCCGTTCAAGATGCTCGTGGGCGATCAGGTCAACGAGAAGCAGAAGGGCCTCGCATACTCCATCCAGAGCTTCCTCTGCAACGCCGGCAGCCTCGTGGGCTATCTCGCCCCCATCACCCTCACCGCCATCGGCATCAGCAACATAGCCCCCAAGGGCGAGGTGCCCCCCACGGTGACATACGCATTCTATATCGGCGCCATCATACTGGTGCTCTGCGTCATCTATAGCTTCATCTTCATCCGCGAGATGCCGCCGGCCGAATATCGCAAGTTCCACGGCATCAAGGACGAGCCCGAGGGCATCAAGCCCAAGCGCGACGGCATGCTCAAGTTGCTGCGCAACGCGCCCAAGACATTCTGGACCGTCGGTCTGGTGCAGTTCTTCTGCTGGTCGGCATTCCTCTACATGTGGACATATACCAACGGCGCCATCGCCGACACCGTCTGGAACACCACCGACACGCACTCCGAGGCATACCAGCAAGCCGGCAACTGGGTGGGCGTGCTCTTTACCGTACAGGCCGTAGGCTCGGTCATCTGGGCCGTCGCCATCCCCATGTTCAAGAATCACAAGATGGTCTACTCGCTCAGCCTCATCCTCGGCGGACTCGGATTCATCTCGACCATCTTCATCACCAACCAGTACGTGCTCTTCTTCTCGTTCCTGCTGATCGGATGCGCATGGGCCGCCATGCTCGCGCTCCCCTTCACCATCCTCACCAACTCTATCTCGGGTGAGAACATGGGCACCTATCTCGGCCTCTTCAACGGCACCATCTGCCTGCCCCAGATCTGCGCCGCGGCTCTTGGCGGACTGATTCTCCCCATGCTTGGAGGCCGTCAGGTCAGCATGCTTGTCCTCGCAGGCGTCCTGCTCATCATCGGCGCCTGCTGCGTCAGCTTCGTCAAGGAGACATACGCCGAAGCCCGCAAGACCGACAAGATGCTCAGCGAAGAACTTTAAGACATCCTCACCAGTTAATTATATAAGACATATAGGACTCATCGTACTTATATGTCTTATATTTTTTTCATCCTATGGAGACAATGACAAACGACACCGAGACCCACCCGTGGCCGCCATTCATCCCTGACGGCGCCAAGGTGCTGATAATGGGCACGTTTCCGCCCGGTCAGCATCGCTGGAGCATGGATTTCTACTATCCCAACCGCACCAACGACTTCTGGTTCATGATGGGACTGATATTTTTCGGCGACAAGGATGCCCTCTACGACCGCGAGGCAAGGCTCTTCGACCTCGAGGCCATAAAGCGCCTGCTCACCGAGCGCGGCATAGCCCTCAACGACACCGGCAGGGTGGTGCGGCGGCTCAAGGGCAACGCCTCGGACAAGTTTCTCGAGATTCTCGAGCCCGTGCCCCTCCATGACCTGCTGGGCCGAATGCCCTGCTGCCACACCGTGGCCACCACGGGCGAGAAGGCCGCCGGCGTCATAGCCTCGCTCACCGACACCGCGATACCCAAGATGGGCGAGATGGTCACCTCGGCCGACGGACTCGACATCTGGCGCATGCCCTCGACATCGCGCGCCTATCCCCTCAGGCTTGAAAAGAAAGCCGAATACTACGCCACCCTCTTCCGCAGCTGCGGAGTGCTCTGAGGCGATGAGAGAACAAGGCCCGTGTGACTGAAAAGTCACACGGGCCTTGAATATTGATGTCATGTCCCTATATTGTCATGCAAACTTGCTCCAGTCTACGTTGCGCATGTCGCCCGACGAGAGGAACTCGGTGTGGAACGCCAGCGAAGCCTCGAGCGTGTGGGGTGTCTGGCCGCCGCGGGTCGAGAGCTTGAGATAGTCGCGCAGAAGCTCGCGATACATCGGGTGGGCGCAGTTGTCGATGATTGCGTGCGCGCGCTCCACCGGGTCAAGGCCGCGCAGGTCAGCGATGCCCTGATCGGTCACGAGGACGTCGACCGAGTGCTCGGTGTGGTCTACGTGCGACACCATCGGCACGATGTTCGAGATCTTGCCCTCCTTGGTGATCGAGGGGCACGAGAATATGGCGATGTATGCGTTGCGGGTGAAGTCGCCCGAGCCGCCGATGCCGTTCATCATCCTTGTGCCGGTGACGTGGGTCGAGTTGATGTTGCCGAAGATGTCGGCCTCGAGTGCGGTGTTCATGGCGATGACGCCGAGTCGGCGTATCACCTCGGGGTTGTTCGAGATCTCTGAGGGGCGGAGCACCATGTGCTGCTTGAAGAAGTCTATGTTCGAGATTACCTCGTCCTCGACCTCGTTGCTCACCGTCAGCGAGCACGACGAGCCGAACTTGCAGCGGCCCTTCTTCATCAGGTCTATCACGGCATCCTGCATCACCTCGGTATACATCTCGAACGGCGGGATCTCCTTGGCGTCTGCCAGACCGTAGAGCACGGCGTTGGCCACGTTGCCCACGCCCGACTGCAGGGGCAGGAACGACGAGGGGATGCGTCCGGCGCGCAGCTCGGCCATCAGGAAGGCGCACACGTTGGCGCCGATCTGCTGGGTGGTGGCGTCGAGCGGGGTGAAGGGCTTGACACCCTCATAGTTGTCGCTCATCACCACGCCGACAATCTTGTCGGGGTCGAGCTTGAGCACGGGCGAGCCGATGCGGTCGCTAGGCTTGAAGATGGGTATGACGTCGCGGTGAGGGGGATCGAGGGGCAGATATATGTCGTGCAGGCCATGGAGGGCGTGACGCAGCTTCTCGTTGAGCTCGATCACGATCTTGTCGGCCATCTTGGCCACAGTGGGCACGTTGCCCACGCCGGTGCCGACGACAACGGTGCCGTCGTCCTGAATGTCGCTCACCTCGATGATGGCGAGGTCCAGCTTGTCGCCGAAGAATCCGTAACGCAGTTTCTGGGCGGCCTCCGAGAGGTGGAGGTCAAAGTAGTGCGCGTCGTGCGAGTTGATGCGCTTGCGCAGGTCGGGATGGTTCTGATAGGGGGTGCGCTTGCCAATGGCGTTGGCACGGGCCAGTATGCCGTCGCACATGTCTGATGTCGAGGCACCTGTGATGATGTTGATCTTGAAGGGTTCACCCTGTGCGTGCAGCCTCTCGGCCTTGGCGGCGATGGCCTGTGTCACCACTTTGGGCGAGCCCGGTGCGGTAAATCCTGAGAAACCGCATTTGGCGTCGTTGAAAAACAGCTCGGCTGCTTCTTCGGGGGTGAGAATGGGAAATCTCATATCGTAGTTTCTGTGATTATGGTATTTTAGTTGAAGTTCAGTGAATTAGTGGTCAGAATTTGCGCTCCAGCAGCCACGAGTCTACCATCGCCTGCCTCCAGCGGGCATAGTGTGCCGCCCGGGCCTTGTCGGTGGCGGCGTCGTTGTCGGTCATCGGTGGCGTGGTGTCGTCGGCCGTCAGGTCAGGCGTCACCCTCGTCCCTTCCTGTGGCAGAGTCGGGCACGCGGGCTTGGGCTCGGGTTTCCGCTCGGGCTTGCGGGGAGGCTCGGGCTTGGACTCCGGGTCGCTGATGGAGAGGAACTCGTCAAAGGCCGTAGCCATCGGGGCACGGCGGTTGTCGTCGTGTCCGGCCTTGTCGCCTTTTATCATCTTCATCACGCGGTCTATGAACCAAGCGACGGCTATGAAGACCAAGCTGATAATTAAATTCTCCATCAGGCAAGTCTGACTAATTGCGGAAAATTGTGTAATTTTGTGCAAAAATACCAATTATTGCCCGTTCCTCAAAACAAGGGGCGAAAAAAGTTGATTCTGACCAACAAAAATGACTGAAACGCGAAAATTATATATCGAGACTTACGGCTGCCAGATGAATGTGGCCGACAGCGAGGTGGTGGCCTCGATAATGGCCACGGCCGGATACGACACTGTCGACACCCCCGAGGAGGCCGACGCCGTGCTGCTCAACACATGTTCCATCCGCGACAACGCCGAGCAGAAGGTGCTGTCGCGTCTGGCGTGGCTCGGTGCGCTGCGCCGTCGCCGCGGACGCGCGCTGCCACGGCTCATCATCGGCGTGGTCGGCTGCATGGCCGAGCGTGTCCGCGAGGACCTCGTGGCAAACCACGGGGTCGATCTCGTGGCCGGCCCCGACGCCTACAACGACCTGCCCAACCTGTTTGCCTCGGTCGAGGCCGGCGAGAAGGCCGTCAACATCGAGCTGAGCACCACCGAGACATATCGCGACATCATCCCCTCGCGCCTCGGCGGCCCCAAGGTGGCCGGATTCATCAGCATCATGCGCGGCTGCAACAATTTCTGCTCATACTGCATCGTGCCCTATACCCGTGGCCGCGAGCGTTCGCGCGAGCCCGAGAGCATCCTCGCCGAGCTGGCCGATCTCCGCGCCCGCGGATTCAGGGAGGCCACCCTGCTGGGCCAGAACGTCAATAGCTACAACTTCGAGTATCCCGATGGCCGCAAGGTCGATTTTCCCGCCCTGTTGGGCATGGTGGCCGACGCAGCGCCCGACATGCGCATACGCTTCACCACATCGCACCCCAAGGACATGAGCGACGAGACCATCGCCGTCATCGCCTCGCGCCCCAACATCTGCCGCCACATCCACCTGCCCGTCCAGTCGGGCTCGGACCGCGTGCTGCGCTCGATGAATCGCAAGTACACCCGCGAGTGGTATCTGGGCCGCATCGCCGCCATACGCGCCGCCATCCCCGACTGCGGCATATCGACAGACCTCTTCACCGGTTTTCACGACGAGACCGAGGAGGATTTTCAGGAGACCCTCTCGCTGATGCGCGAGGTCGGCTTCGACTCGTCGTTCATGTTCAAGTATTCCGAGCGCCCCGGCACCCTCGCCGCGCGCACCATGCCCGACAATGTCCCCGAGGATGTCAAGATTGACCGCCTCAACCGCATGATTGCCCTGCAGAACGAGCTCTCGCTCGAATCCAACCGCCGCGACGTGGGCAAGGAGTTCGACGTGCTTGTCGAGAGCGTGTCCAAGCGCTCCAAGGAGCAGTTCGTGGGTCGTAATTCGCAGAACAAGGCCGTCGTGCTGCCGCGCGGCGACTATCGTGTCGGCGACACCGTCAGGGTGCGCGTCGTCTCGGCATCGTCGGCCACACTGATAGCCGAGCTGGCATGAACCTGCCCTCCGTCGTCGCCGAGTTCTGCCGCCTCCATGCGCTCCTGCCTGCCGACGGCACCCCCGTGGCCGTGGGGCTGAGCGGGGGAGCCGACTCCGTGGCGCTGTTGCGCGTGCTCGTCGACATGGGGGTGGGCGTCAGCGCCTTTCACTGCAACTTCCATCTGCGGGGCGACGAGAGCGACCGCGACGAGCGTTTCTGCCGAGAGCTTTGCCGACGGCTCGGCATACCCCTCGAGGTCAGGCACTTTGACGTGGCCGCCCGCATGGCCGCGACCGGCGAGTCGGTCGAGATGGCCTGCCGCGAGTTGCGATACGGCTGGTGGCGCGAGTGCGGCATCACGACTCTGGCCGTGGCCCACCACGCCGACGACAATGCCGAGACACTGCTGCTCAACCTGATGCGCGGCTCGGGCCTGCGCGGACTCAAGGGTATGCTGCCACGCAACGGCATGGTCGTCAGGCCGTTGCTCTGCGTGGGGCGCTCTGACATCCTCGGCTATCTCCGTGCGCTGGGTCAGGACTATGTCACCGACTCGACCAACGCCGACTCCGACTACAGGCGCAACCGCATCCGCAATCGCCTGCTCCCCGTGTTCGAGGAGCTCTTTCCCGGCAGCATCGACGGCATCAAGCGCTCGGTCGAGTGTCTCCGGGGCAATTATTCTGTCTACGATGAGGCGCTTGCCTCTCTGGCCCGGAGATATGTCGACGCCACCACCGGCGATGTATACGTAGACCGCATCAGGGAGAACGAAGCCGACCCCCTGACCGCCCTCTACGAGCTGCTTTCACCCCACGGATTCAACGCCGATCGCTGCCGCGACATCCTCAGCCCATCTGACACGGCCTCGGGACGACGCTTCGGCGATTGGGTCATCGACAGGGGCGTGCTCCGGCGGGTCCCCGACGCGATTCCCGAGAGGACCGTCAGTCTCGACACCCATCCGTTCAGCCTCACCGAGCTCACGAGGGAAGAATTCGGCAGTCTGCTCCGCTCTGGCGCAATAGGCCGCGACGTGATGTTCATGGACGCGGCTGTCCTCGACGGTGATCCAACCTTCACGCTGCGCCCGTGGCGCGAGGGCGACCGCCTTGCCCCCTTCGGCATGAAAGGCACCCGGCTCGTCAGCGACATCTATTCCGACGCCGGCATCGGCATCGCCCGCCGCCCCGGATACCCCTTGCTGTTCCGTGGCGACAGACTGCTGTGGGTCTGCGGACTGCGCGCCTCGCGCCACTATCCAGTCACCCCCGCCACCACAAGAATACTGATGATAAGATACCTTGGAGATTAGGCTATGATAATCAAGATTAAAGGCATGGTGTGCCGCCACTGCATACAGGCCGTGACAGACCTGCTCGTCTCGGCCGGACTCACGGTCAGGGACGTCTCGCTGGGGAGTGCCGACATCGAGGAGACGCTCGACGACGACGCCCTCCACATGCTCGACTCGCTCTTGGCCGCACAGGGATTCAGCCGTCCCGTCTCGGCCGACGAGGAGACCGTCGAGCGCATCAAGCGCGCCGTCATCAACCACGTCCGTCAGGCAGACAGATGCCGCCTCAATCTCTCGGCCTGCCTTGAGGAACACCTCCACATACCCTACGACACCCTCAGCCGCATATTCTCGTCGCAAGAGGGGAGGACGGTCGAAAAATACCAGATAGCGCAGCGAGTCGAATGGGTCAAGGAACTGCTCGGCTACGGCGAGATGACCGTCAGCGAGATAGCCTTCCACACCGGCTACTCGAGCGCCGCCCACCTCTCCCGCCAGTTCAAGTCGGTCACCGGCCTTACCCCCACCGAATACCTCCGCGCCACCGCCACCCGCCGCCCCCTCAACGAAGTCTGACGGCCTTTCACCCCCCGACAAAAAACACAGCGCGTTGTCGAAATCCGACAACGCGCTGTCTGTTAATATGATATGTGGATTGTATGTCTCTGTCTGCGTTTTTTACTTTATAAGAATCTTTTTGCCGGACTGTATGTAGATACTCCCCGTTTGAGGATTCATGACTTTTCTGCCGCACAAATCATATAGTGGAGCTTCACTATCCTTTTCGTTGTCGTTTACTGTGATATTGTAGATACCAGCTGAAGGGAAGTTGTCGGTTTCTATGAAATTCGTGAAGTAATTCCAGCCCCACGCATTGCGGTATAAATCAGCTGAGCCAATAGGCACATATACAGGAGTATCCTGAGGGGTTCGGTTTACAAAGTCACTACCGTATTCTCCAAAAGGTGTATCACCGGGATTCAATTCGCTGTCAATGCAGATGGGTGGAATCTTAGCGGCACAATAGATGCTCTCAATACGTTTCCAGTATAAACAACTCTCTGCGCCCAAAGATTCTAATGTAGAAGGGAAACTGATGGTCTTTAATCCCTTGCAATAGTACAGACCCTCAAGTCCTATAGATTTCAAGTTTGATGAAAGGTGGAGTTCCTTTAACGCTCCGCATTGCCAGAAGGCTCTGTCATCTATTACCTCAATACTGTTTGGCATAATGAATTCTGTCATTTTGATACAGTTGTCGACAAAACTATTCGGAATTACTTTCAAGCCCTCAGGAAAACGCATCTTTTCAAGTTCATAGTTTAACGCAAAATGACTGTCTCCCGGGAAAGACTGACATGAATTCGGCAATATTGCCTCCTTTAAACGAGTAGCATAAAAGGCACCGTCGCCGATTTCTTCCAGTCCATCGGGGAAATTACATTCTGTGATTTTAGTTGAGAAGAATGCGCCGTCATTGATTCTCTTCAAAGTTGTTGGCAGGACAACCTTTCCGGTCAATGATTTACAATTAACGAATGCCATGTATCCAATTTCTTCCACTCCTTCAGGAATGACAAGAGGATTGACATTCAAGCTTATGCAATCCGAAAAGCATCTTCTTCTGATTGCTTTTAAAGAAGATGGAAAGTTTACATCTTCAAGATCAATGGCGTAACAGAATGCCCCTTCACCTATCTCCTCCAACCCCTCGGGAAGTATGATTCTGCGAAGAGGAATACAATCTATATACTCGGATCCGGGAGTATATTGCTCCGACTGATACCAAAAAGCATTTTTTGGTATTCGATTGCCCGCTATCTGCGTATATTCAAGGTTGGCTACAGTCAACCTTCCATAGAAACTGCTGCTCCAGATAGTATGGAGATCTTCTGCATTTATCGGTCCGCGCACAACAAGGGAATCTATTTCGTTAATTTCATCGCCCAGCATGGATGCCAATGAGCCGGGAGCAGATAGAGTAATGTCCTTGTAAGCTATTTCGTCAGCCGCCCTACTTGCAACTCTCTTAGTCCGAAACCCTGCATTTTTGATTATTTCCGAATCAAAAAATCGTTCATTGAACTTTGCGTTTCCACATGAGGGTTCATCACCGGGTTCTATATCTTCCCATGCAAAGATTTCTCCTTCCCCATAAGGTAATGACGCTACTGCATTATATGTCCTCGACAGTGTGTCTCTCTGATGCTCTGTTTCCACACATTCATAGCCTCTTGTGCCCCCGTTCGGTTCGGCAAATGCCATGAATGGCATTATAACCGTCAGAGTTAAGATCGTTTTGAGTATTCGATTGTCCATTTGCCAATATATTTGATTGGCAAAGTTAGGCAAAAATAATGACTTCGGGATAAAACAAGTTTTATTTGCCGGATTTTTTAGCGAGTTTTTTTCGGATTCGGCTCAGATATACCGGGGAAACAAGCAGGTATGAGGCTACTTCCCTCATTGTGACTATGTCAAATATCTCCGGATGATTGCTGAGCAATTCAAGGTACCTTTCCGTCGGAGACTTCCGATAAATTTCCAGATGCCTATGATATATCTCCCTGAATAATACATCTGTAATGCTGTCATGGAGACCGTTTAATCTATTTTCAATAATATCTATTATTGCCTTGAAATTGACCTGCCAAACATCGGTTTCGCATCCCGCCACAATAGCAACTTCCGAAGGTAGACCACGGAAAGAGTTGTTGAAATCACATACACATTCTCCTTCAAAAGCAAATCCGACGACCGCTTCATCCCCGTCGGTAGTAATAGTCATATATTTAAAATACCCGGATTCTATGACTCCAAAATATTTTCCTACTGAACCCTGCCGGACTATTGCCTCACCTTTGGCGTAATGACATAGTTTCCCATTGTCACGATAAAAATCACTTAACGCCGTGACGTCAACCAAATCTTTATACTCATTGAAGTTTCCGGGTTTCATTAAAGACAATCGTTTTATTATATTAACGAATCCACTTCGTCATTATTACAAATGCGTATAATGCAGCCCAATGGACAGAAGAAATTCTTTGTTCCCCGATAAAACAACACAGCGCGTTGTCGAATTTCGACAACGCGCTGTCTGTTGTTATGGTGTATGGATTATTCCATGCCCGGGCCGCGGAGCTGGGTGAGGGTGCCCGTGGCGGTGTCTATTGAGTAGAGGTAGAGGGGCGATGTCTGTGCGCCGTCATAGCCGAAGACCATGAGGATGTAGGGCTTGAAGACATACTCGTAGGTGGTCATGTCGAATTCCGAGCTGAAAGCGAGCTTTTTGGTCTTCTCGCCGGTCAGGAGCTCGAGATACTGACCCTGAACGTCGACATAGCGGCTGATGAACTCCTAGTCGGTGCAGTTGAGGTCGGCGTATGCGTTGGATGCCGAGAGGCTCTGGAACACATACTTGGCCGAGGGGTCAGAGGGGGTCACGGTCACTTCGAGGAAGTGTGACCACGTGCTGTTGTCGTCGAACGCGCCGGGGTTGATGCTGAACGAGAGTGCCTCGTCCTTGGGACCGCGTATCAGCTCGGCCTTGCCGGTGGCGGTGTCTATCGAGTAGACGTAGAGGGGCGAAGTCTGTGCGCCGTCATAGCCGAAGATCATAAGTATATAAGGCTTGAAGACGTACTCGTATGTAGTATAGTCGAATTCCGAGCTGAAAGCGAGCTTCTTGGTCTTCTCGCCGGTCAGGAGCTCGAGATACTGGCCCTGAACGTCGACATAGCGGCTGATGAACTCCTCGTCGGTGCAGTTGAGGTCGGCGTATGCGTTGGATGCCGAGAGGCTCTGGAACACATACTTGGCATTGGGATCGGAGGGTGTCACGGTCACTTCGAGGAAGTGTGACCACGTGCTCGAGTCGTCGAACGCGCCGAACTTGACGTCAAACGTCATGCCCTCGGTGGTCTGCGTGGTCGTCATGCACGACACGGTCTTGACCTCGGTGGTGCGTGTGCCGGTCTCGTCGATGCCGCAGACAATGGCATAATATTCCTTGTCGGCCTTGAGATACTCGCCGCCGATCAGGTCGTCGTGGGTGTTGAGGGTGGCCTCGCCGGTGTGGATGAAGTCGGTGGTGTCCCACTGGAATGTGTTCATCGAGTTGATCCAGTATATCTGGTTGGCCACATACTGCTCTACGGTCATGGTCTCGGTGATCTTTTCGGCCTCGACGAGGAATGCCGCATAGCGGGTGTCGGGCGACGAGGGCACGATGGTGACGTTCATCTCAGAGGGCGAGAGCTGCGTGGCCGTGGCCTCGAATGTACAGGGATCGGTAATCTCGGGCGCGGGGATGGTGAATACCTCCCACGATGCGTCGGTGGTGGCGATGCCGTACTCGCAGCCGAATACCACTGCAAACCACTGGTCGCCCATGCGGCGGTTGGTCCAAGTCTTCTCGCCGTGGGTGCGGAAAGTAACCTCGTCCCATGTGAAGCCGTAGTTGTAGACAAGCTGTTGCATCTGCAGCAGCGAGTTCTGCACCAGCGACTTGAGTCCGCTCACGGCTATCTCCTCGGCCGAATAGAGCTCGATGGCAAACGGGATGTCAGATCCGCCCTGAGCATCGGCGATGACCTTGATGGTGTTTGAGGTCATCTCGGCGGTGACGTCAAACTTGACGCCAAGATCCTCGATCTTCTTGGTGGTGAAGTCGGCCCTGAGGGGCTCGGTCGTCACCACGACCTTGTCGCCGTCGAGGCGTGCGGTATATGCCACGAGCACGATGTGTGTCTCGGGCAGGGTGCTCTCCGAGGGGTACCAGTCTCGGGTCTGCGAGCCTTTCTCGAAAATTTCGTCCATCCGGAACGACGACAGCGGACGACCATACTCGGCGGCCACGCCATAGATGTACTCTATGTCCGATTCAACGACGATGTCGGCCCAGTCTGCCTCGTCATAGTTCTTGAGCGATTTGCTGTCGACGCCGGCGATGCGATACCAAGCGTTCTCGTCGGTGGCGTTGACGGTGAGGGTGGCGCAATAGTGGTGCGGCTCAACCTCGAGCGACAGCGGGTTGGAGGGCAGGGGAGCCACATACTCGATATGGTCGATGCCGTCGAGGCTCACCGATGCCTTCTTGCCGTCGAGGGTATAGATGTCGATGGTGTTGTATCCCTCCGAGTCGCCCGAATAGCCGATGTGGTCTATCTTCTCGACGCGAAAGCTCTCGAAAACCGAGCCGTTCTTGATGAGGTTAATCTTCTCGCTCGATGCGTATGCGATGCATGCCGCTGCGGCAAGGCCGCCAAGAATTAACTGCTTCTTCATAGCCTTACTTCACGGATATTTTATACGACATGTTGTTCACTCTCACTACATAGATGCCGGGGGCCATGCCGTCGAGGGGCAGTGTATGGCTGCCAGAGACCCGTGCCGAGTACACGGCCACGCCGTTGATGCCATAGACGGCCACGGTGCTGCCGTCGGGCAGGTTGTCGAAGTTGAGGGCGTTGCCGTCATGGCTGAAGCCGCCGTCGGCGGTGATGTCGGCTATGCCCGACTGCTGCGAGTGGCTCAGCTTGACTATCTTGCTCTTCTCTACGGTCACGTCCGCGCCCGAGCCTGTGGCCACCAGATTGGTCTCATCAAAGCTCAGCGACAGGCCGTCGGTCATGGTGATGTCTACCTGCGAGCCGTCGTTGAGGTGTACGGTCACCGTGTTGAATGACGCTGCTCCGCAGGTCACGGCTATGCACACCGCAATGGCAAAAAGTAAAAATTTTCTCATGCGAAATGTATAAATGTTGGTTAGACTGTATTATCGGTGTGCAAAGGTAATCATTTATCGCGATTTTACATACAATTGGCCATGAAAAAACGACCGGCCACGCGCGCCGTGCGCATGGTCGGTCGTAATGTGTATGGAGTCTGTCGATTAGAACAGGTATGCTGCCGAGATGGTCCAGTAGCGGTTCTTGCCCTCGATGCCGGCACCGTAATTGTTTGAGGTGATGGTGTTGACGGCTTTGGTCAGGCCGAGGCCATAGCGGGCGCTGATGTCGATGTGGTTGATCAGCTGCACGCCGATACCGAAGTTCAGGGCCCAGTCAACGGACTTGTTCTTATAGACGTTCTTCACGTTGTTGATCTCGCCTGCGGCCTGATCGCCCACGTTGCCCTCGAACTTCTTGCCCGAGGTCAGGAACGATACGCTGGGGCCGACGAGGATATAGGGAGTGAGGAACTTGCTCACTACGGGCAGCGACACGTTATAGCGCAGGTTCAGGGGAATCTCCACATAGTCGCGGTCATTCTTGGTGAGGTTTTCCTGTATGAGGAACGAGCTGTTCCTGCGCACGTACATCACCGAGAGGTCGGCGCCGATGCCGATGACGGGCACGCGGAACTCGGTCATCAGACCTGCCGTCCAGCCGGTGCGGTTGTTGTCGTCGACGAGGTCCTTGTTGAAGTGCAGCTCGTTGACGGTGAGGCCCACGCGGGGACCGAACTTGAATATGCCGCCGGCATTGGCAGAGGCTGTGCCGATCACTACGGCCAGAGCCACGAGGAGAAGCTTGATTGTCTTCATAGTTGAATTTTGTGGTGAGTGTTGGTGTTTTGGTTATAGGTTATTCGAATTCGATCAGCGGTGCGTCGGTGCCCACGACGTCGCCCTCGCGCACCAGCACGCGCTTGACGGTGCCGTCCTGTTCGGCCTCGACGTCGTTCTCCATCTTCATGGCCTCGTAGGTCAGCAGATGGTCGCCTTTCTTGACGGCCTGGCCGTCCTTGACGTTGATCGAGATGATGCGTCCGCCCATCGGGGCAGTGAAGCAGGGGCCGGTGATGGGCTCCATCGGGGCCTTCTCCTCGGCGGCGGGGGCGTTCTTGGCCTCTTCGGCAGCCACGGCGGCTGCCTCCTCGCCACGGCGCTTGCGCAGGAATCCGTTGGCCACCGAGGGGAGCAGCTCGAGCAGCAGCATCTCCTCTGTGTTCGATGCCAGCGGTACGCCGCCCAGCTCGTCTATGGTGGGGTTGGCCGGTTTCTTGTACGTCGATACGTCATAGGGCTTCTCTATGGCCGAACCGGTTATCTTCTCGCGGAACGCGGGGTCGATGGGCACGGGCGTCTTGCCGTACTCGCCCTTGACCAGCGAGATGAACTGGTTGTTGGTGGTCGTATAGTCGGGCTTGCCGTTCTTGCGGTCGAGTGCCACGAGCACTGCCTGACTGCCCACGATCTGGCTGGTGGGCGTCACCAGAGGTATCAGGCCGGCGTCGCGGCGCACCATCGGGATGAGGCGCATGGCGTCCTCCAGCAGGTCCTCGCTCTTGAGCTGGCGCAGCTGGGCCACCATGTTCGAGTACATGCCGCCCGGCACCTCGGCTGTCTTGACGAGCTCGTTGGGCTTGGGGAATCGGAAGTATGCCTCGATCTTGTGGCAGGTGTCCAGCAGGGCCTCCTCGTCGCCCGCGAGGGCAAAGTCGATGGCGCTGTCAAACAGTGCGGCGATCTCGGCGGGCAGGGTGTCGTTGAGCGGGTCGAACTCGCGGGGCATGTTGTCCTTGTTGAGGTCGAAGTCCGACAGGGCCAGACGGGCGTTGAGCAGCTCCTTGCGTATGCGGCCCACGGCCTCCATGTTCACCTCGAGCTCTACGCCCATGCGCTGGCAGAAGATGTAGATCAGCTCGACGGCGGGTGCTGCCGAACCCTCGGCAAACCACCAGATGTTGGTGTCGAGTATGTCGACGCCGTTGATGATGGCCATCACCGCCGATGCCAGACCATAGCCCGGCGTGCAGTGGGTGTGGAAGTCGACGGGCACCTTGACGTTGTGCTTGAGGGCCGAGATGATCGAGGCCGCGCGCAGCGGGTTGACCAGACCGGCCATGTCCTTGAGGGTGATTATCTTGGCGCCGAGACGCTCCATCTCGACGGCCTTGCCTACGAAATACTCGTCGGTGAATATCTTCTCGGGCTCCTTCTCGCCCATGCCTATCATCGACTTGAGCTTGCCCATGATTCCCGTCTGGGCCGGGGCCTCGGGCTTGGGGTCTACGGTATAGCAGACGGCGCCGTCGGCGATGCCGCCCAGCTTGTTTATCAGCCTGATGGACTCGCGCACGTTGTCGATGTCGTTGAGGGCGTCGAAGATGCGCATGATGTTGAGGCCGTTGTCGATGGCCTCTTTATAGAATCCCTCGAGCACCGAGTCGGGATAGGGGACATAGCCGAACAGGTTGCGGCCGCGCGACAGGGCCGAGAGCAGCGATTTGGGATGCTCGCTCTTGGAGTCCATTGCCTTTGACACAATGCGCAGGCGCTCCCACGGCGACTCGTCGAGATAGCGCATCACCGAGTCGGGCACGGCACCGCCCCAGACCTCCATGATATAGAAGTGGGCGTCTTCGTAGTAGGGAAGCAGCTTGTCTATGGTGGCCTGATTCATGCGGGTGGCAAACAGCGATTGTTGTCCGTCGCGCAGGGTCAGATCGCGCAGACGTAGTTTCGGACGTGAAATTTTTGCCATATTTATGCTTGGATTATATGTGTTGTCGCAAAATTAGTTAAAAAATACCAATTAAAGAATTATTTCTTTAATTATCTGACGAAAGGATTGTTTTTCAGCTCATCGCCGATGGTCGTCTCACCGCCGTGGCCGGGCAGGACCACCGTCTCGGGGGGCAGGGTGAGCAGCTTGCGCTTGATGGCCCCGACAAGGGTGCCGAAGTCGCCGCCGGGCAGGTCGGTGCGCCCTATCGAGCCGGCAAAGAGAGCGTCGCCGGTGATGACGAACCCTGACTCGGGGGCATAGAGGGCTATCGACCCGGGCGAGTGGCCGGGCACGGCCAGCACCTTTATCTCCTCGTCGCCCAGACGCAGGGTGTCGCCGTCTTTCAGCTCCTCGTCTATGCCGTGGTCCTCGGCCTTGACGGGCAGGTGGAATCGCGCGGCCTGCTCGTTGAGCGTCAGGCCCAGAAACTCGTCGGCCCGGGCTGCCTTGACGGGGAGTCCGTGGCGGTCTCTGACGTATGTGTTGCCGAATATGTGGTCAAGGTGCATGTGGGTGTTCACGAGCTGGGTGGCGCGCAGTCCGTTGCGCTGCAGAAAGTCGTCGAGGGCGTCGCGCTCTTCCTGACTTGTCATGCCGGGGTCGACGATGATGGCCTCGTGCGATGCGGGATCCCACAGGACGTATGTGTTGACCCCGAACATATTGAATACGAATCTGCTGACTTTCATAACTCTACGTAAACTATGTCCTTGCCGGCGAAATACTCGTCGCCGAAATAATCCGTCAGGGGTATGTCGAGCAGCGGACGCTTCACGCGGCCCAGCTCTGAGGCCAGATCGCCCCCCTTGAGGCAGATAAGTCCGTTGGGTATGCGGTTGCGCGAGGGCTTGCCCACCAGTCGGGCCGAGATCTTGACCAGCTCGTCCAGCTGCATCACGGCTCTCGACACCACGAAGTCGAATTTGTCGTGACACTCGCCGCTGTCGCCGTGCTGCAGCGTCACGTTCTCCAGCCCTATGGCTGAGGCTATCTCGGTGGCCACCCTGATCTTCTTGCCGATGCGGTCTATCAGGTGAAAGCTGCAGTCGGGCCACAGTATGGCCAGCGGTATTCCCGGAAATCCGCCACCCGTGCCGAGGTCCACGAACCGCGTGCCGGGCTTGGGCGTGAAGAATTTGGCTATGGCCAGCGAGTGCAGTATGTGGTGCGGATACAGGTTGTCTATGTCCTTGCGCGATATTACGTTGATCTTCTCGTTCCACTCGGGATAGAGCGTGCCGAGCGCCTCGAACTGCTCTGTCTGCCGCGGGGTCAGGGAGGGGAAATATTTCAGTATCTCTTCCATCGAGAGTCGGTATTATGTTATTTTGACTATGCAAAATTAGCCTATATTAGCGAGAAAAGCGTTATATTTGCATCAAATAATTGACAAAATGATAAAAATAGGTAAATATAACCGCCTGCGGGTGGTCAAGAATGTCGATTTCGGCACCTATCTCGACGGCGGCGAGGCCGGCGAGATACTGTTGCCCGGCAGATATGTCAGCGAACCCCTCCAACCCGGCGACGAGATCGAGGTATTCATCTATCGCGACAACGAGGGGCGCCTCATCGCCACCACCGAACATCCGGCCGCTCAGGTGGGCGAGTTCGCCTATCTGCGGGTCACCGACGTCAACCGCACCGGCGCGTTTCTCGACTGGGGGCTCATGAAGCAGCTCCTGCTCCCTTACGGCGAGCAGACCATGAAGCTGTGCCGCGGCATGGTGATTCTGGTCTATGTCTATCTCGACGACGCATCCAAGCGCATAGTGGCCTCGGCCAAGATCGACAAGTTTCTTGGCAACCGCGTGCCGCGCTATCATCAGGGCGAGCCGGTCAAGGCCCTCGTCTACCGTCGCAACGAGCTGGGCTACAAGGCCATCGTCGACAATCTCTATCACGGACTCATCTATGACAGCGACCTCTACAAGCCGCTGGTCATAGGCAAGGAGGTGACGGCATATATAAAGAACGTGCGCGAGGACGGCAAGATAGACCTGATCATGTCGGGATCCAAGGACGGCCGTGTCGACGCGCTGGCCGAGCGCGTCATGGCGCGCCTTGACGCCGAGCCCGACGGCTACCTGCCCCTGACCGACTCGTCGTCGCCCGAGGCCATCAGCCACGTGTTCGAGTGCTCGAAGAAGGACTACAAGAAGGCTCTCGGCAAGCTATACAAGGAGCGCCGCATCGTCATCGAGGACGACGGCATCCGCAAGGCATGACCCCGGCGGGTCTGTAAAAGCCAACCGGGCGGCAGTCTGACGACTGTCGCCCGGTTGCTGTTTGCAAACGATTTTTTAAGAGAGTGCCCTGCGGATTACTTTCCGGCGATAGAGCTCGAAACGGTCAGGCGCAGGCGGCCTTTGGCGCGACGGCGGGCAAGTACCTTGCGGCCATCGGGTGTAGACATGCGGGCACGGAAGCCGTGCTTGTTAACTCTCTTGCGGTTAGAAGGTTGGAACGTTCTTTTCATTGCCGTATATGTTTGTTTTTGATTATTTGCAGACTTTTGTCCGTAATTCGAGGTGCAAATTTAATCAAAATTTCCCATTCCGGCAAAAAATTTCACATTTTCTAACTATTTGATTTCCTCCTTTATTATCTCGCACCATGCGTCCAGACGGGCGTCGGTGTCTTCGGGGTGGTTCACGTTGTCCAGACACAGTCCGACAATCATGCCCTTGACATCGCTCTCCGAGTCGGCGTATGTGTAGGGATCGTTCTCGAACGGGGCTATGAACATGGCGTGGGTGTCGTGCATGCGGCGATATATCTCGCCCACCGAGTTGCAGAATGTCTTCGACATGTTCTCGTCGCCGCAGCCGAATATGGCCACCTCCTTCTCTCTCAGGTCCATGGCTCCGACTCCGTCGAGGAATGTCGCCATGTCCTCCTGCAGGTCGCCGGCGCCCCATGTGCTGGCGCCGATTACTATCACGTCATAGTCGCCGAGAGCCGACGGTGCGGTGTCCGCCACGTTGTGTATGTCCTTTTCGTCAACGCCGAGCCTCTTGGCAATGCCCCGGGCCACCTCGGCGGTCGTGCCGGTGGTCGAGCCGTAGAAAATACCTATTTTTTTCATAATCAGAGTTCGCTTTTTTACTATTGTTTCAACGCGCGGACGTTGTGGTTTGTTCGACCCGGATTTTTTGTGTTAAATTGGTTGGCGGATTGTGGCGAAATTCGTAATTTTGCTCTTCAATCCGCAAATCAATCGTTAACACACTACACACCCTCCATATGTCCTCTTCCTACTCACCGATCGACGAGACATCCTACGGCGAGTCGGCCGGTTTCGACCCCGCCGCCCTCTACAATCAGGCCGCTTCGCCTGCTTCGGCGGCGGCACCCGAGGCCGCTGTCCCCGTGCAGGAGCCCGAGGCTCCCGCGGCCCCCGAGCCCGCCCCTCAGCCCAAGGCCGCCGCAGCCCCGGCTCCGGCCCGTCCCGGCGTCTTCTCGCGCTTCATCACCATGCTGGGCGACTCGCGCTCGGCCATGTTCCTCGGCGTCATTCTTGTCGTGCTCGCCGCCTATGCGTTCATCGTGTGCCTGTCATACTTCATGAACATCAAGAGCGACCAGAGCGCCATGCTCAACGCCGACTACGACCCCACGCTCATCCGCAATGCCGGAGGTCCTTTCGGCGCATGGCTGGCCCATACGCTCATATACAACTGGCTCGGCATGGGCTCGTTCATACTTGTCTACTATATCCTTGTGTGCGGCCTCTCGCTGCTCAAGGTCTACAGGCCCGGATTCTGGAACCTCACCCTGCGCTGCCTGCTCGGGGCGGTGTCGGTGTCCGTCATTGCCGGACTCGTCACCTACGGCCTCTCGGCCCCCTTCTATTGGGGCGGTCTGCACGGTCTGGTGCTGAATCAGAAACTCATAACCCTCACCGGCATCTGGGGCGCCATAGGTGTCAGCGTCATTCTGGCCGGAATGCTCGTCATACTCTATCTGTCAGAGATTTCGCGCGGTCTGGCCGCGTTCAGGGTGCGCTATGCCGAGTATTCCGAGCGTCAGGCCGAGCGTCGCGCCGAGCGCGACCGGGAGCGTGCCGAGCGTGAGGCCCGCCGCGAGGCCGAGAGACTGGCCGCCGAGCAGGCCGCCGAGGCAGAGCGTATCGCTGCCGAACAGGCTGCCGCTGCCCAAGCTGCCGCCGAGGCCGAGCGTGCCGCCGCTGCGCAACCCGCAGCCCCCGCCGTCGCTCCCGTTGGGGCTCCGGAGACTGTCGAGGAGAATCCCGCTCCCAAGGCCCCCGTGGCCGCATTCGTGGCTCCGGACGAACCCGCTCAGGTCATCGAGGACGACGTGACCGTCGAGGCCGTCGAGGATGAGGACGACGAGCCCGGATCGCTCTTCGCCGCCCCGGCCGCGGCAACTGTCGGCGAGGCCGTGGACGAAAGCACCGAGCCCGAGGCCGAGGAGCCCCTCTTCGCCACCAAGTCGGCCGCCGCCGAGCCCGTGTTGGACCGCACCGGCCAGCCCCTCTACGACCCCCGCGCCGACCTCTCGCACTATCAGTTCCCCTCGATAGACCTGCTCCGCGACGTCGAGCGCAACCACAACAGCGTCGATGCCGAGGAGATGGAGAGCAACAAGGCCCGCATCACCAAGACCCTCAACGACTACGGCATACCCATCTCGCACATTCAGGCCACCGTGGGCCCCACCGTGACCCTCTACGAGATCATCCCCGCCGAGGGCATTCGCATCTCAAAGATCAAGCGTCTCGAAGACGACATCGCCCTGAGCCTCGCGGCCCTCGGCATTCGCATCATCGCCCCCATTCCCGGCAAGGGTACCATCGGCATAGAGGTCCCCAACAAGGAGCCCCAGACCGTCTCGATGCGCTCTATCATCGAGTCAGAGCGCTATCAGAACTGCAACATGGACCTCCCCATGGCCATGGGTTGTACCATTTCGAACGAGGTCTTCGTGGCCGACCTGTGCAAGATGCCACACCTGCTCGTGGCCGGTGCCACGGGTATGGGTAAGTCGGTGGGCCTCAACGCCATCATAGCCTCGTTGCTCTACAAGAAGCACCCCTCCGAGCTCAAGTTCGTGCTCGTTGACCCCAAGATGGTCGAGTTCAGCCTCTATGCCAAGCTCGAGCGCCACTATCTGGCCAAGCTCCCCGACGAGGAGGACGCCATCATCACCGATCCCTCGAAGGTCGTGGCCACCCTCAACTCGCTCTGCGTCGAGATGGACAACCGCTATGCGCTGCTCAAGGATGCCTCGATGCGCACCATCAAGGAGTATAACGAGCGCTTCTGCCGCCATGCCCTCAACCCCGCCAAGGGTCACAGGTATCTGCCTTATATCGTGGTGATTGTCGACGAGTTCGCCGACCTTATCATGACCGCCGGCAAGGAGGTCGAGACTCCCATAGCCCGCATCGCCCAGAAGGCCCGCGCCGTGGGCATACACATGATTCTGGCAACCCAGCGCCCCTCGACCAACGTCATCACCGGCGTCATCAAGGCCAACTTCCCCGGCCGCGTGGCGTTCCGCGTGTTCCAGATGGTCGACTCGCGTACCATAATCGACCGTCCGGGCGCCAACCAGCTCATAGGCCGCGGCGACATGCTCTTCAGCAACAACGGCAAGATAGACCGCGTGCAGTGCGCCTTCATCGACACCCCCGAGGTCATGGCCATCTGCGACGCCATAGACCGTCAGGTGGGCTACGACCACGCCTACGAGCTCCCCGAATATGTCCCCGAGTCGGGCGACGGCGCTTCGGTCGCATCGCTGGGCGACCGCGATCCGCTCTTCGACGAGTGCGCCCGTCTGGTGGTCCAGACCGACACGGCCTCGACATCGTCGCTCCAGCGCCGCTATTCCATCGGCTACAACCGCGCCGGCAAGATCATGGACCAGATGGAGGCCGCCGGCATCGTGGGCCCCTCGCAGGGTGGCAAGCCCCGTCAGGTGCTGGTCGACCCGATGACCCTCGAGCGCATTCTCGAAAACAATTGATTGATAAAGAGTGTTATCTGTGCAGACATGAAAAGAATACTGCTATCCATATTCTCGGTGATTGCCGTGGCCCTCGTGGCCTTGGCCGCCACGCCGCAGCAGCTCGTGGGGCGCGCCGCGTCCATGCTCAAGTCGGCACCGTCGGTTCAGGCGGCATACACCGTCAGGGCCGAGGGCCATTCGTGGCAGGGCATGCTCACGCTGTCGGGCGACAGGTTCACCCTCACCGCGCCCGGCCTCTCGTCGTGGTTTGACGGCAAGACCCAGTGGACATACTCGCAGCAGATGGGCGAGGTCAACGTCATCGACCCCACCCCCGACGAGCTGCAGCAGATCAATCCCTTCGCCATCATCTCCTCGCTCGGCAAGGACTACACCATGACCTCGGCCAAGGCCCCCAAGGGGAGCTCGGCGGTGAGCCTCAAGTCCAAGAACAAGACGGGCGACATCACCGGCGGCGTCATCACCTTCAGCAACACCACCGGTTGGCCCGTGGCGCTCAGGCTGACCCTCGCGGGCCGTCAGTCCATCGACATAACCATCAACAGCGTCACCACCGGCGGCCGCCTCCCCGACAGCTATTTCAGGTTCGACACCCGCAAGTATCCCGGCGTTCAGGTGGTCGACCTCAGATAAATTCCCGATACCTAATCTTCAATTCTACGATATGTCCGAACTTACCACCAAATGTCTCATCATCGGCTCCGGTCCCGCCGGATACACAGCCGCCATCTATACATCCCGTGCAGGCATAGCGCCCGTCGTCATCGAGGGCTACCAGCCCGGCGGACAGCTCACCATCACCACCGACGTCGAGAACTTCCCCGGCTATCCCGAGGGTGTCACCGGCCCGCAGCTCATGGAGGACATCCGCAATCAGGCCATCCGTTTCGGTGCCGACATCCGTCCCGGATTCGTCAAGGAGGTCGACTTCTCCAAGCGCCCCTTCAAGGCCGTCACCGACGACGGCGTCACCATCTGGGCCGATACGGTCATCATCTCGACAGGTGCCTCGGCACGCTATCTCGGACTTGAGGACGAGAAGAAATATAACGGCATGGGCGTCTCGGCCTGCGCCACCTGCGACGGCTTCTTCTATCGCGGCAAGCGCGTGGCCGTTGTCGGCGGCGGCGACACCGCCTGCGAGGAGGCGCTCTATCTCAGCAACCTCGCATCCGAGGTCTATCTCATCGTGCGCCGCGACGTGCTGCGCGCATCCAAGGTGATGCAGCGCCGCGTGCTCGACAAGGAGAACATCCACGTCCTCTTCAATACGGTGACCCGCGGCCTCTATGGCGACGGATTCGTCGAGGGTGCCCGCCTCACCGAGAAGGGTGGCACCGACGCCGAGCGTCAGTATGACCTCCCCATCGACGGATTCTTCCTCGCCATAGGCCACCAGCCCAACACCGAGGTCTTCCGCCCCTATGTCGAGTGCGACCACACCGGCTACATCAAGGTCGAGGGACAGGGCACAGCCACCAACGTCCCCGGCGTCTTTGCCGCAGGCGATGTCGCCGACCCCACATACCGTCAGGCCATCACCGCCGCAGGCATGGGCTGCAAGGCCGCCCTCGACGTCGAACGATTCCTCGCCGAGCAGAATGGCTGACCTGCCACGGGCCGAGGGTCCGCGCATCACGCTGCGCGCCCTCGAGCCTATTGATGTCGACACCCTCTATCGCTGGGAGAACGACACCCGCATCTGGGAAGCCGGTTCGACCATAGCCCCCTTCTCGCGCAAGCAGCTCTGGGACTACATCAACAGCTATGACGGCGACATCTACGCCGCCCGCCAGCTCAGGCTGATGATAGACATCACCGCCACCCGCGATACCATCGGCACGCTCGACCTCTACGACTTCGACCCCGCCAACTCGCGCTGTGCCGTCGGCATATTCGTCGACACGCCGTGGCAGGGGCAAGGCTATGCCCGCGAGGCCCTCGACACCGTCGCCGCCCACCTGCGCCGCCACCTCTCCCTGCACCAGCTCTACGCCATCGTCGCCGAGGCCAACGACACCAGCCGCCGCCTCTTCCTCGCCGCCGGCTACACCCCCGCCGCCACCCTCGCAGACTGGCTCCGCCACTCCGGCGCTTACACCCCCGCCATCCTCTACCAAAAACTCCTCACCTAAAGGCGAGGGGCAAGGAACGAACAAACGAATCCCCCTGCGGCCATGACGGATGCGGGGGGATTTTTGTGTCTCCTCACGGAGACTGCACGACTCAAAATTTCAATGGACGCTTGCCGTGCGATTTGTCTTTGGGACGCGCAGCACGGCGTAGCGCAATGGCCGTCGATGAGGACGATAATTGGGAATTGGGAGTTGGGAATGGGAAATTGTTGGCTCCTTGGCCGGGAGCGCTGCTCCCTGAACGGGAACAGGGGGTGGTGAGGTTGATTGCTCGGGGACGGCTGGGATGGGACGGAGGATGAGGAAGGCCTCGGGAAGCGTGCGGGGGAGGCGGTCGGCGTGGATGATCAACAGGCCGTCGGTGCAGGTGGTGGGGAGGAGGGCGGAGATGAGTCTGCGCAGACCTTTGGGGCCTCGGTGCCTGTAGCCGATGACCACCGCGCTGTGGACGGTCTGGCCCCTGACGCTATCGGGACGGCGAAGGGTGCCGAGCCTTATGTTCTTGCTTTTGATTGCCTCGCCTTTGAGCTTGGGGAGCATGAGTAGGCCCTGACGGGTGCCGACGCGGTAGAGGAGGTATGCCTTGAGGAGCTCGCGGGTGTCTTGACCGGGAGGGTCTATGACGATGGCGGGGCGGTTGTCGCGGTGACATCTGTTGCGCTCGAGCGGGGATATGACGGCGCGCTCGGCGGGGGTGAGTGTCCTGCCGAGCCAGCGCTGGAAGTGGTAGTGCCA
>LUJS01000049.1 GCA_001689495.1 Bacteroidales bacterium M8 | reverse complement strand
CATCTACACAGGTTTTTTACCATGCCCCAGTCTTTTTCGTCAAAAATTGTAGGCACAACGCTGTTTCTGATTATCAGACACTTACGATTCGTGCCTGCACGAAATGTGACACAGGTCCGAAAATGAACAAGATTACAATAAGGCGTAGGTTTCCCGACATAAAAATTCTCCAATCACATTATATGAAAAAACTGACTCTGACACTGGCATCGTGTCTGCTGCTGTTGGCATCGGCCTGCGGCGAGAGCAAGAAGGGTGCCGATACGGCCACTCAGGCCGACACTCAAAAGACCGTAGCCCTAAAGAACGTATACGACAACAAGTATTTCACCATAAATTATCCGGCAGGATATGCTGCCGAAGGCGATTTCAGCTACCCTGTACTTGGCGTGGATGAGCTAAAGACGATGAATCCGGAATCAATCATGGATCTGCCTATGAATGAGGTGAACATCGCCCCGCAGATCTTTAACACGGAGTGGAATCTGCCCGAGATCTATATTGTCCTCTCGCGCCACAGGATAGAGATTCCCATGAGGGCATTCATGGACCTGTCGATAATGACCAAGGCGGAGTCCGAGGAGGACGAGCTGCCCCTGATCGGTTATTCGGATGTCGACAGCATCAGTTTTGCGGGTTATCCTGCCCTCGATGTCGAGTTCGCATATAAGGCTGAGAGTGGTGACACTCTGATTCACCGCCAGATACTGGTCCAGAAACCTGACTATTCCCTTTATTATATTAACGGTAAGTACAATTCGGCCCGTCCCGAGTCTGTCGAGCTGGCCGACAGGATGCTGTCGACATTCAGATTCAAGGACTGATCCTGCAGGGCTGATGTTACTTTAAGAACTCCGCTGCCCGTCGAGGGTCAACCCCGAGTTGGACTGCGCGGGTGGCATCGCGCTTAGAGTCTTCGGGTCGAAAGCGCATCTTGTTGAGCGCCGCGCGATACAGATAGAGCTCGCCGTCGTCGGGCGACAGCTCGAGGGCGCGGGCTATGTCGTCCGACGCTTCCTGCAATTGGTCAGTGAGCAGATAGCAGTATGCCCTTGCGCTATAATACTCGGGTACCTTGTATTTGTCAAGCAGGGCGGTGTAATAGGGGATTGCCTTGTCGTACTCGCCCATCGAGCAGTGCATTGTGGCGCACCCCACGCGGGCCTCGTCCGTGTCGGGCTTATTGGCCTCAAGCCATTCGATGTCCGACTTGGCATCCTTGAACTTACGCTGTCTCATCGACAGCAGCGCATGGTTGAGCCTTGCGGTGACCTCTGCCGAGTCCAGTTCCAGTATCCTGCCGTAATCCCTCAGTGCCTCTTTCTCGCGGCCCATCGCCGTGAGCACCTTGGCCCTGTTGGTCAGTATGGTCACCGACTTGGGCGCGCGTTGGTGCGCCTCGTCGAGCGTGAGCACGGCGAGCGAGTCCTGACCCATGTTGTACTGAATCATGCCCAGATTGCTCATCAGCAGTATGTTGCCGGGATTGTCGGGCTCGAGGCTCATTGCGCGGTCTATGGCCTCGACGGCCTTGAGCCACTGTCCCTTGCCGCAAGCCTTGTCGGCATCCTCGACAGCCTCCATGTAGGGTGTCTCGGCGCTGACGCAAAGCAGGCCGGCAATCATGGCCGACGCTAAAGTTGCAGTTCTTATTCTCATAGATCGGAGAGTCTTGTGCGATAGTCTCTCGGCGATATGCCGGTGAGGTGCTTGAAGTATTTTCCGAAAAACGACTGGTTTGAAAAGTTGAGGGCGGTACTTATCTCCTGAATGTTCATCCCCGTGGTGCGCAGCATCAGTTTTGCCTCGAGTATTACCCTGCGGTCTATCCATTCGCCCGCCGTGCGTCCGCTCACCTCCTTGAGTACGGCCGACAGATGCTTGGGGGTGACAAAGAGGCTGTCTGCATAGAAGTTGACCGAGCGCTCGGTCTTGAAATTCTTTTCGAGTGTCTCGATGAAGTGGGCCAGCAGCTCCTCTCGCCTCGACTTGTGACCCACGTCGCGGGTGCGCAGGGCATAGATGCCGAGGGTGTTGTAGAACAGCAGCTCGCACAGGCTCTCAAGCGCCATCGTGCCGAAAGGCCGCTCGATGTCGCGCATCTGGCGCTTGAACATATCGTGTATCAGTGACAGTGCATCATACTCCTCGGGGGTAATCTCTATCATCGGGTCGCCGTTATAGAGCAGGCTGTACGGGATGACGTATTGCAGCGATGGCAGCATCTGGTGGAGCCGCTCGGCAGACACGGTGACAAAGAATCCCTTGAAGTCCGAGCTCGTCTCGAGGCGGTCTACTATGTGTCCGGGCCTGAGCACCATCACCCTGTTGCGGCCCATCCGCTTGTGTGTCAGGTCAATTTCGGCCGTTATCTCGCCGTTGCCGCATACGGCCATGATCATACTGTCGAGCTTGGCGGGCAGTGTGATGGACGGTATCTCTGAAAGACTGCGGAAGACGTAGATGTCCCGGTTGAGATGACTGGCAGGGTTGTGCGCTTGATGCATAGATTGTGAGGGAGATATGGATTTAAGCCGCAAAGTTAAGAAAATATTCCCTAATTCTGCTCCGTTTCCCTGATTTTTAGCAAATTATTTTATGTTGCGCCTGTTCAGCTCGGCCTGATACCTGCGTGCGTTGGCCTGATGGGTTGCATAGTCCGTGGCAAAGTTGTGATAGCCCGAGAAGTCTTCCTTGGCGCACATATACAGATAGTTGTGCATGGGGGCGTCCAGCACGGCGTCGAGCGACGATGCCTCGGGCACGCGGATAGGGCCCGGGGGGAGTCCGGCGTGGAGATAGGTATTGTATGGCGAGGGATATTTGAGGTGCTCGCCCTTGATGCGCCGCAGCGAGAAGTCGCCGACTGCAAACTTGACCGTCGGGTCGGCCTGCAGCCTCATGCCCTTGTGCACTCTGTTCAGATACAGGCGGGCCACTTTGGGCCGTTCGTCGCGTTTGGCTGTCTCCTCCTCGATGATGGACGCTATCGTGGCCACCTCCACCTTGCTAAGCCCCAGTGATTTCGCCTTGCCGATGCGCTCAGGGGTCCAGAACCGGTCGCGATAGTCGACCAGACGTTCCACCACCTTGCCGGGGTCTGCGCTCCAGTAGAATTCATAGGTGTCGGGTATGAACGCCGCCGGGTATCCCGCGCGCTTGAACCCCTTTTGTGGGAGGACATCATCGCATGCGTCAAGGAACTCTTCGGGCGTACACTGCAGTTGCGAGGCAATTCTGCGGGCCAGAAGGTCCATCGTGCGGGCGCCCTTGAACGTCACGATCACGGGCGTCTGGCGTCCGGTCGAGATCTTGCGGGCCGCCGAGAGGGCCGTCTGGCCGTTGGCGATTCGGTATGCACCCTCCGAGCCCGAGGGCGTGCCCCCCATCAGCGACCACATCATATATACGCGGGTGCCCATCGAAGACCCGAGAGAAGACTTGAGGCTGTCCTTGACGGCCTTGCGGTCGGCGCCCTCGGGCACGAACACCCAGTCGCCGCCCTCCTTGGCCCCGGTGTGGGGGATGAACGCAAATCCGAGCACGGCGCCTATCGCCACGAAAAAGGCAATGGCGGCAATCATCAAACCCAGCGAGTGGCGTCTTGCCCAAGACTCCTTCGAGCCTTTTTTCTTCGTTCTTTTCGCGGCCGGCTTGCGTCTGTTGGTGCGGGCCGGCTTGCTTGCATTGGTGTTGTTCTCTTCCTGTTGTGTCATCTGAGCTTGTGGAGTGAGTCAAGAAGCGACTGCAGGCGGTCGCGCACGTCGCGCAGCGCCGCCAGCGCCTCGGCACGTCTGATCACGCCGTCGCGATTCACCTTCAGTTCCTCGCGCGCGGCCTCGATACGCAGTCCCTTGTCGTGAAGCAGGAACTTCAGCATCCTTAGATTCTCGATGTCTTTGGGCGTGTACATGCGTGTGCCTTTGGCGTTGCGACGCGGCGAGGCTATGGAAAACTGCGTTTCCCAGAACCTGAGCGTCGACTGCGGCAGACCCAGCATATCCGCAACATCGCCTATCTTGTAATATCGTTTGTCTGTAGACAGAGCCATAATCGCATTGCAAAATTACTGAAAAATCCATTTAACGCAAAGTTTGTGTTGAAAAGTTGGTAAAGAGGGGGGATTTGAGTAATTTTGTGGGTCAATTTTTCAAGTATGGACAAGGATATTGAGATCCGGGGGCTCAGGCTCCATTATACAGACAACGGCACCGGTCCGCGCACCATAATAATGATGCACGGATGGGGCTGCAACCATACCACGCTCGCCTCTGTCGAGCGGACGGCGCTCGAGGCCGGGTGGCGTGTCGTCAATGTCGACTTCCCCGGTTTCGGACAGTCACAGGAACCCTCCGAGGTCTGGGGCGTTGAGGAATACACTCAGGTCATCGAGCAACTGGTCGAAAGACTCGGCTTGGAACACCCCTCGCTGCTGGGCCACTCCTTTGGCGGACGTGTGGGCATCCTCTATGCCTCGCGTCACGACGACGTCGACAAGCTGATTCTTGTCGATGCCGCGGGCATAAAGCCCAAGCGCACGTTCGCCTACTATCGCAAGGTGTATACATTCAAGGCCATGAAGTGGCTGATGTATCTGGCTCTGGGCAAGAAGGAGGCCGAAAAGCGCCTCGACGCGCGCCGTGCCAAGGCCGGGTCGTCGGACTATGCCCAAGCCTCGCCCATGATGCGCCGGATTCTCTCCAAGGTCGTCAACGAGGACCTGACGGCCCGACTCAGCCTGATCAAGGCACCCACGCTGCTGGTGTGGGGCACCGAGGATACGGCCACGCCCCTGTCTGACGCCCGCAAGATGGAATCGCTGATACCCGATGCCGGACTTGTGGCATTCGACGGCTGCGGACATTACAGCTTTCTCGACAATCCCGTGGGCTTCAAGGCCGTACTAAAGAGTTTCCTATCATAAAAATCGCACGGAACTATGTTTTGGTTCAGTTACATAACATTGGTTATAGCCTGCATCTGTGCCGGCTATGAATTCAAGCGCTGCCTCATGATGCTGCAGCAAAACTCATATCGCAACGAGCGATACCGCCGCTGGCTCTCGACATCCGAGGACACCACGTCGGTGCGCCGTCTGGTCAGCGGAGCTGTCGTGCTTGCGGCATTCTCGACTCTCGCCATACCTGCGGTCTCGCTCGGACTGGTATGCTTTGTCTCGATACTCAACATCATCAACCTCACCACGGCCAGATACAAGAAGCCGCTGGTGTGGACACCCCGTGCACGCCGCATTTTCGGCGTCATGGTTGCGCTGGCCCTCCTCACCCTCGGCGTTACCTACTTGCTCTCATACAGTCGTGGCGAGATACCGGTGATAATGAGCGCCGTGGCTCTGGCCGTCTACTGTTTCTCGCATCTCTATGTCCTTGCCGCCAACCGTCTGCTCAAGCCGGTCGAAGCTCACATCAACAAAGGATATTATGATGACGCCGCGAGGATTCTGTCGTCCATGCCCGGCCTCAAGGTAATCGGCATCACCGGCAGCTATGGCAAGACAAGCACCAAGCACTATCTCAACAGAATACTGTCCGAGCACTTTGACGTGATGATGACCCCCGGCAGCTATAACACCACTCTTGGTGTCATACGCACCGTGCGCGAGTACCTCAAGCCATACAACGAGGTCTTCATCGTCGAGATGGGTGCCAAGCAACCCGGCGACATCAAGGAGATATGCGACCTCGTGCACCCCTCGATAGGCATCGTCACCGCCGTGGGACCGCAGCACCTCGAGTCGTTCAAGACCATCGAGAACGTGCAGCGCACCAAGTTCGAGCTGATAGACTCGCTGCCGTCCGACGGTCTTGCGGTAGTCAACGATGACTTCCCCTATGTCGCATCGCGCAAGGTGGACAACGTGGAGTGCCTGCGATATGCCGTGAGCAACACGGGCGACGCACGATATACCGCGACAGACATAAAGTATTCGCCCGACGGGACACGCTTTACGGTCCATGGCCCCGACGGACTCGAGATGGAGTTCAGGACGCATCTGGTGGGCGAGTGCAATGTCAGCAACCTCCTTGCCGCCATCATCGTGGCGCTGCGTCTCGGAGTGCCCGAGCAGAAGATCAGGTATGCCGTGGGGCAGATTGAGCAGGTAGAGCACCGCCTGAACATGAAGCGTACCCCCGGCGGCGTCACCATCATCGACGATGCCTTCAACTCCAATCCCACCGGGTCGCGCATGGCGCTCGACGTTCTGGCCATGATGGGCCCCGGCAAGCGCATCGTGGTGACCCCCGGCATGATCGAGCTGGGCGATCGTCAGGAGGAGCTGAACCGCGAGTTCGGCAAGAAGATAGCAACCTCGGCAGACATCGCCATCGTCGTTGGCGAATACAACAGAGAGGCCATCACGTCGGGCATCGAGAGTGTCGAGCCCCGCACGTCCGAGATCCGCACCGTGGCATCGTTCGCCGAATCCCAGACACTGCTCGCCACTCTGCTCAAGAACGGCGACACGGTGCTTTATGAAAACGACCTTCCCGATACTTTCAAATAAAAGAATAGAAGAATGAAGACTAACATCGGAGTGTTCTTCGGAGGACGCTCTACCGAACACGAAATCTCGGTCATCTCTGCATCGCAGGCCATGTCCGCGATAGACAGGGACAAATATGACGTAACCCCGATATACATATCCAAGCAGGGCCGCTACTATACGGGCGATGCCCTGTTCGACATCAAGAACTACAAGGACATACCCGCGCTGCTCGACAAGTGCACGCAGGTATACATGGAGCCGAGCTATGGCGACTATAACGTATATAAGGTGAAGAAATCCATGTTCGGGTCCAACGTAGTGACCACGCTCGACGTGGCCATCCCCGTGCTGCACGGTTCGAACGTCGAGGACGGCATCTTCGAGGGCGTGCTCGAGTCAATCGGCATCCCTTATGCCGGATGCAACACTCTGGCCAGCGCCAACGGCATGGACAAGATAACCATGAAGATGATTCTGCGCGAGTGCGGCGTGCCCGTGATCGACTATGTGTGGTTTACGGACAAGGAGTGGTTTGCCAAGCGCGACGAGCTCATAGAGCGCATAGAGAAGAAAATCGGCTATCCCGTCATCGTCAAGCCCGCCAACCTCGGCTCGAGCGTCGGTATCGGACGCGCCGCAAACCGCGAGCAACTGATAGAGAAGGTAGACGTGGCCGAGAAATACTCGTCGCGCCTCATAGTCGAGCACATGGTCGACAATCTCAAGGAGATAAACTGCTCGGTGCTGGGCGACTGCGACGAATATCAGTCGTCGGTACTCGAGGAGCCCATCAAGAGCGCCGAGATCCTCTCGTACGAGGACAAGTACATGGGTGGCACAAAGGGAGCCAAAGGCATGCAGGCGTCGCAGAAGCGCATCCCGGCCGAGCTCCCCGCCGATGTCACCGAGCGGATTCAGTTCCTTGCCGGCGAGACATTCCGCGTGCTCGGCTGCCATGGCGTGAGCCGCATCGACTTCATCATCGACGATGACAAGAACGAGATATTCGTCAACGAGATCAACACCATCCCCGGCTCGCTCTCGTTCTATCTCTGGGAGGCCACGGGCATACCTTTCACCGAACTCATGGACCGTCTGGTGCGTCTGGCCCTAAAGCGCAAGCGCGAGCAGGGACAGAAGACAGTGAGCTACGACCAGAACATCTTTGCCCTGACCGGAGGCGCCAAGGGCGGAGTCAAGGGGGCAAAGGCCTGACAGCGCGATGGGCAATATTTTTTACTGGATATTGGCCGCGTTGGTGTTCGGCATTGTCTCGGGCGTGCTCTACACATGGATGTCGCCGCGACGCAAGGGCTGGCGCATACTGCTGCTGCGCAGTTGCGCCGCCTATACGGCCGTGGCCCTCGCCATTGTTTACGTGATATTCCTGCTGGCCTAATCGTGGTGATAGGGCTCGCCGCGCATGATGGTCATGGCCCTGTAGACCTGTTCGGCGAAAAAGAGGCGTATCATCTCGTGGGTGAAGGTCATGCGCGACAGTGACAGTTTCTTGTCCGCGGCGGCATATACCTCGGGCGAGAATCCATAGGGGCCGCCGATCACGAACACCATGCGCTTGAGACCGCTGACCATGCCGCGCTCTATCTCGGCCGAAAACTGCCGTGAAGTCAGTTCCTGACCGCGCTCGTCGAGCAGGGTCACGAGATCGCCCGGCTGCAGGGCGGCGATGATGCTCTTGCCCTCGCGCTGTTTCTGCTGCTCTTCGGTCAGCCCTTTTGTCGAACGCAGGTCGGGTATCACCGACAGTTCGACGGGGACATATCTCGATGCCCTGCGAATGAAGTCGTCGGTGGCGTCGGCTATATATCGGGTGGCGGTCTTGCCGACCGCTATAATGACAATTTTCACAGTGTAATCAATTTTAATATAAGGTATAATGAAAACTAAAGACCAGCTCATAGACGATCTGCTCACTCTGGCGTTTGCCGAGGACGTGGGCGACGGCGACCACACCACTCTCAGCACCATTCCGGCCGACGAGCGCGGCGTGCAGCGCCTCATCATCAAGGAGGAGGGCGTGCTCGCAGGTGTCGAGATGGCCCGCCGGGTGTTCGAGAAGTTCGATCCCGAGCTCAAGATGACCGTCTATATCGAGGACGGCGCCCATGTCAAGCCCGGCGACGTGGCCTTCGAGGTCGAGGGCACCGTGCGCTCGCTGTTGCAGACAGAGCGCGTCATGCTCAACATCATGCAGCGCATGAGCGGCATCGCCACTCAGACCGCCCGCTATCAGGCCCGTCTCGAGGGACTGAAGACCAAGGTGCTCGACACCCGCAAGACCACTCCGGGCCTGCGAATGCTCGAGAAGGAGGCAGTGCGCATCGGCGGCGGCTGCAACCATCGCATCGGTCTCTTCGACATGATTCTCATCAAGGACAACCACGTCGATTTTGCCGGCGGCATCACTCAGGCTGTCAACGCTGCCAAATCCTATTGCAAGGAGAAGGGCAAGGACCTGAAGATCGAGGTCGAGGTGCGCGATACCTCCGAGATTCTCGAGGCTCTCGAGGCCGGCGTTGACCGCATCATGCTCGACAACTTCACTCCCGAGCGCACCCGCGAGGCCGTGAAGCTGATCGGGGGCAGGGTAGAGGTCGAGTCTTCGGGTGGCATCACTCTCGATACACTCCGCGACTATGGCGAGTGCGGTGTCGACTTCATTTCGGTCGGCGCGCTGACACATTCGGTCAAGGGTCTCGACATGAGCTTCAAGGCCAAGAAATAATTTCGGCTGACCGCAAACTACAAATGGGGCGAACAGACTTCCTTGAGGTCTGTTTGTCCCATTTGTCATTCTATCAGCGATTAATTTCTGGAATCGGCAAGCGTCTTGACCGTGAGCCCCTCGAAACCCTCGAGGGTTATGTCAGACATCGCGCCGACGGTTTCGCGGGGATTGGTGGTGGAGAGTCCGACCACTGTCGCGCCCGAGGCCCGTGCGGCCTTGAGTCCGTTGATTGAGTCCTCGAACACGAAGCACTCCTCGATGGGAACGCCGATCAGCTCTGCACCTATAATGTAGCCCTGAGGATCGGGCTTGCTGCGGGTGACCATGTCGGCTGTGACGATGCGCGTGACCGCACCACGCAGTTCGGGCTGACGGTTGAAGAGTTTCTCCATCTTGGCATTGTCGCTGCTGGTGACGATGGCCGAGGGGATGTCGTTCTCCTTGAGCTCCTTAAGGAATTCTATCACGCCGGGATAGACGAGATACTCCATGCGGCCCTCGAAGTCGTAGAGCTCGCTCTTGATCTGTTCGCGGTCGCCTTCGGGGAAATGCTCGAGAATCTCGGTGAGGGTCGTGCCCTTGATCCGGTCCTTGAAGTCGGGGCCCTTGTCGTATCGGTCTCCGATAGATCCCCAGAATACGGAATACTCTCCCTCGCTGTCGACAAGGACTCCGTCCAAGTCAAACAGCATTCCTGTCCTTAGTGTCATCTTCTTATTCTTCTATTGTTATCCACACTAAAAACGAGGAGAGCGAGGGGAATATTGCGCGTTATAGGTATTTATCTTCGAGCACCTTCATCCTGTCGTCGAGGGTGAATACTCTGGGTACGCCGGTGGGTATCTCCTCGCCCACGATGGCCTCGGGGGTCAGGTGCAGGAGCATCATCACGAGGGCTCTAAGCGAATTGCCGTGTGCCGCTATCAGTACGGTGTCATAGATCTGCAGTGCGGGTATTATCTTCTCTTCCCAGCAGGGTCGCACGCGGTCTATGGTGTCCTTGAGCGACTCGGTCAGGGGCAGCTCGTCTTCGGACAGGTCCTTGTATCTGATGTCGCGCACCGGCGAACGGTCATCGCCGGGTTCGAGAGCGGGGGGACACACGTCATAACTGCGGCGCCAGATGTGTACCTGCTCGTCGCCGTATTTTGCGGCGGTCTCGGCCTTGTTCAGCCCCTGCAGGGCGCCATAGTGACGTTCGTTGAGATGCCAGTCCTTGACCACGGGCAGGTAGACGCGATCCATCGAGTCGAGCGCGATGTCGAGCGTGTGGATGGCCCTCTTGAGGTAGGACGTGAAGCAATAGCGGGGCATTATGCCCGACTCTGCTATTTTCTTGCCGGCTTCGGCGGCTTCTTCGCGGCCTTTGGGCGAGAGCTCGACATCGGTCCAGCCGGTGAAGAGGTTCTCGAGATTCCATTGGCTCTGTCCGTGGCGGAGTAATATGAGGTGTTTCATCTGACTTCTGTAATTGTTACAAAAGTCTAACGAATGTAAACCTCAAAATGTTCAGGCCACGTCTCAGTCGACCATCACGAATCCGGCCCAGTAATAGGGCTCGGGGAACTTGACGCGGACAGCCGCGCGCGCATCGTAGAATGCTGCGTGCTTGTTGAATCCGTTTGCCAGCAGCGACTCGTAGAACTTGTTCATGAACAGGTTGGTGGCTATTTCGCTCGCCTCCCACAGGCTCATGACGAGCGTGCCTGCGCCGGCCTTCTTGAACGCGCGCTGCAATCCGTAGAGGCCCTCGCTCGTGGCGGCCGAGCCGCGGCCCGTGTTGCAGGCCGAAAGGCATACCAGCGATGTGCCCGACAGGTCGCAAAGCGCTATGTCTGCCGCCGTGAGTAGTCCGCCGAGCGTGCCGGGAGGCAGCGGTTCGCCGCGCCATTCGGCATTGCCGCCCGACATCACCAGTCCGCTCAGGTTCATGGCGTCGGTATATCCCTTCAGTCCACGCGCCTTGTCGGGGTCGTCGGGGTCGAAATAGAAACCGTGGGTGGCCATGTGCAGAATCGAGGGCGAGCGTCCGGAGAGCGACAGGAACGATGCCTCGGTGGCTTTCTTGCCGGTCAGCGCCACGGTGGCGTCGGTGTGTCGCGACAGCAGTCCGTTAATGCCGTTGACCTCGCTGAGGGTGTAGGGGAGATAGCTGAGGCTGTCCGTGTGCTGGGTGGCGCTGCGGGTGGCGAACGCAAGGGCAAGGTCGGTCTGGACAGGCAGGCTGGCCATCGTCATCTCGTCGGTGTCCATGTCATAGATGATGCCGCCATAGAGCGACGCCGAGAGGCGCGAGGGCACGATGTCGCGCTTGTCGCGGTCGAGCAGCACTCGGGCCGAGGACAGGCGTATCATGCGGTATCTGTCACCCACGAGAGTCGAGTCATTGAGGGGCAGCGCGTCGATCGAAATCGAGTGGTATATGCCCGAGGGTATCACGAATATGTTCTTGCCCTCGGTGAGATGTTCCCTCACGGGGTCGAAACAGATGGCGCGCAGGCGTGTCCCGGCCTCCTCGTCGTGCATCGAGCTGATCAGGCCGTAGTTCTCGTTGAGGAGCGAGTCTATGTCAGAGCCGTCGCAGACGGGTATGAGTAGCGGGTGCTCCTGACCGTTGCGTATCACGAAGGCGGCATATTTATGTTTCCCGTCGTCGGTCTTGTAGTCCGTGAAGTCGATCAGGGTCTCGCCGGGCTCGAGGGCGTCTGCTATCTCCCTGTATCCGGTCGTGGTGAACGCGCCGATGTCGCCATATCGCGTGCAGTTGCTGGCAAGTCGGTTGTCGATGGTCACCATGGTGCGATAGAGCGATGCCACAGAGTCTTGCATGTCGCTGTATTCGCCCAGTGCGTCCATGCGGCTGCGTATCAGTTGTATGGCGGCATAGTCGGCCTTGTCCTGAGGCGTGCCGTGCTGGTTTATCATCTCGGCGGTCGACCTGTCGGAGGCGAGGAGCAGACCCTTGGTGAACAGCAGTCCCTCGTAAGCCTTGGTGGTGAAGTAGTCCGACGTATGGCCCGACGAGATGCCGAACGGAGTCATCAGCGAGAGGGCCTCGGTGAGGTCTCCGAGATAGTTCTTGCGCAAGCCCGAGGGGAGGAACCTCAGGCGGTCGCGCAGCAGGTCCTGTGTGATGGTGATGGATGTGATGTAATCACTGCAACCGCCCTCGATGTCGCTGTTGAAGGCCCTGATGTTGGCAAGGTATCTCAGTGCCGAGGCATAGACCGTCGAGTTGGTGCCGTTGCGCTCGCCTATCAGACGGGCATATTCCTTGTAGTGGCCGAGCGCCTCCTTCTCGCGGCCCAGCAGATGCAGTGAGCCGCCTATCAGTGCGTTGACCGAGGGTGCCAGTGCGGGATATTCCATCGCCTTGCGGTAAAACTCGATGGCTTTTCCGTACTCGTGCACCTGTTTGTATGATATGCCGCCGAGCATGTTCATGTATGCCCTGTAGAACTCGGCCTCTGTATTGTCGGCCACCATGCCTATCGAATCGGCATAGACCGCGGCATTCAGGCTGTCGCGAACGGATGCATAGACCGTCGAGATGCGGTGATATGTCAGCGCCAGTCCCAGTGCGCTCTTGGTGTTGCCGCTCTTTTTCAGCACGAGGTTGCGGCGGGCATAGTCGATGGATTCGTCGTAGAGGCCGGTTTCCTGACACAGTTCCGAGAGCTTGTCGAGCGTGCCGGTGAGCAGCACGTTGCGGGTGTCCGAGGGCTCCATTGCCTCCTGCGTAGCGAGTATTCCTTTATACAGCGAGATGGCGCGAGGCATGTCGCCCGATGCCTCCGCCGTGTTGGCCATGTCGGCCGCCGCGTCGCGGCTGATGAGGGGGTCGGTCGTATTGGCATAGATGGAGTCGAGCGCGGTCGACGACATCAGGTAGGGCTGGAAGCGGTGATGCTCGCGGGCATACTTCTTCTGTGCCACGAGCACGTCGAGCAGCGTGCGCTCGCTGCCGGCGGTGCGGGCAATGGTCTCGGCTTTCTGCAGGGTCGCGACGATGCTGTCTATCTCGAAGAGCCTGTCATATATGTCGGCGAGCTTTATCAGGGCCTTGGCGTGGAGGTCTGGCCTCTTGGCGTCGGCATAGGGACGGAATGATTTGGTATAGAGGTCGACGGCCTCCTCGAATCTCGCCTTCACCTCGGCCTGCTTGGCTTTGTTCTCGTAGCAGTAGCCCTTGGTCTCGTGGAGTGACTCCACGACCTCGGGATCCTTGGCTATCCCGAGTCCTGTCCGGGCCAACTGCAATGCGCCGTCATAGTCGCTCCGTTCGTCGGAGACGAGTTCTATGGCGGCGACAGCGCAATTATAGGCTTTGTCCTGAATGATTGAATCCCTGACGGCCTTGTCGAGCTTCTTGTTGCCGAGCAGAGAGTCGGCACGCTCTATTGCGGCAACGGCTTCGGTATAGGTATCGGCCTCACGCTCTGTTGCCTTGGACGTGGACCAAGCGGCTGCCGCCGCCGAGAGAAGGAGAACGGGAATTAAAATTTTCTTCATTTGAATTGTCTTAGCAGTATCTCGGCCTCGTCGCGATAGTAGCCGTCTTCGGTGGCGAAGAGGGCGAGTTCCTCGCGGGCCTTTTCAATCTGTCCGGCGGCGATGAGGGCATTGATTCGGAGCCAGCGCAGGTCATAGTTGCGCCTTTCGATGAGGATTCGTTGATAATCCGCCTCTTCGGCGCTTATGTTCTTGTCTATCAATGTGTCGGCAAGGGCGTTTTCTATCTGTACGAGGGCAAATCGTGCGGTCTCGCGGGTCTCGTGCAGCTCGCGCCCTATCGTGGCCACCGATGCCTCGGCTGAGCCGCGCATGCTCGACGGCAGGGTGTATGACGTGTGTGGCGGCGGGGTTTCGGTCATCACGTCATCGCCGGGGGCCGTGCGAGGATTCAGGATATATCCACCGAGCATGAATATGACCGCCGCCGACGCTGCCGCCGACAGATATGCCGCAGGTCGGCTCAGCACCGGACGTTTTTTCTGCCGGACCTCGTCATGGCTGTCGGCCTCGTTGTCCCAGCGGGCCATCTTTTCGTCTCTCGACGCCCGCAGCGAGATCGCCGCCATTATGCGCCGCATCAGTGCGACCTCGTCGTTCAGTTCGGGGTCGGCTGCCATCTGTGATTGGAATTCGCGCTCCTCGTCGGCGGTCATTTCGCCGAGCAGGTAACGGTCTATGGATTCCTGTCTGTTATAGGTTGAGGTGGTCATGGGCAGGTCAGGCCGTGGGCCTTGAATGAAGTGATGATTTTTTCCTTTAGATTCTTCAGGCATTTTGACTTCCGGGTCTTCAATCCGTCATACGAATTGTTCTCGGGTCTTTCAGCCAGTATGTCTTCGAGAGACTTGCTCTCGTGATAGAATTTGGTCAGTATATCTATGCAGCTTCGGGCCAGCGAGTTGAGCGCCCTGACGGTGAGTCTCTCCTTGGCGAGCTCGATGTCGTCGTCGCTCTCCTCGACCCGTGGCTCGCGGGATTCGTCGTCGGCTATCTCCTTTTCGACCGGGATGATTCGGCCTTTGTCCCGGCAATACTCGAGATATTTGTGCCTGATGATTCCCGAGAAGTAGGCTCCGGTCAGGTCTTTCACCGTACTCGTTTCGCCATGTCGGTTTCGGGCTTTTACTCCCGAGCCCTCGACATAGACAATGCCCTTGTCGATGTTGTTCCAGAGTATCTCGAAAGACTCGTGGAATATGTCCTTCAGGTCATCGTCCGAGGCCTGCATCTTGGGCGAATGGGAAGCGAACGTCTCCCGGCAAGCGAGATAACATTCGCGTTGCAGGCGCTCGTTGCCGCATCCGAATGCCCTGACATATAGTGCGTCTGTGCGGTTCATCTCTCGGAGCTGCGAAATATTACTGAGAACGAGCCTGATGCGTCCGTGTTAAGCACAGGTTCCTGAGGAATCCCTATGCCTATGCCGCTCTTCTTCATGTGGTTTCTGATGGCCTTGACCACCGTGCGGTTGTCTGCGCCTGCCAGCACCGGCCAGAGCTCGTGGAGGGCGTATGTGAGGCTGCCGTATCCCTCGGGATGCTCGAGGTTGAGCTGGTAGTCCTTGCAGGCGCTGAGCTTGAGCCATTTGCGCACGGGCTTGGGTGAGGGCGTGGCGGGAATGCCGTTTGAGGGTATGATGAAGTTTTGCATCACTCCGCGTATCGCAGGGCGTCCCTCGACATGGCCGCGGGTTGCGTCTCCGCTGTGACAGGCGTCGACAGAGACTATCACGGCCCCCTTGTCGCCCACCTTGCGTGACGCCGTGGCGAGTATCGCCGAGAGCTCGTCGTCCGTCAGGTGCTTCTCTCCCTTGTCGTTCAGGCCATAGGTCTGAAATGCGTCATAGGGCACCCAAGCCTCGTCCCATCCATCCTTCTCGTCGCCGTCAAGATCGGTGACGCGCTGTCCGTGGCCCGAGAAGTGGACATAGAGTATGTCCCCATCCTTGGCGCGCGATGCCAGCTTGCCGAGGCTTCGGACTATGCCTTTCTTGGTGGCCTTCTCGTTGACCAGTGTGGATATGTCCTTGAATCCGTTGGCCTTGAGCATGTCCACGACAAGGGGCACGTCACGGTCACCGTTGATCTTCTCCCACGCAGGGTCAAGCTGTTGCCCCAGCCCCACGACGAGTGCTCTGCGGGTCTGAGACATGGCGGATAGTGTTATTATCGAGGCGGTCAGGAGTAATATCGTTCGTAGTTTCATCTGTGTAGTCAGGGATCATTGCTTGTTGTGTGATGTCGGAGGCCGCGAGGCTTGCCAGCAGCCAGAGGTCGGCAGGTGTGTTTACTGCCTGTGCCACGAGGTCACATTCACAAGACGATGCGCTTCCCGCTATGAAACGGGCTACGAGCTCGTCAGGCAGACCTGTGAAAGTATTGCTTGTCATCAAACTGAGTATAGTTAAGAGGTTCTATACTTCTGAGGAACAAAGGTAGCTATTTCTATCAAATCATTGTGTGAAAAAATGTGAAATATTACCATATCGCATTGTTAATTAACAAATTCGGCAGGTATGAACAGAGGCGAGGGATGCCGTGTTCCCATACGGCATCCCTCGCGCGGGCGTGTGTGATTCCCATAGTGGCCGTCCGGCTTATGACGGCTTTCCTTTTATTGATTCTTGCAAGACGTGTGTCTTTGTCGCCGGCCGGGGCGTCAGCGATAGAAGCTGACGAACTGCTCGATGGCGCGGCGTTTCATATTATAGATATTATCAACTGTTGTTCCGAGGGCCTCGGCTGTCTCCTTGGGGGTGAATCCCTCGAGCAGAAGCATGGACAGCACGCGGGCAAACCTACGGTTGGGCATCCTGTCGAGCGTGTCGCGCACATCTATCGCCATCTGGAGCTGCATGTCGGGGGCTGTTCCGGAGTCGGGCTTGTCGATCTCGCCAGAGTCGGGCAGGTCTTCGCCCTTCTCCTCCTGCAGTTTCAGGAAGTGGCGCCATGCCACGGCCGACATCCACGTGCGTAGCCTGCACGACCCGCGTGCGGTGAATGTGTCGAGTCTGCGCCACGAGTCTGCCGAGAGGCTCAGGTAGAGCTCGCTGACAAGCTCGTCATAGTCGACACGTCTGCCAAACACCTTCTGACGTATGGTCTCGAGCAACCCGGCCAGTTCTTCGTAGAAGAATCGGCGTGTCACGACGGAATCGCCGGCCTTGAGGGCGGCGATGACCATTTGGTCGTGAGGGTGAATTGCTTTTGTTTCCATGATCGGGTCAGAGGCATGTTTTGATGTGCCTACACCCTTATATGCAGGTTTCGGAGATATGTAACCCACCCGAACAAGGATTTTTTTGATTTTTTTTGCCGTGAGCCCCCGAATGACTAATTTTGTATGGTCCAATCAATCATAAGACATGGAAAATAACGACCTGCCGGTGGGACGCTTCGCGCCGTCCCCGTCCGGAAGAATGCATCTCGGCAACATATTCACCGCCGTTCTGTCGTGGCTCTCGGTGCGCAAGCGCGGGGGCCGATGGATTCTGCGCATCGAGGACATAGACCCGCAGCGATCCAAGAGAGTACATGCCGAGATGATCGAGGATGACCTGCGGTGGCTCGGACTCGACTGGGACGAGGGCGGACTGGAGGGGAAAGGCCCCTCGGGACCATATCTGCAGAGCCTGAGGCACGGGCTGTATGAGCATTATCTCGAGCGGCTGGCGTCGACAGGCTATCTCTATCCCTGCCGATGCACGCGCGCCGACCTGATGGCCGTGAGGGCTCCGCACCAGAGTGATGGCAGGCTTATCTATCCCGGCACATGCCGTCCGTCCGGGCTGCCCGTGCCGATGGCCGACATACCCACGAATGTCGCCCTCAGGCTCTTCGTGCCCGACGAGGATATTGAATACCGAGACGGCATTTTCGGTCCGATGCGCTACAATCTTGCCCGCGAGTGCGGCGACTTCGTGGTGCGCCGCGCCGACGGGGCATGGTCATATCAGCTGGCGGTGGTGGTTGACGACGCTCTGATGGGCGTGACCGAGGTGATGCGCGGATGCGACCTCATGCTCTCTGCCGCCCAGCAGATCTATCTGAGGCGTCTGCTCGGGTTCGATAACCCCGAGTACGTACACCTGCCGCTTGTCTGCAACGCGGTGGGGCAGAGGCTCTCGAAGCGCGACATGTCAATGAGCATGGAGCATCTCAGGGAGAGGTTTGCTCCCGAAGATATTTTCGGCATTGTGGCCTGCATGGCAGGAATAAAGCCCGACAGCGGTGCTATCGGACTTGACGAGATTCTGGATATGTATGACAGAAGCAAGATACCGGGTGTCGGGTCCGTGACGGTGTCAGACTTTATCTGACGGCTCCATGTGTACCGCCACGTGCGTGCCCGGACCGAATCTGTCGCGCAGTCGCCGCTCGACGTCGGTGGCGCGGGCGTGGGCCTCGGAGAGAGTCGCGTTGCCGTCCATGCGCAGATGTATCTCGACGGCTATGTTGTTGCCTATGCGGCGCGTGCGCAGGTTGTGGGGTGATGTTATGCCGGGCACCGAGCCTACGATGCGCAATATCTCGTCTTCGGTCTCGCGGGGCAGCGACTTTTCAAGCAGTTCGTCTATGCAGGGTCGCCCTATCGAATAGGCAACCCTCATAATGAAGAAACTCACCACGACGGCGGCCAGCGGATCGAGTATGCGCCATTTCTCTCCAAGAAAGATTGCTCCGGCAATGCCGACGAGCGTGCCGATGGACGACAGGGCATCCGACCTGTGGTGCCATGCGTTGGCCACGACGGCCTTGGATGCAAGTTTCTCTCCCTTGGCTATCGTATAGTGGTATAGGCCCTCCTTGAAGAGTATGGAGAGTGCCGCAATGACGAGCGCCAACATGCCGGGGCGGGGCAGGACGGCCCCCCTGAGGCTGTCGATGACAAGAGAAACGCCGTTGGCGCATACGCCTATGCCGACGGCAAGGAGTATCAGGCCGATTATCAGGGTGGCCATGGTCTCGAACTTGCCGTGACCGTAAGAGTGGTCCTTGTCTCTCGGCTTGCCGGAGATCCTGACGAACACTATCACGATGACGTCAGTCACGAAGTCTGACAGCGAGTGTATGGCGTCGGCAATGAGTGCGCTGCTTCGCCCGACGATGCCGGCAATGAACTTGAGCACTATCAGCAGGGCGTTGACCGCACTGCCCACGAGCGTGACGTGATAGATTTCTTTTTCTCTCGATTCCATGTTCAGGGTAAATATGGATTGTTTTTTATCGTAAGAATATGCAAAATGTTGGCTGCTTTGAGAGGCTCAAACGATATTTTTCACTACTTTTGCGGCAATGAAAGGAACCGTTATCAAAAATACCGGCAGCTCGTATGTCGTTCTGACCGACGAAGGCCGCGAGGCCGCTTGCAAGATCAAGGGCAATTTCCGCCTCAAGGGTATCCGCACCACCAATCCGGTGGCCGTGGGCGACCGCGTGGAGATCACCGACACTGCGGGCGGCGACACCCCATACATAACCTCGATAGAGCCCCGACGCAACTACATCATCAGGCGCTCGAGCAATCTGTCCAAGCAGGCTCATATCCTTGCCGCCAATCTCGATCAGGTGTGCCTCGTGGTCACGCTGTTTCATCCGGTCACCTCGACCACCTTCATAGATCGTTTTCTCGCCACTGCCGAGGCATACAGGGTGCCGGCGGTGATAGTGATAAACAAGATCGACCTGCTCGAGGGGGACGACGAGGCGATGGAGTACCTACATGCGGTCGAGCATCTGTATTCGGTCATCGGATACAATGTGTGCCTGCTGTCGGCCAAGACCGGCGAGGGGCTTGACGACCTCAAGTCGCTGCTCGACGGCAAGACCACTTTGTTCTCGGGCAATTCGGGCGTGGGCAAGTCCACGCTTATCAACGACCTCATACCCGGCATATCGCTTGCAACGGCCGAAATATCCGCCATCCATGACACCGGCATGCACACCACGACATTCTCCGAGATGTTTGCCGTGCCGGGAATGTCCGATGGCACTTACATCATAGACACTCCGGGTGTCAAGGGCTTCGGTACGCTCGAGTTTGACCGCCATGAGGTGGGACACTTCTTCCCCGAGATATTCAAGTTCGGCAAGGATTGCCGCTATGGCGACTGCACCCACACGCACGAACCGGGATGCGCCGTCAAGGAGGCTGTCGAAAACCATCTCATATCCGAGTCGCGCTATGCCTCGTATCTTTCGATTCTCGAGGATTCGGAGGACGACAAGTACCGCAAGGGATATTGAGCCTCGGGAGTGTTCCAATAATCAAGGCCGGTGTCGGATGTCGACGCCGGCCTTGATTATTGACTATTCTCTGTTCTCGTGCGACGTGGTGTCACTCGGCGTCGAGAGTGTCCTTGGCGGGATTGCGGAAATGGATTTTGTGCTCAAGATACTCCTGAGTGGCGATGAGGGTGGGTTTGGGGAGACGCTCGTAGAAGCGCGAGATCTCAATCTGCTCACGGTTTTCTGAAACCTCCTCGAGGTTGTCGTTGAGCGAGGCGAACTCTTGGAGTTTCTTCTCGAGGTCATGCTTCATCTCGCCGGCGATCTGGTTGGCGCGCTTGGCGATGATGCAGACGGTCTCGTAGACGTTGCCTGTGTCCTCGCTCATCGAAATGAGGTCACGGGTCTGGGTGTTGAGAGGGGCGTTGGTCTTCTTGTAGTCCATGTATGCAATGATGATGATATGTTTTTACAATGTCTTATTTGGCCGCATACTTGCTTGCAATGGCAAATATGTTGTCGGCTTCCTTGCGGTTGGGAGTGTCGGGATAGTTGTTGATGAACGAGTAGTACTCGTCGACCACTTCGGCATATCGTTCGGCCTTGCGCTCGTCCACGCTCTCGCGGGCCTCCTGATAGCGGGCCTTGAGGATGAGCAGCTCGAGGTCTTCCTTGTACTTCGAGTAGGGATAGTCCTTGATGGCGTTGCGTGCCACGATGATGGCGCTCTCGTAGTTGTTGCCGCGATATGTGCCGAGGTTGTAGTAGAGCTGGGCGTTCTCGAGCTGCTTGAGGGTCAGCTTGTCCTGAAGCTCGAAGATGGCGTTCTGTGCGATTGAGACTTTGTCCGAGCGGGGGAAGTAGTCGAGAAACGACTGCAGCTCCTCGATGGCCTTGATGGTGCCGGTCTGGTCGAGCTGAGGGTCGGGCGAGTCGAGATAGTATCCGTAACCCGTATAAAAGCGTGCCAGCTCGGTGTACTTGCCCTTGGGATAGCGGGTGTAATAGTTCTTGAAATAAGAGCCTGATGTCTCGTAGTCCTTGTTCTCGTAGTTTGAGAGCGCCAGCAGATAGAGGGCGTCTTCCGCTTTCTCCGAGCCTCTGAAGGCCGTGGGGACATTCTCGAGGGCCGTGGCGGCCTGAGTGTATTTCTTTTCTTCGAAGGCCCTCTTGGCATAGTCCAGACGATAGTCAGGGTCGGTGCTCTTGAGCACTTGCTGATATTCGCCGCACGAGGCTAAGGCCATCGAGGCCAGAAGGATTAATAGTATATGGCGCATCTGTATAGTAATGGGTCGATATTTCAAACTGCAAAATTAGCTTTTTTTTCTTGAAAAGCGAAGCGGACGGTTCGGTATTTTTATAAATTGTGTTAATTTTGCAGTCTCATAACCATTATTGACCCTTTTTTACGCTCCGATGCATACCATACGCCAAATACTCACGATACTGTTCCTGTCGATAACCCTCTCGGCCATGTCCTATTCGCCCAAGCGCGAGATGCGCGGCGTGTGGGTGGCCACGGTGTGGGGCATAGACTGGCCCTCGGTCACGGGCACTGACGCAAGGACGGCAGAGCGCCAGAAGGCCGAGCTCGCGAGGATGCTCGACCGGTTCAAGGAGCTGAATTTCACGACGGTGTGTTTTCAGGTGCGCTCGATGGGCGATGTCATGTATCAGTCGCGCATCGAGCCGTGGAGCGGCTTCCTGACCGGCAGTCGCGGCAAGGCTCCGCACTGGGATCCGCTCGAGTTCGTGGTTGACGAGTGTCACCGCCGCGGGCTCGAGTGCTATGCGTGGGTCAACCCGTTCAGATGGTCCACGGGGACAAGATACGACACTCCGCGCGACTGCGAGTGGCGCGACAAGGGGTGGCTGCTGACCCACGGCAAATATACGGTATTCAATCCCGGCATCGAGGATGCGCGCCAGCATATCGTCGAGGTATGTCGCGAGATCGTCGACGGCTATGATGTTGACGGACTTGTGTTTGACGATTATTTCTACCCCAACAGGATACCCGAGACCAAGGATGCTCCCGACTATGGCCTGTATCTCTCGGATACGCCGTGGATGACCTTCGGCGACTGGCGCAGGGCCAACGTGCACAAGGCCGTCGCCGACGTCAGCGCCATGATACGCGACACACGCCCCGGATGCCGTTTCGGCATATCGCCTGCCGGTGTCGCCGGCAAGGGGAATACCTCGGCGTCCAAGTGGGGCTTGGAGCCGTGTCGGGTCAAGGCCGCCGACTGGCAGTATGCCGAGATCTATTCCGACCCCATAGGGCTTATGTATCAGGGTACTGTCGATTTCATCTCGCCGCAGCTCTACTGGTCTACCGGCCACGCCACGGCGCCGTTCGCGCCGCTGGCCAAGTGGTGGTCGGCCGCCTCAAACCAGTTCGGCAGTCATCTCTATTCGTCGGTCACGCTGGAGCGTCTCTCGCAGGGCGACAGAAGGGAGAACATCGCCGACCTCGGGCGCCAGATAGACCACAACAGGGCCGAGAGCATAGACGGCAATCAGGGCATCATCATTTATAGCGCGAAATTCATAGGCGACGTGGCGGATTGTCTTTCAACAAGATTCTCGCGCCCGTCCCTGACCCCGGTGGCGGCGGGCTCGGCCACGGAGGTCACCGAGAAGCCCAAGGGCCTGAAACTGAAAGACGGGACGCTGACGTGGCGTGAGGCCGCGGGTGAGCCGGGCGAACTGATGCGATATACGGTCTATGCCGTGCCGCCGGGCGTCGGCAGGGACGAGGCTATGGATGCCGGTGGCGACGGCCTGTCTGCCGACTATCTGCTCGGCGTGACATACGAGCCGGGCTTTCGTGTAGGTAAGCGTGAGGACGGGTGGCGCTATGCGGTGTGTGTCTATTCGTCATCATCAGCCGAGGGCCCTGCCGCATGGGTTGAATGAGTCGCAGGCGGCACCGGCGAGGCCACGCTCGGTGTCCTGATTGACATAGAAGCGTATCATGGCATAGACCATGCACTGTACGGGCGTGAGTGTCTGTTCGGGGTCTTCGCCGAGAATGAACTCGCGGCTCAGGGCGCGGCTGATGGGTTCGCGGTCTGCAACGGGGAGTGAGTTGATGGTGTTGACAACGCGGGGCGAGATGATGAACATGGCGTGAGAGATTTTAGTTAAGAGAATGGTTGTGGTTATTGATGATGTCGCAAAGGTAATGCCGTAGGTGTGCAATGATGTTGCACGGGTGTTTTAAATATTGTTTAGCCTGTTTCGTGCCTTGCTTATTTACGGTGACGTGAAAATTGCCTATGTGCCGAAAAATTGCTAACTTTGGGGTCGCAAAATCTGAGTATGAAAGAAGAAACCAAGATAGTCTCGATAGGACAGTTTGAACTTAAACGCGGCGGAGAGCCGCAAGAGCCTGATCTGACAGACCTTCCGGTGATTCCGATGCGCGATCTCGTGCTCTTCCCCGGGGTCACTTTCCCCATAACCATGGGGCGGGAATCTACGGTGGCCACGGCCACGACCGCATCCGAGAAGGGGATACCCGTGGGTATTTTCTGCCAGACGGACTCGTCGGAGGATAATCCGACTGCATCGTCACTTCACAAATACGGCGTCATAGCCGATGTGGTCAAGACGCTCGAACTGCCCGACGGAACCAAGACCGCCATAATATCGGCCCGCGGCAAGGTCGCAATCACGGGCGAGGGCATGGGCAAGACCATACCCGGAGCCCTGAGCGTGTCCGTGAGGACGGTGAGGGAGGCGAATCCGCGCCCCACCGACAAGGAATTTGCCGTGATGGCCACCGAGATTCGTGACATAACGCTCAACATATTGCGTCAGGAACAGGACAAGCTCTCTGACCTGATGTTCAACATCGAGAATGTCCCGACCCCCGTGATGCTGGTCAATCTCATAGCCACGCACTCGGCATTCTCCGTCAAGGACAAGATGGAGATGCTCAAGAAGGCCAGAATCAAGGACAGGGCCATGTATCTGCTCTCGCTGCTGGCCCAGAACGAGCAGATGGCCGAGCTCAAGGCCGAGATTCAGCGCAAGACACGCCGCAACATGGACGAGCAGCAGCGCAACATGCTGTTGCACCAGCAGTTCGAGACCCTGCGCGACGAGCTCTTCGGCGACGAGGATGACTGCGCCATGTTTCAGTCCAAGGCCGCCGGCATCGCATTCCCCGACGAGGTGCGCAAGAGATTCGACAAGGAGGTCGAGAAACTGCGCCGGCTCAATCCGCAGTCGCCCGACTATTCGGTCCAGTATTCCTACTTGCAGGTGCTAACAGACCTGCCGTGGGGCAAGGAGACGGCGCTCAACGAGGATTTCGTCAAGGCCGAGGAGGTGCTCAACTCCGAGCACTACGGCCTCGAGAAGGTCAAGGAGCGCATACTCGAGCAGTTGGCCGTGATGATGAACAATCCCGGCGGACGCTCGCCCATCATCTGCCTCGTCGGCGCTCCCGGCGTGGGCAAGACGTCGCTGGGTCAGTCCATAGCCCGCTCGCTCGGCAGGCCATATCAGCGCGTGTCGCTCGGTGGCCTGCATGACGAGGCCGAGATACGCGGACACCGCCGCACGTATATCGGTGCCATGCCCGGACGCATCATCGACGCCATACGCCGTGCCGGGTCGTCGAACCCCGTGCTGTTGCTCGACGAGATAGACAAGACCGGCAGCGACTACAAGGGTGACCCCTCGTCGGCCCTGCTCGAGGTGCTTGACCCCGAGCAGAACTCGCACTTTCACGACAACTATGTCGATGTCGACTATGACCTGTCGCACGTGCTGTTCATTGCCACTGCAAACACGCTCTCGACCATTCCCCAGCCGCTGCTCGACCGCATGGAGATAATCGACATCTCGGGCTATCTGCTCGAGGAGAAGGTCGAGATAGCAAGGCGTCACCTCGTGCCCCGCGTTGCCGTCGAAAACGGTTTCGAGCCCGATTATTTCGATTTCGCGCCCGAGACTATCGTAAGGATGGTCGAGGGATACACAAGCGAGAGCGGCGTGCGCCAGCTGGAGAAGAAGATAGCCAAAGTGGTGCGTCAGATAATACTGCGCAAGATGCGCGGGCAGGAATTCTCGCAGACCGTCACACCCGATGCGCTGCGCGAATACCTCGGCGTGGAGAGATATACCCCCGAGCGCTATGAGGTGACCGAGATACCCGGCGTCGCCGTGGGTCTGGCGTGGACCTCGGTGGGCGGCGAGATACTGTTCATCGAGAGCGCGTTCACTCAGGGCAAGGGCGAGAAACTCACCCTGACGGGCAATCTTGGCGATGTCATGAAGGAATCTGCCGTCATTGCCACTCAGGTTGTTCGCGCACGCGCCTCGCGCTATGGCATCGAGCCCGAATGGTTTGACACGCGCCAACTGCACATACATGTGCCCGAGGGGGCCATCCCCAAGGACGGACCGTCGGCGGGCATCACCATGTGCACCTCGATTCTGTCGGCCATGACCGGCATCCCCGTCAAGCCCCGTCTGGCCATGACAGGCGAGATAACGCTGCGCGGCAAGGTGCTGCCCGTTGGCGGCATCAAGGAAAAGATTCTTGCGGCCAAGCGTGCCGGAATCACTGATATAATACTTTGCGCCGACAACCGCAAAGACATAGAGGACATACGCCCCATCTATCTCGAGGGGGTTGAGTTCCACTATGTCAGGACGATTGACGACGTGTTTGAAATAGCACTCGAAAAATGAAGAAACTGCTCCTCAATCTGCTGCTGATGGCTGTGGCCGGATTCGTGATACTCTGGCTGTCCATGGTATGGCTGGGCTACTGGACCCGCCACGGCGATACTATCTCCGTGCCGTCGGTGCGCTCCATGCCGTTCGACAAGGCTGTCGGCTCTCTGTCGCAGCAGGGTCTCGTCGGCATCGTGTCCGACTCGGTCTATGACAACCGCACCGCCCCGGGCACCGTGATAGAACAGAACCCCAAGGCCGGCACGGTCGTCAAGGAGGGTCGCGAGGTCTTCCTGACCATCAATGCATTCTCGCCCAAGATGGTCACGCTGCCCGCGCTGACTGATATTTCGCTGCGTCAGGCACGCTCGATACTCGAGGGCCTCGACATTGTCAACATCGTCGAGCGCAGGGTGCCCAGCGACTTCAAGGACCTCGTGGTCGGAGTGCGCTACAAGGGTGCCCGCCTCATGCCCGGCGCCCGCGTGCCCGTCAATGCCTCGATCGAGCTTGAGGTGGGCGAGGGGATGCCCGAGTTCATCGAGACCGACTCGCTGGCCGCCGACACCGAGGCTGTCGTCGAAACCGATCATCTTGACCTTTTTGAATGATGGCAGAGGACGAAGACATACTTGACGCCGAGACCTCGGAGAGCGAGGACCCGCAGGGAATGTACGAGCATTTCCGATTCGTGGCCGACAAGGGGCAGCAGTTGCTCCGTGTCGACAAGTTTCTCGTGACCCGCCTCGAGCACTCGTCGCGCAACCGCATCCAGCAGGCTGCCGACGCGGGGTGCATTCTGGTAAACGGCAAGCCGGTCAAGTCTAACTACAGGGTCAAGCCGCTGGACCTGATTCAGATTGTCATGGACCGTCCCCGCTATGAGTTCGAGATCATAGCCGAGGATATACCCCTTGACATCGTCTATGAGGACGACACGGTGCTCGTGGTCAACAAGCCCGCCGGACTGGTGGTGCACCCGGGACACGGTAATTACAGCGGGACGCTGGTCAACGCTCTGGCGTGGCATTTCAGGGACAATCCCGACTATGACGTCACCGACCCGCGCCTCGGCCTCGTCCACCGCATCGACAAGGATACCTCCGGCCTGCTCGTCGTGGCCAAGACGCCCGATGCCAAGACCCACCTCGGCAGACAGTTTTTCAACAAGACGACCAAGCGCGAATATGTCGCCCTTGTCTGGGGTCTGCCCGATCCCAAAGCGGGACGGATAGAGGGCAATATAGGACGCGACCCGCGCGACCGGCTCAAGATGGCCGTTCTCCCCTCGGACGATCCCAACGGCAAGCATGCGGTGACGCACTACGAGACCCTCGAGGACTTCACGCACACGGCCCTCGTGAAATGCGTGCTCGAGACCGGACGCACGCACCAGATACGTGTGCACATGACCCATACGGGCCATCCGCTGTTCTGCGACGCGCGCTATGGCGGCGACAAGATACTCCGCGGCGAGCGCTCGGGAGCCTATCAGAAGTTCATCCGCGACTGCATGGAGGCATGCCCTCGTCAGGCCCTTCACGCCCGCACGCTCGGATTCGTCCACCCGGTGACGGGCGAGGAGATGTTCTTCACCGCCCCGCTCCCTGCCGACATGGAGCGCCTGATCGAGATGTGGCGCGAGAGGATGGCCTGAACATTTCGGCCTTGAGCCACATTATTATATATTAGAGGAGTCTTTTTCCGGGAGGTGTCCGACCTCCCGTGACATCCGCACATCACAGATTCAACTATGGCTAAAGTCACGTCAAGCACATCGACCGAGGATCTCGGCAGCAAGTCAATAGGCAAGCTTCTGGCCCAATATTCCATTCCCGCCATCATAGCGAGTGTGGCCACTTCGTTGTACAACATCATCGACTCGATATTCATCGGGCGCGGAGTGGGCCCCATGGCCATCGCCGGACTCGCCATCACCTTCCCGCTGATGAACCTCGTTGCTGCATTCTGCATGATGATTGCGGCGGGCGGCGCGACCATCAGCTCAATCTTTCTGGGACAGAGAAACTTTGAGCGCGCCACCGATGTCGTCAACAACGTCTTTACGCTCTGTCTGATACATGCCTTCGTGTTCGGCGGACTCACGTTGCTGTTCCTCGACCCGATACTCTATTTCTTCGGCGCCACGGACGCCACCATACCATACGCGCGCGAGTTCATGCGCGTCATACTCTGGGGCACGCCCCTCGGCTTCGTGTTCATCGGTCTCAACAACCTGATGCGAGCCACGGGCTATCCCAAGAAGGCAATGATCTCGGCCCTCATATCGGTGGCCGTCAACCTTGTCTGTGCCCCGATATTCATATTCAAGCTCGAGTGGGGCATCGAGGGTGCCGCATGGGCCACCGTATTCGGCCAGTTCACCGCGTGCGTGTGGGTGCTGTCGCACTTTCTGTCGCGCAACAGCTCGATACATTTCAAGCGAGGCAACAGCTGGCTCAAATTGGCCATTGTCAAGCGCATCTACGCCATCGGCATGTCGCCGTTCCTGATGAACGTGTGCGCCTGCGTGGTGGTCATCTTCCTCAACAGGGCGCTACTCGACTATGGCGGCGACGAGGGCAACCTCTGTGTCGGTGCCCACGGCATACTCAACCGCACCACGATGTTTTTCGTGATGATTGTCTTCGGCATCACTCAGGGCATGCAGCCCATTCTCGGCTATAACATCGGCGCTGGGCGTTTCGACCGCGTCAAGCGCACGCTGCGCTCGGGCATCTGGCTCGGCGTCGCCATTACGAGTGCAGGATGGATATTCAGCGAGGCATTCCCCGACGAGGTGAGCCGGTTGTTCACCACCGACGAGACCCTCATACGCATCGCCCGCGACGGATTCAGGATCTATTTCATCTGCTATCCCGTGGTCGGTGCCCAGATCGTGATACAGAACTTCTTCCAGAGCGTCGGCAAGCCCAAGCTCTCGATATTCCTCTCGCTCACCCGACAGCTCCTGTTCCTGTTGCCGTTCCTTCTGGTGTTCCCGCGCTTCTGGGGCATCGACGGCGTATGGGCATCCATGGCGGCTTCGGATATTCTCGCATTTGTCGTGGCACTCGTCACCATGATATGGTGGATGCGCCATGTGATGCGCAGGATGGAGATACAGGCCGGTTATATCCCGGCGGGACTAAATGAAAAATAACCAAGACAGATGCAAGAAAAATTAGACCTCCGCGTCGATCCGCACACCGCTGCCGAGGATCTCGTGCTCCGCATGGCCGTGTCGACGCAGCTCGGTATCGACGTAAACAGAATAAAGCACATACGCATAACCAGACGCTCGATCGACGCCCGCCAGCGTCGTGTGATGGTCAACCTCACGGTAGATGTGTGGATTGACGAGGAGCCCGACTCGACAGGGCCCGAGATACATTCGCCTGTCTATGCGACCCTACCGTCGGGGGCTCCCGAGGCGGTGGTGGTCGGTGCCGGCCCCGCCGGACTCTTTGCCGCCCTGCGACTGATAGAGCTCGGCATACGCCCTATCGTGCTCGAGCGTGGCAAGGATGTCGATTCGCGTCGCGTCGACATGGCCCGCATCTCGAGGGAGAATGTCGTTGACCCCGATTCAAACTACTGTTTCGGCGAGGGTGGCGCAGGCGCGTTCTCTGACGGCAAGCTCTATACGCGCTCAAAGAAGCGTGGATCGGTCGACAAGATTCTGCACGTCCTCGCATCGCACGGCGCTCCCGAGGATATTCTGATTGACGCTCATCCGCACATCGGCACGGACAAGCTGCCCAGAGTGATCAAGTCCATGCGCGAGACCATCAACCGTTGCGGCGGCGAGGTGCGTTTCGGTACCCGTGTCACAGACCTGCTTGTCAATGACAACGGAGACGTGACGGGCGTGATGACATTGGCCGGAGAACGTATTGACGGACCTGTCATCCTCGCCACCGGCCACTCGGCCCGCGATGTCTATCGCATGCTGCTGCAGCGCAAGATAGAGATGGAGCCCAAGGGGCTTGCTATCGGTGTCAGGCTCGAACATCCCCAGCAGCTCATAGACAGGCTGCGCTATCATTCGAAGGATGGTCGCGGCAAGTATCTGCCGGCTGCCGAATACACCATGCTTACCCGCGTCGACGGTCGCGGCGTCTACTCGTTCTGCATGTGTCCGGGCGGATTCATCATACCCGCGGCAAGTGCCGACGGTCAGCTTGTGGTCAACGGCATGTCGCCCTCGGGTCGCAATACCCGCTGGGCCAACTCGGGCATGGTCGTCGAGATACTCCCCGAGGATGTACCCGATGGCGAGGACGAGGAGGGCAGGATACTGAAGATGATGCACTTTCAGGAGCGCATAGAGCGCGCCTTCTGGGACGAGGCAGGACATACGCAGAACGCACCCGCGCAGCGAATGACTGACTTCGTCAACTCGCGCCCGTCGGCCGACCTGCCCACGACCTCATATCCCCCCGGCATACATCCGGCCCGCATAGACAGGCTCTTGCCAAAGGGGATTGCCCGCAGGCTGCAGGAGGGTTTCAAGGAATTTGACCGCAAGAACAAGGGATTCCTCACCCCCGAAGCCACGCTGATCGGAGCCGAAACACGCACGTCATCGCCCGTGCGAGTTCCGCGCGATCCCGAGACACTGGCCCACATCCGCGTCGGCGGATTGTTCCCATGCGGCGAAGGTGCCGGCTATGCCGGAGGCATCGTCTCTGCCGCCATAGACGGCGACCGCATCGCCGACGCCGTCGCAGAGTATCTCAAGAAGAAATAACAGGTAAATCCGCATAAACTATTAGGTTTGGTCCGGTCAGATCATGAGGTCTGTCGCCGGACCAAACCTATTTTTTTGAGGTATTTCCACCCGGTCGGGGTGGCTTAGAGATGCAGGTAAAGTTTCAATGTCTCGACATATTCCTCAAAGGCGTCGCGTCCGGCTGGTGTTATCGAACATACCGTCCGCGGACGTTTGCCGGACATACCTTTTTCGACTGATATGTAGCCCGCTGCAGAGAGCTTGTCGAGCTGGACACTAAGGTTTCCGGCTGTCGATTCGGTTTTCTCTTTGAGATAAACAAAATCAGCTTCCTCCACGCTCATGAGGATGGAGATTATGGCAAGCCGGAGTTGCGAATGTAGAAGCGGATTCAGTTCTCTCATCTGTTGGAAACCTTATGATTGAGGATGTGGCCGGGAATTACCATCATCGCTACGAACGAGAGGATGAACAGAGGCATGAACCAGTTTGCGCCCAAAGTTATCCCGCCTGCAATGCAACAGATGGTGACGATGCCTGCAGCCAAACCGACGACGCCACCGGCAGTCAGCGAGTTCTCCTTGATAATGAGTCCTTGTGCTATCTCGGCAACGGGGGCGGTGATGAGCGTGTATGCAAGCATGGCGCTCCAGCAGTTGATGCCGGCGATGACATTAAAGCCAATACACACGAGTGACAGAATAATTTCTGAAAGGCTGAAGATTGTCCATAGACGCGAGGTAATCTTGTCTGAGTAGGTCTTCACGCCGTGGTTTGTTTCTTGGCGCCGACTCATGACGATGGTGGCGGGGATGCCGATGACGGGGATGGCGAACCAAAGCCAGTTCCAAGCCTCTTGGCGGGTTATGGCCAGCATGATCCACACAAGGATCGTGACGGCGGTTACGAGATAGCCCCACATGAGCAGGATGTTGCCATCGCCGATATAGCGCTGTTTCGTCCGGGCGATCATCGAGGTTATGACCTCGAGACTCTCTTTTTCAGTTAGTTTTCTCTCTACCATAATAATGGAGTTTTAGTGGTTTGAAATTCGGTTTATTTTATAAACCATTTTGCTCTGAAAAAAGAGCGGTCGCGCGATTCCGCTCTTGATTCGACTGCAAAGTTAATAAGGTTTATATTATAAACCAAATTTTTCAGCCTATTTTTTTCTTCGGCCCATTATTACGGAGGCGATGCAGGCGATGGCGGAGATGACGAAACTCCAGACGAGGGCTTGTTCGATCTGATACCTGCCGGTGAACATGAGCGCCGACGTGCCGATGGCGGCGAGTATGATGATGCTGAGTATGAATGATATAAACTTCTTCATGCTTCGATTTCGATTATTTTGCCGGTGTCGAGATAGTAGAGGAAGGCGCGGACCCCGAGATAACCGATAGACTTGAAGAACGCCAGATAGTCGCGCATCTGCTTGCGGTATCTCTTGGCGGGCTGGTCGCCAGACTTATAGTCAATCAAGTGTATCTCGCCGTCCGATGTCCAGACCACCCTGTCAAATCGCTTCAGCTGTCCGTCGGTGGTCATGACCTCGCGCTCGGTGAGTACGCGGCTGAATCCCTTGAACCATTTCTGAACCTCGGGTGCATTGACGCGGAGATCTATTATTTCGCGCAGCTCGGCCATTTCGTTCGGGGTGAGTCCTCTGAACTCTTCCGACTCCGCGGCCTTGTTGAATGCCGTGTCAATGTCTGACGCGGCGGTGATGCGCGACAGGAGCGAGTGCAGTAATATGCCACGCTCGCGTGCAATGCCCAAGCTCGGGCCATCCTCGTCTGAAATGCGGGTCTTGGACCACGGCGATGACACGGCGCCGACGGCGTATTCAGATATTCGGGCGCCGGGCTCCGGTATTATGGCACTGTGTTTCCTGACTGAATCCTCGCCACGGGTCGTGGGGGCACCGAGCTCGAGCACGCCGTCATTGCCCAGAACGAGCGGGGCATAGGGGCTCTTCTTGCCCGTGGCGGTGCCGTGTTCCCTTTCGAGCGATGCGCAATACTCGGGCGTGCATGACCTTATCGAGTCGACAATCACCTGCGCCAGAGAGTTGGCCGAATCACCTTTTTTCGTGGTAACCAACTTGACGCCGACTATCAGTTCGTCTACGGCGCGGGTCAAGGCGACATAGAGCAGGTTTATCATGTCGAGCTGCTTCTCGCGCTGCAAGGCCTCATACTGTTCGCGCAGCGGTGTCAGCGACATCGCCTTGGTGATGTTGAGGGGCATCATCGGAGGCATCACGTCTGCCGGAATACCTTCGATTTCGGGCAGTTCGAACCAAGCTCGGTCCACGGCACGGTTGTTGGGCGTGAAGCCTGCAAAGGGCACATGCACGCACTTGAACTCAAGACCCTTGGACTTGTGTATGGTTAAGATGTTGAGGGCAGAGGGGTCGTCCGCACCGGCCACCGAGGTGTTCTGTCCCTTCTCGTCCCACCATTGCAGGAATGCGCGAATGTCCGCGCGCCCTTTCGAGACGAAATCGGCAACCATGTCCTGAAAAGCCGTCAGGAACACACCCTCGCGCTCGCGATTCTCTGTGGGGACCACCGTGGCGATTATTGTCTCGACAAGCGATATGAGATCAAGCCCGGTCATGGCCTCGTCGGGCGCTTCGGTCGGTTGCACCTCGGTCGCGTCCTCGCTGTTGCGTCGCTCCATCTTCTCAAGCGCCTCGGCCAGAGCCTCGGAGGCTGACGAGAGGCGTGCGAAGGCATCCTCGAAATCGTTGAGCACGCGGGCTATCTCGCGGCGGCTCTTCTTGTGATGGCGGGGCGTGAACTCGATGGCCGAGAGGTAGCGCAGGCGGCTCACGATCAGCATGACGGCCGCCGAGCGCGAGATGAGCAGCGACTTGTCTGACACGATGTTGAACGAGGGGAAATCCGGGTCCTCGGCCTTGACCCTCTCGAGGTGGGTGATGGCTTTCTCCCCCTCGCGCCAAGTGCGGACCAGTATGGCTATGTCGCCGGGCCTGTAGCCCGATGACAGTTGACGGCGCAGATGCTCGGTGAGGTTGTCGAGGGCAAGCTCGTCAGCCTCGTCGCTGCCGCGCTGACCCTCGAATACCCTGAAGTTGACATAACCGGTATGGTCGAGGTGCTTGCCCGACACCTGCTGGGCCACTCCGGAGTATATGTCCGAGAAATCTTGTGAGGATGCCAGCGCGCTGAACAGGGTGTTGTTGAATCTTATGACTGATGCCGACGAGCGCCAGTTGGTATTCTCCTCGATGCTCTCGCCATGCACTTCAGCACGACCTGCGTGTTGACTGTCGAGCGTGTGGAGCAGCGTTGGGTCACTGCCGCGAAAACGGTAGATGCATTGTTTCTCGTCGCCGATGACAAGGTTGTCGTGGTCTTCGGACAGGCTCTCCTCTATGAGGGGATTCAGATTCTGCCACTGGCTCCATGATGTGTCCTGAAACTCGTCTATGAGATAGTGGTTGAACCTGACGCCGACCTTCTCGTAGAGAAACGGCGAGTTCTCGCCACCGATCACCTTGGCCAGCAGGGCGTTGGTGTCGCTGAGCAATATGGTCGAGTTCTCGATGCGGTATCGGTTGAGATATTCGGTCACGCGGGCCAGCAGTCCCATCTGATAGATGTTGGACGATATGAGCCGCAGCATGTTGACGCGCTCGAATCCCTGACCTATGGCCTGCAGTGCGTCGCCAAGTGCCGGGTCGAGCTCTGCCCTGATCGGCGACGTGCGGCCATTGCTGACATAGGCGGATTCGATGTCGTCGATGGCTTTCAGCAAGGTGGCCGATAGTGAGGGTGTGTTATAGTAGCCGGTCGCCGCCCAGTTGTGTATGGCGGTGGCGATGGTAGAGTGGACGGTGCCCTTGCAACGGCCCTCGCTGTCAGACCGCTTCATCACGGCTATCGCCGCACGGCAGGCGTTTGCGGTGTTGTCGCAGATGTTCTTGATTTTGCCCTCGAGCATCGACCTGAAGGTGTCGAATTTCGCAGGGTCCGAAAGATAGCCGATGATGCGTTTCTCGTTGTCGCGATACGTGTCGTCCGATATGTCGGCTATGAACGTGATGAGGTCCTCGTGTACCTGTGAGGAGCGGTTGAAGATGTTGAACGACTTGCCGTCCTCGATCAGCTTGGTCATGAAGCGGGTCAGCCACTCGATGAGCCGCTGTGATTCCTTGGTCTGACGGGCGTGGTTGAGGTCCTGAAGCAGATTGTCGATGCTCATGGCAATGACGCCGCGGTCGTCGAGCTCGACTTCGTACGAGCCCGAGACTTCGGCCTCGTGGGCAAACGAGCGCAACACCATCTGGAAGAACGAGTCTATGGTGCTGACATTGAATCGGTTGAAATCGTAGAGCAGCTCTTTCAGCGACTCGAGGGCCACGTCGGCAAGCTGTTTGGCCGAACAACCGAATATCTCGCACAGTTTCTCTTGGTGCGGGCTGGGCTCGGTCCAGCCTTTCTCGGCGCCGGCTATGACGGCCAGCTCGTGGATTATGCGCCCCTTCATCTCCTCGGTCGCCTTGTTGGTGAAGGTGATGGCGAGCACGGATCCGTGCAACGGCTGACTGCCCGGACGGCGCAGGCGGTATCGGCCATCCTCACCCTTGCGTCCGAGTATCAGCTTGATGTATTCGCGGGCAAGGGTGAACGTCTTGCCCGATCCGGCCGAAGCCTTGTAGATGCTTATCATTTGACCTTGAATCCCATCTCTTTCAGCGCGCCGCGCACCTTGTCGGCCACGTCGCCCTGTATCAGTATCTCGCCTCCGCGCGACGATCCTCCCGTGCCGAGCCGGGTCTTGAGGCGAGAGGCAATCTTGGCCACCTCGTCGTCGGGGCAGGTGAAACCCTCGACAATCGTGGCGGTCTTGCCCTTGCGCCCCTTGCGGTCTATCACGACATGCAGGGTGTCTTTGGCCTCGGGGCCCTGTGCGACGGGCTCGGGAGTCGAGTCCTCGCGGGTAAGTTCGCCTGACTCAACTTTTTGGCTGAGAATGTCTTTCCAGTCCATTGCGGTTTATTCGGCTTCGTTGGCGATTGAATCTGCAAACTCGTGATTGCCCTCGCTGAATCCCTCGAGTTGCTTGGGATTGTCCATCGAGTGGACTATCGAGGATAGCGTCATGACATACTTGTCGAGCGACACGGGGAGGTTCTCGTAAAAGATTCTGGCCGAGTCGGCATTTTCCTGAAACGCCTCGCGGAAACAGTCTGCCGCGAGGTCGACAGCCTCGTGGTCGTCGGTCATCTCGTTGAGCTGCATGTAGAGTATCGAGAGGCGGGCCAGTTCAGTGGCCGTGATCGAGCCTCGGGCCACCGAGTCGGTCATTATTCTGTCGCATATCTGTCTTGTGGTGGCGACATCAAAGCCGACCATGGCCATTTCGGCCTCGGCGACCTGTTCGGATACCGATCTGTGCGAATCGCATGAGGTCAGAGCCACCGCGGCGGCGAAGAGAGGGAGTAGGGGTCTGAGAAGACTTGCTGGATTCATTGTCTGTGGAGTTGAGAGGCAGAGGATGTGTTATCTTGCGTGACGCTGATAGAGATATGTCGCGCCACCCTGTTCGAGCTGCAGGTTGAAGTCGTTGTGGTCTATGATCTTGCTGGCATAGCGTTCGGGGATGCGTCCCACGAGCAGCGAGTCGCCCTCGCAGACGAGGGTCGACGGGTTCAGCTCCATCTTCAGCGAGTCGGCCATGACGTTCCATGTGCCCTCGACGCTGTATGTGAGCACTCCCGGCCTGATGGCGCGCACGAGGCATGTGCCGTCGGCGCGCAGTTCCATCACCGGCTCGGTCTGCGAGAGTTCGGTGTTATAGTACGTGCCCACGATGGCCTTGGCCTCGTCAGAGAGTTTCGAACATGCCGAAAGACACAGAATGGCCGTGGCTGCGAGCGCCATGCAGAGAGGTTTCATATACAACCGATTATTTCGTTGATGTCCTTGATGCCGTGTCTCGAGCAATAATCGTCCATGAAGTCTATCACCTTCATCGTCACGGCGGGGTCTATGAAGTTGGCAGTGCCCAGCTCGACGGCAGTGGCGCCGGCCAGCATGAATTCGATGGCGTCGCGGCCGTTCATGATGCCGCCGAGGCCAATGACGGGTATGTTGACGGCCTTGGCGGTCTGCCACACCATCCTCACGGCCACGGGTCGAACGGCAGGTCCCGAGAGGCCGCCGGTGACGGTCGACAGGTGCGGACGCCTGCGTTCCACGTCAATGCTCATGCCCATGAGGGTGTTGATGAGCGAGACCGAATCGGCGCCTTCGGCCTCGACTGCCTTGGCTATGTCGGCGATGCTGGTCACGTTGGGCGAGAGCTTGACAATCAGTGTCTTGTCGTATGCGGCACGGATTGCCTTGGTCACCTCGGCCGCGCCCTTTGTGGTCGTGCCGAAGGCCATGCCGCCCTCCTTTACGTTGGGGCACGAGATATTGACCTCGATGGCGCTGACCTTGTCGAGCGCATTGAGGCGGCGGGCCGTCTCGACATAGTCCTCGACCTTGGCGCCCGAGACATTGACTATGAGGTGCGAGGTGTATCTCTCGGAGATATAGGGATATATGTTCTCGATGAAATAGTCCACGCCTTTGTTCTGCAGTCCGACGGCATTGAGCATGCCCGAGGGGGTCTCGACCATGCGGGGATAGGGATTGCCCTCGCGGGGATTGAGGGTGGTGCCCTTGACGATGTATCCGCCCAGACGGTTGAGGTCGATAAACGGCTCGAATTCCATTCCGTAGCCGAAAGTTCCCGATGCCGTGAGCACGGGATTGTTGAGCTCGAGCGAGCCTATTTTTACAGAAAGATTAGCCATTTTGATTTTACCAGTTGAGCATGTTGATGTTGAATACCGGGCCGTACGTGCAGACGCAGAGATTGCCCTGAACGGTGTTCTCGACACAGCACAGGCAGGCGCCGAGACCGCAGGCCATCATGTTTTCGAGCGAGACCTCGCAGTCTGTCCCTTTCTGCTTGGCCAGAGCCGCCACGGCCTTCATCATCGGGCCGGGGCCGCAGCAATATATGCGGGCAATGTCGCTGTTCCAGACCGAATGTGCGGTCACGAGACCTTTCTCGCCCATCGAGCCGTCTTCGGTCGAGACATGAACTGGACCTATCGACTTGAAGTCGTCGAGTCGCAGCACGTCCGAGCCGCTGCGAGCTCCGAGCAGAAACTCGGGCTGCAGGCCGTTCTTGCGAAGCACGCGGCCCAGATAGAGCAACGGTGCCACGCCTACGCCGCCACCTACGAGGAGCAGACGGCCCGACTGTTCGGGGGCGTCAACGGTGAACCCGTTGCCGAGCGGCAGCAGTATGTTCAGTATGTCCCCCTCGCTGAGCGTGATGAGGGCCGAAGTGCCTTTGCCGGCACGGCGCACGAGCAGGTCGAGGGTGTTTGATTCAGTATCGACATCGTTGACAGAGATGGGACGGCGCAGAAAGACGCCGGGTGTCTCGACGGCAATCTGCACGAATTGTCCGGGATCCATCTCGGGCAGGTGCGAGCCGTCGGCGGGAGTTACTCTGATCAGCGAATATAGGTCATTGTAGTGCTGTGAATGAGTGACTTTGAAATCTTTAACTTGTTTCATTCTTTCAGTTTTCGATATAAGGCATGATGTGACAGGCAAAGTTAATCAATTTCGCCGAATCTACCAAGAGCCGCAACCGCCTTGTCGAGGTCTTCGGCCGTGTCGACGGCGATATGCGGGCGGCTTTCGGAGAGCGATACCATTATGCGCTCGCCGTTTTCGAGCCAGCGCAACTGTTCGAGCCTCTCGCAACGCTCGAGGGGCGTTTCTGGCATCAGGACAAGTCGCTCAAGAGCATCGGCGCGATATGCGTAGAGCCCTGTGTGGATGTAATACCGATGCATCTCGGGCCATTTTTCGGGTTCGATGCCTCGGACGAAAGGTATCACCGATCGGCTGAAACAGATGGCCCGTCCGCGGCTGTCGACCGTGACCTTGACTCTGTTGGGGTCTGCAAGGTCGTCGTAGGTGCCCCTGAAGAGAGTCGCCGAGGTGGCTATGTCCGCTTCGGCATTGTCAATCAGTAGTCGTGCTGTGCCGAGGATTGTGTCGGGGTCGACAAATGGCTCGTCACCCTGTATGTTGACGATTATCTTCTCGCCGCGGCCTGTTTTGCCATAGGCCTCGAGTACCCTCGACGTTCCGTTGGGACAGTCGGGTGATGTCATCACCGTCTCGGCTCCGAATCTTTCGGCTGCCGTGGCTATGCGCTCGTCGTCGGTGGCTATGACAACCCGCGGCAGGGCGCGTTTCGCCCTACGCCAGACACGTTCGATCATAGTCATGCCCCCGATCATCGCAAGCGGCTTGCCGGGGAGCCTTGACGAGCCCCATCTGGCCGGGATAATGCCGACGGCGTCAATATTCCCTGACATAGATCTGGGCGTTTTCATATTTCGTCACCTTAACCCTTGTCCCGGCGTGGATGAAACCCTCGGTCGAGACTGCATCGAGCCTCTCACCGTCAATTTCCACCTTGCCCGACGGGCGCATGTCGGTTATCGCCGTGCCCGACAGGCCGATGTATGATACAGGCTGCATGTCCACGCCGATGAAACCCTCGTCCGATCGCAGTTCTTTTGTCAGGTCGGTGTGGCGTCTTACCCATTTCGGACCGTGCGATGATGTCAGGTACCAGACGAGTAGGATGGCCAGAATTATGCCGGCGAGGAATATGCAAACCGACCACCATACCGCCGTGGCGGATGCGTGGCTGACGGTGAACGTGTAATTCTCTATCAATCCGAGTATGAGTGCCGCCGAGATGCACACTATGCCCGAGATGCCCGTGACTCCGAATCCCGGCACAACGAATATCTCGAGCAGAATCAGTATCAGGCCGGCCACGAACAGTAGTATTATCCATGACGAGGCAATGCCCGTGATGTAGATGGGCAGGAAGTAGAGCACGGCTGCAATGAGTGCCGCGGCCGAAGGGAATCCCATGCCCGAGGTATGGAGCTCCATGTATATGCCTCCCACGATGACCATGATAAGTATGGCCTGAACCGCCGGAGACGTGAAGAATCCTATCAGGCGGTCGGTCCACGTGGGGTTGTATTGCTCGATGACATAGTCCTTGACGCCGAGTTGCGAGAGCAGTTCCGGCACGGACTCGGCCTTTGAGTCGGCATAACCCCACTTGAGGGCCTCGTCGGTGGTGAACGTGAGTACGCGGGTCGAGTCAATGAGTCCCGGCACCTGCACGCGCGAATCAACCATAGCCTCGGCTATGAGCGGGTCACGGCGCCAGTTGCCGTCGGCGGTCTTGCCGTGCCTCTCGGCTGTCGAGCGCATAATGGCGCGCATGTACGACTGGTATTTGTCGGGCATGGCCGCGCCGTCGGCTCCGTTGACCACCGTCACGGCACCCATGGTGGCACCACCTCGCATCACGACGGTGTCGCATGCCAGAGCTATCAGCGCGCCCGCCGAGGCTGCGTTGTTGTCGACGAAAGCCACGACCGGCAGCGGCGAGTTGAGCAGTGCGGTGCGTATCGAGTCGGCATGTACCACCGAGCCGCCATAGGTGTTGAGGTGCACCACGATCATGTCGGCGTTGCGGTCTGCGGCCTCGTCGAGCGCCTGACGGGTATAGTGCCAAGTGCTTGAGCCGATTTCGTCGTCGAGACGCAGCATGTAAACATTGGTATTGCCCAAGGCCGGGACGAAAGCACCGAGCAGTGAGATGAAGAGCAGGAGAAGGCGTGTCATTGTCTCTTGGTTTTTTTGAATCCGCGTCTGAGCCACGAGGGGATTATGCAGGCGCCTGTTATCAGGAAAATGTAATATGATATGATTCGCCAGAACAGGGCAAGTATCAGGGCCATGCCGGCTGAATCTATGAGGTCTCCGTAATATGTGGTGAAGAGCCATTCGCTGACGCCCGAACCGCCCGGGGTGGGCGTGACGGTGAGTATGACCCAAACGACAAACTGTCGCGCAAGCACGACGGCCTGAGACGCCGCGGGGACAAATCCGAGGAACAGGGCGTTGACGACAAGAAACCTCGACATCCAAGACAGCGCGGTGGCTCCGAATGTCCTGAACCACCATCCCCGGGGTCTCTTGCGCAGGTCGGCGCCGGTCATCTCCATGTCCCTGCCGAGCATGTCGGCCCGCTCGCGCCATCTGCGCAGCCATCTGAACGAGAAGAGCTTGTTGATGGCAATGTGCATGCTGCGCGGCTTGACTATGATGCCCGCGAACAGTACGAGCGTCCAAGCCACAATCAGTCCGTATATTATCCAGAACGCGGTCTGGAGCCCGGTGCTGAATGCCGTGTGGTCAAATCCGAACAGGTTGCCGTATGGTATGATCAGCATGACCACCGGTATAGAGAGTACAAAAAACAGTTCGTCGAGCAGCAGGGTGGTCATCATCAGCGTCGTGGCGCGTCCGAAAGATATGCCCTCGCGATTCAGGAATATCATGCCGAGGGCGCTGCCTCCGGCGGTTGTCGGCGTGACGCACGACGTGAACTCGCACAACAGGGTCACCCTGACGGCCTGCCACCAGCCCAGCTGATTGTCGGTGAGCATCCTGAAGCGCAGCGCCATGCCGAAGTCACGGCCGATGGTGAAGAATATGGCCAGCAGTATGCACAGGACGACGTGGGTGTTCCAGTGTATCGACTGCCAGACCTCGACGCTGAACTCGCGCCTGAACAGCCACGCGACTACGCCTATGCCGATGGCGACAGGCAGTATGACCTTCCAGCCGAGGCCCTTGAAACTTTGCTGTTCTGTCGCACGAATATCCATTGTTATTAGATTTTTTGCAAATATACGCTAAAATTACGTCATTCTCTCACCTTTTCGCGTATAATTTTGCCCGATGCGGTGCGTGGAATCTCGGATTTGTAGATAATCGCCTTTGGGTGAATCCTGTGTGGCAGCGAGTCGAGTGCTTCGGATACCGCATCGGCCGTCAGGCCGGGACAATCGGTGATGACTACGGCCTCCTCGCCCCATTTTTCAGAGGGCCGCGAGGTTATGTATGCGGTAAAGGGATGGGGGACAATCGGCTGCAGGAGCCGCTCTATCTCCTCGGGGTGAATCTTGATGCCTCCCGAGTTTATCACGTTGTCACGCCGTCCCAGAAACCTGAAACAGCCTCCGTCGACAAGTTCAACGATGTCGTTGGTGACCAGCCGCCCGAAAGACATACTGTCGGATTCGATGACGAGGCACCCCTCGTCCGTTGTCGAGAATCTGAATCCGGGCAGCCCCCTGAACATCTCCTCGCCGAAACGGCGCAGGGCCACGTGGCTGCATGTCTCGGTCATGCCGTATGTGGCAAACGCATTTGCTCCGGCCTCGATCAGTTTCCGCTCAAGGTGTGGCGGGGTCGGTGCTCCACCCACGATGATCGTGCCTATCTTATTAAAAATAGGCGATTGCATGAGGCCTTCTATCTGCCCCGGGACTATGGCGATCATCGACGACTCGGGGATAGTGACGGATTCCTTGAACGGCATGGACGAGGCATGTTCGGCAATGATGTCGCATCTACCCTCGATGGCGCGGACTATCTGCATCTTGCCTGCTATGTAAGTCGGCTCCAAGGGCAACAGCAACAGGGACCCGCTGCCGAGACCGAAATAGTCGAGCGTGGCGCGGGCCGACTGCCGCATGTCATCCTTGAGCAGTCTTATCTCCTTGGGCTTGCCCGTCGAGCCTGAGGTGTGGGCGACGACGTATGGCCGGGCCGAACGCCACTCGTCCACAAAAGCCTCGGCCTCGGGGGTCAGGACCATTCGAGGGCGGGTATCTTCCATTCGCGTTCGGGGTTATATTTCAGTCTGTCACCTTCGAGGCAGAGTGGCGAGGGTATGTTGTTGTCATACAGCTGACCCGTGCCGAGTCCCTGAGGCATGTCGGGAGAGAGCGACGCAGTCCATTGGGCTATGGCGTTGAGGCCGATGTCGCTCTCGAGTGCCGACGTCGCCCACCAGCCTATGTTCATGGCGCGGGCGGTTTCAATCCATTTTTCGGCGGCCTCGAATCCTCCGATAAGAGTGGGCTTGAGGATGATGTATGTCGGCTTGATCTCGCCAAGCAACTCGGCGGCATTCTTCTCGCCGACACCTATCAGTTCCTCGTCGAGCGCGACCGGGATGGGCGATTCGCGGCAAATTCGGGCCATGTCGGCCAACTGTCCCTGCCTGATCGGTTGTTCGATGGAGTGTATGTTGAACGTGGCAAGCCGTTCCAGACGACCGAGGGCGTTGTCGGGCGTAAAGGCACCGTTGGCGTCGAGCCGCAGCTCGGCCTCGGGTGCCACGCGACGCAACGCCTGCAGCATGGCAATCTCGCGGTCGAAGTCGATACCGCCAATCTTGATCTTGATGCACCTGAATCCCTGCCTGAGTTTCTCGAGTATTCTGTCGACCATCTCCTGCTCCGACCCCATCCATACCAGACCGTTTATGGGCAGTGACGATCTGCCCTCGGCCCATGGTGAAGGATAGAGAATGCGTCGGCCACCGCGGGCAAGGTCCAGCATGGCGCAATGCAGACCCATTCTGATGGATGGCCACTCTGACAGGTCGCCGCAACCGGCAGGGTCGGCGCAAGTGGCGGCGAGTTTCTCCTCATATCCGGGCCTGTCATCGCAGCTGAGTCCGCGGAACAGCCCCGCCTCGCCGATGCCGAAGACATCGGGAGTGCGGTCGTCCCATACCTTGATATAATATGTGTCCTTGTGCCTCATGGAATCCCGTGAGGTCACTGCGAGAAATCTGAAGTCGAGCCTGTAGCGGCTCCAAGCGGCGCGGAGCATCAGGGGAACATCGGGAACTGACCGAAGTCGGGATCGCGTTTCTCGAGGAATGCGTTCTTGCCCTCCTGAGCCTCGGGCATGAGATAATAGAGCAGGGTAGCGTCTCCGGCAAACTCCATCAGGCCAGCCTGACCGTCGAGCTCGGCATTGAGCGCGCGCTTGATCATGCGGATCGCCATGGGCGAGCGTTTCAGGATGGTCTCGCACCACTCTACGGTCTCGTCCTCGAGCCGTTCGAGGGGCACTACGGCATTGATCATGCCCATCTCGAGCGCCTCCTTGGCAGAGTACTGGCGGCAGAGATACCAGATCTCGCGTGCTTTCTTCTGTCCGACGCAGCGTGCAAGGTATGACGAGCCGAAACCGGCATCGAAACTGCCAACCTTGGGGCCTGTCTGTCCGAAGATGGCATTCTCGGATGCTATCGAGAGGTCGCACACTACGTTCAGCACGTTGCCTCCGCCGATGGCATATCCGTTGACCATGGCGATGACAGGTTTTGGTATCGAGCGTATGGCGCGGTGCAGCTCGAGTACGTTGAGGCGGGGAGTGCCGTCGGCGTCGATATAGCCGCCCGCACCCTTGTAGTGCTGGTCGCCGCCCGAGCAGAATGCCTTGTCGCCCGTGCCGGTGAGGATGATTACGCCGATCTCGGGGCACGAGCGGCAATAAGCCATCGCATCGAGCATCTCGGTATTGGTCTGCGGGCGGAAGGCGTTGTATACCTTGGGCCTGTTGATGGTTATCTTGGCAATGCGCCCGAAGCGCTCGAAAAGGATGTCTTCATACTCCTTTATGGTGGTCCATTCGCGTGTCATAAGCAATGAAATGTTAGAATCATGTCACAAAATTACAAAAAATTACTAAAAACAGTTGCATACGTCGGAAATAATGAGTACTTTTGCACGCTCATTTATAGCAACCAATCTCAATATTCACCCACTTTAAACATCTGTCTCAATGCATTTGAACTCTGATGAAAAAGTAGAAATCTTTGAGAAGTACGGTAAGGGCAAGACTGACACTGGCTCACCTGAAGCACAGATTGCATTATTCTCCATCCGTATTGCTCATTTGACCGAACACCTTCGGGCAAATCACAAAGATTATACGACCGCTCGCGCTCTTAAGGCTCTCGTTGGTAAGCGTCGACGCCTTCTGGATTACCTGATCCGCAAGGACATCAACCGCTACCGTGCCATCATCGCCCAGAAAGAGCTCGGTATCCGCAAGTAATCACTTCGGACACAGACCAGAACAAACGCCTCCGCGCAACCCGCGGAGGCGTTTCTGTATTTAGCCGTGACGGCAGACGACATAAAAAAGGCCTGACATCCGGGATTGGACGTCAGGCCGATTTGTTTTACGGGATTTTAGATGCGCTTATTTCACAAGCACTTTCTTGCCGTTGATGATGTAGATGTTGCCGGGTCTGAGGGTGCCGTTGACGGGCATGCCCTGAAGGTTGTAGACGGTCTTGGCAGCATCGTCGGCCTCGATCTCGGTTATGGCCGAGTTGCCCTCGAGCTTGTACTCGCGGCTGATGGCGGGGCTGAGAAGACCGCCGGGGGCGCTGAATGCACCCGCAAGGACACTGAAGAGATATGTGCCGTCGGCAGTGGAGGCGGTGAATGTCACGGTGAACGTGCCGTCGCCGTTGCTGACGAATGTGCCCTCGCTTCTGAAATCGACATCCTTGCCTGCGAGTGTGGCATATATCACGGTGGCGTCAGAGAGGCTCACGTCGGGAGTGTCGAACTTGAAGGTGATGGCGGCGAAGTCAGAACCCTTGCCGTATGTACCCTCGGCGGGAGTTATTTCGACGGGCTCGAGCGTATATTTCAGGCGGTCGTTGCCGTCGACGAGGGTGAAGCTCAGAGTCTGAGCCGCATTCGACTGTCCGAGGTTGTGGTCAGACTCCCAGAGCTCGTTGCCGAACGCGCCCTGATTGATGGTGATGACATATTCGCCGTTATAAGAGGGCTCGCGCAGGAACTCGGCCGAGAAGTATGATTTGGTGCCGTCGAGGCCGAATGCCTTCTTGAGTATTGCAGAGGCTTCGAAATCTCCGTTCACCTCCTTGATGGTGACGTTGGGCTCGGTGGTTTCGTCAGGTACGAGACCGGCTGCGTCGGCCATGAAGAAGAATGATGTCAACTGCTTTTCGGCACTGATCTCGCCGTTTGCATTGGGCTTGGTGGGCGAGCTGAGAGCCAGCGACAGATCGTAGACAACGGTGGGCACGACTGTATAGCCAACCTCTATCTCGGATGTGTTGGTGCCTGTGGCCTCGCCCTGAACGCCTGTCAGCGATGCGGCGGGGAAGAGTATCTTTACGGCGATGTCGCTGCCCTCGGCGGTGATGGCGGGCGAGAATGTCACCTTGATCTGATTCTCTTTCTCTCCGCCGGAGATGCTGTAGTTGACAGCCTCAAGGGTGCGGTCGTCGAGCGTGATGACAGCGGCATTCTCAGTAGCCGATACGCTTGTCAGCGCATCGAAAGATACTACGGTCTCGGCCAGCGATGCGGTGACAAATCCGTTTGCAGGGCTGACAGAATATGTGAAGTCAACGGCATCGGCGCTGTTCTTTATGGCCCAAGTCAGCGAGATGTCTTCGGGGTTGTCAAGCCAGTTGGAATAAGACTTGTCGAATCCGCAGCAGCTGCCGGCAGGGATGTTGAGGGCGTACGTGCCGGGGTCCGTGGTGGAGGCGGGGAGTGTCACGATGAGTTCCGAGCCACCCTTCACGTTGATGCCGTCAATGGCGACACCGTTGCGGGTCACGTTGATGGAGCCCTTAGAATTGAAGTCCAGATCGTAGATGTTGGGGAAGGTGACCTTGATGGTCGAGAGGGATTCCACCTCGCCCTCGGCAGGGTCGCTTGTATATCCGAGATAGTTCACCTCGCCGCCGCCACCCTGCGAGCCGCCTTCTATGGTATAGGAGACAAAGATGTCGGTGCTGTTGTCGGCGGTATTGTTTTCGGCATCGGTGCCCTTGAGCGCGCCTTCGCCGATGCACAGTATATACTCGCCGGCATCAGTGATGGTCGATTCGGGCACGAACATCAGCACATTGTCTGCGTTCATGAGAGAGCCGGGCACCTCTTCCCAGTCTGAACCGATAAGATAGATGGCATCGCTGACGTTGATCTCGATCTTCTCGCATCCCGGGAATATCACCGTGATGTCTGATATTTCGGTCACGACACCCTGATCCGGGTCCGTGACGAAATTCTCGAATGAAGGTGCCGCCGACACTGACAGGGCTGTCATGGCCGACAGTGCAAGTGACATAAGCAGTTTTTTCATAATGATTTGTATGGTTTGATTGGTATTTTATAAAACGGCCTTGCGACAAACCTGCTTGCCGTCGGCAGTCACCCTGACGATATACATGCCTTTGGCCTGATTGAAGCGGTGGACTGCCCGGGCAGACTCTTCGCCGTATGTCGACACGCATTTCCTGCCGTCAACTGAGAATATCTCGAGGCGATATGCTGCAGGCTTCGCGAAGTCGAGTACTATTTCGCCGTCTGCGGTGACGCTGATGCTGCAGGTGGCATTGTCGGCTGCGACATCTCGGATGCCCGAAATATCGCCGTCCGCGACTTTCAGGGCGTCTGCCGCGAGTATCTCGCCTGTCTCGGTGTCAAGCACATAGGCCACGACCCTGACATCGTCGATGTTGTCGACCATTTCCGGCTTGTCGAAACTCAGTTTGTATTCGACTGTCGCATTCTCCGAGACAGTTGCGGGGAGGCTCCCTTTGATGCCGTCGAAGGCGGTCTGTGAAGTGAGGGTCACGTTGTGGAATACGCAGAGCGGGGCAGGGATTCGGCTCGGCAGATAGTAGAATCTGTCTGATGTAACCTTGGTCGATCCGTTGCGCTGGAAGTATCTGTAATCATCGGGCCTGTAGATGTCCGACGTCAGCACATAGCCTATTCTATAGCGGTCTGTCGAGTTGTCCATGTTCTCGGAGGCCGACACAGATACATAAACACGGGTGGCTCCATCGCCCTCTTTATCAATACCCGAGACATGCAGGTCAAGTGTAACGGGTTTGAAATAGAAGTTGGGGAACTGCTGCGTGTTTGACGCCGATGAGTTCTTGATGCGGTTAAGCATCATCCAAGGTACGGACCTGAAGCCGAGCGAGCTGAAATAATCCGGGTTTGCCAGCAGGTCGCTGCTCTCGCTGCCCGACGTGGTATGGGTGTCGAGGGGTATAAGGCTCTCGCCGAACTGTCGTTCGATGTTCTCGATGTCAAGAATCCCTTCGGGACAGTTGACGCACCACATGCCGGTGCCTTTGTCCACGACGAGTTTCTTCTTGAAATTCGAGCTGTAGAGAGTTTTCGAGCTCAGCCTGACGCTCTCGCCGCCATCGGCGGGAAGATAGGAGACCTCATACTCCGTGCGGCGGTTGAGTTCGAGTGGCAATTCAAATTCGAATTCCCGCGTCTCGCCCGGATGCCAAAGTTCCGAGACCTGAATTTCGCCAAGAGACTCCGAGTCTACGGAAAACACCACTTTGCCACCCGAGATGGGGGCACCGCTGTTGAGGACGGAAACCGTGACCGGCGTCGTGGCCTCCGGACCGTGGTATATCTCCGTCCGGTCATCGGAAACAAGCGACATGCCCTGTGGCTGTCCGACCTCGATGTCGTCGATGGCGAGCATGTATCTGTTCTCGCTGACGCAGACAAACGAAATCACGGCATCCTTGCCAGCAAGTGCAGACAGGTCGACCATGCGCGGTGTCCAGACTGCATTCTCGGCCTCTGTCTCGAAGAGTACGGTGCTGACGCCGTCGACAGTGGCCTCGACGCGATATGCCTCGGGAAAATCGGGGTGCGATGATACCGCGTGCCAGCTCAGGAAATCGCCAGCCGAGATGCTCAGAGAGGGGAGTCTCATTACATTACGACTCGGCGAGACAGGGCCCGTATGGCCATCCTCGTCGATGACGACCGTGAATGTCGGAGACACCGCCACATATCCGCGGTTGCCGTAACGGTCTACGGTCCAGCCCTGATCTGTCCAGCCGCGCTTGTATCCCGATGCGTTTGGCAGGAGCGAGTTTTCGTTTGCCACCGACACATCCGCAGGCATGACACCCGAGTCCAGATTCACCCTGTAAGGTGTCACGGCGGCTGTCATGCCCATGACGGATGTCAGTGACAATAATATGGCGGTCAGCCTCATCTAACGGAAATTTTGGCTGTTACCTCGCCGGCCTTGACCACATAGATGCCGGGAGCCACGGATGCTGTCTTGCCGCAGGCCACGAGTCGGCCATTGAGGTCGTAGACGTTCATTGTCTCGGCATTGCGCACCTCGATGGTTCCGGCAGACACGATGAACGATACACGCTCCATGCCGCCGAATGTCTCCTTGATGCCCGAGAAGGCGCCATCGGTCACGGTGACGAAGGGGAAATACTGGTTCTCGCCCGTAGCCTCGTTGACCTCGTATGACATGCCGCCGAGCACCTTGCCGTCGGCCGAGATCTTGTTGATGCCGGCCAGCGGGCGGGTCGAGTTGATCGAATACTCCTCGTCGAGATAGCGCTTCTTGCCGTCGACCATCACGATGCAGTTGTTGGCGAAGAGGAGTTGGTCGCCGACGCCGCAGGTATAGAACGACATGTCGAAATTGTCGGTCCATGTGTCGGTGTTGACATTATAGATCGTGGCGCCCTTGGTGAGCGTGGCGTTGCCTTCCTCGTCGACGTTGCTTATCAGCGTCCTCATGCCATAGAAGTTGCCTTTGTCGTCGCAGCTCGTGAGCGTGCCCTCGACGGCTATCTCGGAGTCCTTGTATCCGTCGATATATGTCTCGGTGAACAATACGATGCGGGGGTCGTTGGGGTCTTCGCTCCAGATCTGCTTGCCGGTCTCGGGGTCGGTGCCGCAATAATACTTACCTTTATAGATCCAAGGCTCGGAGGTCTCGGTGAGCTCGTTGAAAATCTTGAGCTGACCGTCGACTATGAGCGCGGGGATATTGCTCTGGATGCTGCAATAGACCGTACCGGCGATGACTTTTCCGTCGGGTGTCTGTGTCAGGGGTATGAATCCCTGATGGTCGGGCAGATTGATGTTGGTGTAGGCGTGGAGCTCGTATGTGCCGTCGTTGCCGAGTATCCACTGGACGGGATAGTAGCGGCCCGCGATTTCGGACGTCGGGTCGGATATGAACGAATATCCGGCGATGGTCTTGCCGTCGGGTGTCACCGCGATGGCGACGTTCGTGTTGAGCGATGCTGCATGCAGGGGCAGGGGATTCCACTTGCCGTCCTTGTAGTATGCGCCGGCCGAGTGTCCGTCGGCATACTGGACCATTCCGACGACGATCGACCCGTCGTCGGTCACGTCGTATGCCTGAGTGCCGATGACGAGCTGTGCCGAGGGGACGTTGGCCGTGGGGTCTGATACGACCGAGATGTCGGTGAAGACATCGGGATTGGTCGAATCCCACAGATAGGCCTTGTTCAGCTCGATGTCGCCTATGGCGACAAAGCGACCATTGTCGGAGACACCGTTTACCTCTCCGAAATCATTTGAGAAATACGATTTGTTCTGAGCCTGAACTGTCGTGCCGGCAAGAGCGGCCAAAGCGCAGCAAAAAAGTAGATTTTTTACCATTAATAGCTATTAAAATGTTAGACGTTTAGTGATTGGTTATATTTTGCACAAAATTACATAAAAAATTCTATAAAATATCAACAAATGGATAATAATCCATAACAAAAATCAGGTCGGGCGTATTGCATAGGGTTATGCAATACGCCCGACTTGTATATGTGATGCCGAAGAAGTCTGTATCAATCCTTCTTGTCTGTGTCGGCAAACAATCTCGAGAGATATTTTTCCTTGAATGATTCCAGCAATTCCCAGAACCCCGGCACGAACAGCGTGCCCACAACTGCGTTTATGGCCATGCCGAAGACAACCGCCGTACCGAGAGCCACACGCGATGCCGCCCCTGCGCCCGAAGCAAAAAGCATGGGCATGACGCCGAATACGAAGGCCAGAGCGGTCATCATGATGGGGCGGAATCGTATCGAGCCCGCATCCTGCGCGGCCTGTCGTATGTCATTGCCCTGCTTGCGGAAGTCGATGGCATATTCGACAATAAGTATGGCGTTCTTGGCCGAAAGTCCCAACAGGAGGATTATGCCTATCTGCGTATATATCGAGATGGACTGCGACATGATGATGCAACCGATGATGGTGCCGAGAATGGCCGTCGGCATTGATATTATCACGGCCACGGGGTCTGTCCAGCTCTCATACTGGGCCGCCAGCACAAGGAGGGTGATGATGACTGCAAACAACAGTACCGTGGTTATCGTAGTTCCCGACTGGGTCTCCTGATATGCCACGCCTGTCCATGCATAGGCGAAGTTGTCGCCGACAGACTCGCGCAGCAGTTGCTCCATCGCTTTGATGCCGTCGGCGCTCGACACACCCTTGGCCGGGGTGCCGGTGACCGATGCCGTGGTGTACATGTTGTATCGGCTGACGGTCGACTGTCCGACAGAGGGCCTGACCTCGGCAAACGATGAGAACGGCACCATCTCGCCATCGGAATTCCGCACGCTCAACGACGGAATCTTGTCTATGCGGGCTCTTGACTCGGAGTCGGCCGAGACAGTGACCTGATACGTCCTGCCGAACTTGACGAAATCGTTGACATAGCTTCCGCCCATGAACTCCGAGAGGGTCGCATAGATGTCCTCGAGCATCAGCCCCAGCATCTTGGCTCTCTCGCGGTTTACCTGTATGGAATATTGCGGCACGGAGCCTTGGAACTGGGTCGTTATCTGCTCGATGCGCTTGTCGCCGGCGGATTTCTCCTTCATGGTCGCGATGGCTTCGGCCATAGCGTCGGCACCGAGATTGTTGATGTCGAGCAGCTGCATTTCGAGGCCCGAGGTCATGCCGAGTCCCGGGATGGCGGGGGGATTTATCGAGAATATGATAGGCTCCTGAAATGCCGCCGAGAGTTCGTTGACTTTGGCGATAACGCCCTCGACGCTCTGGTCCTTGCCCTTGCGGTCTTTCCACGGCTTGAGCATCACGAACATCGAGCCCATGTTGCCGCCCGATCCGCCGCCCATCATCGACTGTCCGGCAATGGATATGACATCCCTGACTGCCGGGATTGCCATGACCTCGGACGACAGTTTGGTCATGATGGCGTCGGTCCTGTCGAGCGAGGCGCCCGTCGGGAGCATCACCGATGTCATGAAATAGCCCTGATCCTCCTGCGGAATGTAGCTCGACGGCCACTTGATGAAGCCCCAGAATGCGGCAAGGCACAGGATGGTATATATCCCTATGGCCATCAGGGGCTTGCGCAGCAGTGACCCGATCCATTTGGAGTATCGGCCCAGCGATGCGTTGTATGCCTTGTTGAACCATCGGTACAGGAAGAAGCGTGTCTCGGTCTTCTCTTTCTTGCGCAGGAACAGGGCGCACATGGCGGGAGTGAACGTGAGTGCGTTGAATCCCGAGAAGGCGACCGAGGTGGCGATGGTGAGGGCAAACTGCTTGTAGAGCTCACCGGTGATGCCGCTGATGAATGCCGTGGGTATGAATACCGACAGCAGCACCAGTACCTCGCCTATGATCGGGCCCTGAAGCTCCTCCATGGCCTTTTCGGCACTCTGCCGCGGGGTCAGCTTACCCTCCTGAACCAATCGGGCACAGTCCTCGACCACCACTATGGCGTCGTCGACCACGATGGCTATGGAGAGGACGAGGCCGAATAGGGTGAGGGTGTTGAGCGAGAATCCCAACAGCTTCATCACGGCGAATGTGGCTATGAGGGAGACCGGTATGGCTATCATGGGAATTATCACCGCACGCCAGCTCTGCAGGAAGAGCAGGATGACGATCATGACGATGAGTGTTGTCTCGACAAACGTGACAAGCACCTCGTCGATTGATGCCGTGACAAAATCAGTCGTATTGAGGATGATGCGGTAATGCACCCCGTCGGGGAAGTATTCCGAGAGATCGTCGAGCTTCTCCTCGACACGTTTGGCCACGTCGAGGGCATTGGCGCCGGGCAACTGCTGTACGCCTATCAGGCCCGCGTTCTCACCCGACACATGGGCCACGGACGAATAGCTGCTGCTGCCGAGTTCGACGGTGGCGACATCGCGCAGCTTGAGAATCGAGCCGTCAGGGTCGGATCGCAGTATGATGTCGCCGAATTCCTCGGCAGTCTTGAGCTGGCCCTGAGCCGTCAGTGTGAACTCGAAATCGACGTCCGAGGCCGCGGGCGGCGTGCCGACGCTGCCCGCCGAGACCTCGATGTTCTGCGATCGTATCATTCCCATCACGTCGGCCGGGGTGAGCCCGCGCACTTTCATCTTGCCCGGGTCGAGCCAGATTCGCATGCTGTACTCTCCGGCTCCGAATGCACCGGCACCGCCCACGCCGTCGATTCTCGACAGTTCGTCTATTATGTTCAGCTTGGCATAGTTGGTGAGGTATAAGGCCGAATATCGGTCGGGATCATCGCTCTCGAGGGCTATGAACAGCACGATGTTCGACGACTCGGACATCACCGACACGCCCTGCTGCTTGACCGCCGCGGGGAGCGTCGACTCGGCAAGCGAGATGCGATTCTGCACCTTTACGGCCGCCTCGTCGAGATCGGTACCGTTTTCGAAGGTGATGGTCAGGCTATAGCTGCCGGCCGATGAGTTCGAGCTCATGTACATCATGCCTTCGACACCGTTGACCTGTTCCTCGATGGGCTCGCCGACGACCTTGGCCACAGTCTCGGCATCCGCGCCCGGATAGGCCGCCGAGACCATGACGGTAGGTGGCGTGATGTCGGGATATTGCGCCACGGGGAGCGTCTTGACGGTGATGACACCGACAAGTACCATCAATATTGCCAGAACGGTGGCAAAGATGGGTCTGTCTATGAAGAATTTCGACAACATTGACGTGAGGGGATTGGGGTTGCTGGATGTTATTTGTCACTCTCCGACAGGCTTGACCTTCATGCCGTTCCTGACCTTTAGCAGGGCCTTGGTGACATACCTGTCGTCGGCCTTGATGCCCGAGGTGACGAGCCTGAGGGTGTCGTCGATCAGCTCGCCCACCTTGACGGGTGTATATACCACCTTGTCCGAGTCGTTGACGATATACATGTACTTGCCGAGCTGGTCTGAAGCGATCGAGGCGTCATTGACAAGTATCGCGTCTCTGACGCGGCTGTAGGGGAGGCGTACGTTGACATACATGCCCGCGCGCAGTTCGTTGTAGGGATTGTCTATGGCGCACTCGACATTCATCGTTCCGGTGGTCTGCTTGAGATTGGGCGCCATGTACGACAGCGTGCCCGTGTATTTGTGGGGCATAGTCTCGGTGAATGTCACCGGCACATGGTCGAAGTCGAGAGAGTCGTGGGCCTCGCGCGAGTTGAGCAGGTCGAGATACCGTTCATCCTCGATGGCGATGTGGGCGTTCATGCGCGAGTTGTCATATATCGTCGCCAGCTTGACGGGTTGGGCCTCGCCGGTCACGTAATTTCCGGCATTGATGTCGTCCGTGGTGATGGAGCCTGAAATGGGGGCGGTGACCGAGCAATATCCGAGGTTGCGCTCGGCTGTCTGGAGCGCTGCCCGAGCGGTCTTGATCGATGCCTCGGCCTGCTCGTAGGCGCTCTGCGACTGTATTACCTCCATCTTGCTCACCGCATCGCTCTCGAGTGCCTTCTTCACGGCGTTATAATGTTCGAGGGCATAGTCGCGGTTGCTGATGGCGGTGGTGAGCTGCGCCTGCGCCTGACGGACGCGGTCCTGATAGACCGACGGGTCAATCTTGAACAACAGTTGTCCCTTCTGCACCTTCGAGCCGCTTGCATAGTTCTTGGACAATATCTGTCCGTCGACCTTTGCCACCACGTCGACCGAACTCCGTGCGGTGAGATAGCCGGGATAGTCGTTATAGAGCGTTACCGAGCGCACAACGGGTCTGGCGACAGACACGCTCTCTTCGGGCATGGTCTCGGTCCGCTTTTTGTCCGAACATGAAAACGTGAGCGACATGACAGCCGACGCTCCGACAAGTAATAGGATATGATTTTTCATAACAGTCTCGGTGTTATTGGATTATCGGAGAGCCTCCGAGCGCTTTGTAAAGATCTATGATGGCGATTATCGCGTTGCCCTTGGCCGTGACCATTGAGTTGGCGGCGTTCAGCAGGTCTATCTGGGCATCAACGACATTGGTGAATGCCGACAGTCCCTGCTTGTATTGGTCGATTGAGAGCGACAGTGCCTCGTGGCTCTGGTCGAGAAGGCGGGTGTTCACCTCGAGTGTCTCGAGTGCGGCGTTATATGCAGATATGGCATTGTCTACCTCGCCCACGGCCGTCATCACCGTAAGGTTGTAGGCGTTGATGCTGCCCTCCATCTGTTCGCGGGCCTGAGCAACGTCATATTTTCGCGAAAGTCCGTCAAATATCGTCCACGACAAAGTGGGCGAGACGGAATAGTGAAAACCCTTGCGGGTAAACAGATCGTCGGTGTGATATGCCATGGTGCCGATCTCGCCGGTCAGCGACAACGAGGGGAGGTATTCCTTCTTGGCTATGCCGATGTTGGCAGCCGCCTCTTCGACCGCAGCCTCGGCGGCCATGATGTCGGGCCGCCTCCGCAGCAGGTCGGCGGGGATTCCAGCGGGGATTAGCATCCGGTGGTCGGGCAGTTGGCCGGCCGACTCGAGAAGGAATGATATGGAATCGGGATACACACCCATCAGCGTGGCGATGGCGGTGAGCGACTGACGCATTGATGACTTCAGGGATGGTATCGAAGCTTCTGTAGATAGATAGACCGTTCTGGCTTGCGCGACGTCGAGTTTAGACACCAGTCCGGCCTCGTGTCTGGCCTCGGCAATCTCGAGCACCCTTGCCTGAGACTCGAGATGTTCGCGGGCTATGGCGAGATGTGACTGGAGCAATCTGTAGTCGATATAATACGTCGCCATCTCTGCCGCCGTGCTTTGCATGGCCCCGACATATTCGGCCCTTGATGCACGATATGATGCCTTCTTGGCCTTGACGGCCTCGCGCACCTTGCCGAAGATGTCAATCTCCCAGTTCACTCCTGCGCCGAGAGAGTATGTATTGGTGTTGATTCCGCCCGTACGGTCGCGCATGTAGGATGCCGTTGCCGTGACCTGAGGCCAATACGCGCTGCGGGCCTGCAGCATCATGTTGCGGGCCATCTCGCGGCGGTGATATGCCTCGAGCAGATTGAAGTTGTTTTCGGTCGCCTTGTCTACGAGAGTGTTCAGGACGGGGTCGTCAAATCTCTGCCACCAACTGTCGTCTTCGGGCAGTGTCTGTTCGATGCTGTTGTCCTTGACCCAAGCTCCGGGAATGGGCGTGGCGAGGAACCTGTCGGAATCGTCGGCATACATCCGCCCGGTTGTCAACAGGGCCGTAAGCAATATGACGGTGTGGATTTTGTGCATTTTTTGAAACGGAGTTATGAAACCTTAACATCCCGAAAAATCAAAAAGTTCACCCGTAGAAGGCCCTCAACCTTTCCCGTTGGTAAGTTTAAAAGAGTGAGTCACAATAGTGTTACAATACAAAAATTTGCTTAACTTTGCATAAAGTGATTGAATCTTAGCAAATGGACCAAACCTTTGAAGATTATTTGGTAACCGATGATCAAGCGCGCATCAACCGTAATTTGCTCTTGATCGAAGACGCATTGGACGTGCTGTGCGGCAAATGGAAACTCCGCATTCTGATGTCGATAGTCAAAGGTTGTATCAGATATAAGGACATACTTGAAAAGAATCCCGGGCTGACCGACAAAATCCTTTCGCAGAATCTCAGGGTCCTCCTCGAGGACGGACTCATAGAGCGAGTGGAGAAGTCTGTGAGCAACATGTCGCGCCCTCAGGTTGAGTATAGCGTGACCTTGCACGGCAAATCCCTGAGACCGGTCTTGTCGCAGCTCGCAAGGTGGGGAAACGAGCACCGCAGATATATTCTTGAAGAAATCAGGGGGGCGCGGTGAACAATTTTCATGGCGGGTGTGTTGTATGTTTATAGTAATCGATGTTTCATCACAAACACCCTCACGAAAATATGAAAGAACTCAAAGGATCGAAGACAGAAGCGAATCTTCTCATGGCCTATGCCGGCGAATCGCAGGCTTGCGTCAAGTACTCATTCTATGCCAAAAAGGCACGCAAGGACGGATTCGAGCAGATAGGCAATATCTTTGCCGAAACCGCTCACAACGAGCACACCCACGCCAAGCTGTGGTTCAAGTTGCTGCACGGCGGCGAGGTGCCCGACACGATGGTCAATCTCGAGGATGCCGCCGCGGGCGAGCACTACGAGTGGACCGACATGTATGCCGAATTTGCCAAAGTGGCCAAGGAGGAAGGTTTCACCCAGATCGCTGCCCTGTTCGAGAGAGTCGCTTCGATCGAGCGCACTCACGAGGAGCGCTATCGCAAACTGCTTGACAACATCAAGGAGGGCATCGTATTCTCGCGCGACGGCGACCGCGTATGGATGTGCCTCGAGTGCGGACACCTTGTGTTCGGCAAGAAGGCCCCGGCAGTATGCCCGGTGTGCAAGCACCCGCAGGCTTTCTTCGAGATCAGGGCCGAGAACTATTGATTGCGATATATAAAAAAACGACGGAGCCACCCGAATCACGGGTGGCTCCGTATTTTTTTGGATCAGCGGATTTTCCCGGTGGGC
>LUJS01000048.1 GCA_001689495.1 Bacteroidales bacterium M8 | reverse complement strand
TGTCGCTGTACTTGCAATCATATTGCTATGCGACAAAAACGATGATGAAAACAGGGAGTGGGCGTTATCGTCATGGGGATTCGCCAAACTGATATTGCCGCTGCTTGCCGTCGGAGTATTGACAGCGGGATTCCTGCTCGGTTCAACGCATGATGGTATAGAGCTGCCCGGTATTATTCCCAACAGTTGGGTTGAATGGGCTGTCGGTGGTAATTCGTTATTGTCTAACTTCTTCGCAAGTTTCACTGGAGCGTTTATGTATTTCGCCACTCTTACCGAAGTGCCGATTATTCAGGGACTGCTCGCATCCGGCATGGGTAAAGGCCCCGCTCTTGCTCTGTTGCTTGCTGGACCCTCGCTGTCGCTTCCGAATATGCTTGTCATACGCAGCGTGATGGGTACGAAAAAGACAGTGATATATGTCGCTTTGGTAATCGTCATGGCCACAATTTCAGGCTGGGTATATGGCTATTTCTTCTAAAATAGAATAAACATGAAAATTCTGATATTATGCACCGGTAACAGTTGCCGTAGTCAGATGGCACACGGATTTCTTCAGTCGTTCAGCTCTGATATTGACGTTTTTTCAGCCGGAACCAGACCTGCTGAAAAGGTAAATCTAAAGGCTGTTGAAGTTATGAAAGAGGCGGGAATTGACATCTCTGACCATAAACCTCACAACGTAGCCGAATATATCAACGAGCCGTGGGATTATGTGATAACAGTATGCGGAGGTGCCAACGAAAGCTGCCCTGTGTTTGTAGGCAACGTGGAGCATCGCCTTCATATCGGTTTTGACGACCCTTCCGATGCAATCGGTTCAGACGAGTTTGTTATGGCTGAATTTCGCAGAGTGCGCGATGAGATAAAAAATAAGTTTGAACAATTCTATAATGACAATTTGAAATGAATGATAAAAGAGGCATAGGATTCTTTGAGCGTTACCTCTCCGTCTGGGTAGCCCTATGTATTATTGTCGGAATTGCGGTCGGGCAATTGCTGCCGATTATACCTGAAACACTTGGAAAATGGGAATACGCCAATGTGTCAATACCGATAGCTGTACTGATATGGCTGATGATCTACCCTATGATGCTGAAAGTGGATTTCCAAAGTGTTAAAAATGTAGGGAAACGACCTAAAGGAGTACTTATTACCTGTATCACTAACTGGCTTATCAAGCCGTTTACGATGTTCGGTATCGCATGGCTTTTCTTTTTCGTTATATTCAAGACCCTTATTCCGACATCACTTGCAGACCAATATCTTGCAGGAGCTGTTCTTCTCGGAGCGGCCCCCTGTACGGCAATGGTATTCGTTTGGAGCTATCTTTCAAAGGGAGATGCTGCATATACACTTGTTCAGGTTGCTGTCAATGACCTCATAATTCTGGTTGCTTTTGTTCCGATAGTAGGTTTTCTCCTCGGCATAGGAGGTGTAGCTATTCCGTGGGCGACACTGATATTGTCGGTCGTGTTGTTTGTTGTTATTCCGCTGATTGCCGGAGTGATAACGAGAATAATTGTAGTGCGTCGTCATGGGATAGATTATTTTAATAATGTGTTTGTCAATAAGTTCAATAAGTGGACGATAATTGGATTATTGCTTACACTTATTATCATGTTCTCATTTCAGGGTAAAACCATTCTATCCAATCCTTTCCATATAGTGCTGATTGCGGTTCCGTTGATATTGCAGACTATATTGATATTTTTTATCGCCTACGGGTGGGCCAAGGCTTGGAAACTCCCTCATAATGTCGCAGCTCCTGCCGGAATGATAGGAGCAAGCAATTTCTTCGAGCTGTCAGTTGCTGTGGCAATCTCACTGTTCGGATTACAGTCCGGAGCTGCTCTTGCGACAGTTGTCGGTGTATTGGTGGAGGTGCCTGTAATGCTGACATTGGTAAAAATAGCGAACAATACACGAAAATATTTCAAAAACAATTGATATGAACACATTACTTGATACGCTGTGGTATTTCTGCTATATCACGGTGGAACTTATTGTGCTATTTATTGCTATTACAGCAATCGTTGAGATTATTCTGATGTATATTCCGCAGGATAAAATCAGCAAAAAAATCGAAAAGGCAGGTTTCTTCGGAAATGTGATGGCTGCCGGATTCGGTGCGCTCACACCATTCTGCGCTTGTTCCACAATACCAATGACGGTAGGATTCCTTAATGCCGGAGTGCCATTTGGAGCCACTATGTCTTTTTTGATTGCCTCCCCATTGCTTAACCCCATCATCATCGCTATGCTTGGCGCACTCGTTGGCATCAAGGCTATGCTTGTATATGTAGCAATTGCTTTTATTTGCTCAGTATTCTTCGGATGGGGACTGCAAAAGGTGGATGCTCAAAAGTGGATGAAAAATGTATGGTTGAAAAAATCGTCATGTGGTTGCGGTGAGGCAGACATGGTTGATCCAAAGCTATTGCCTTGGGGTCGGAAACTCTCTATTGCTTTTCGCTCGGCATGGAACAGTCTGCGCCCTATCATCTGGTATTTGCTCATCGGGGTTGCCCTCGGAGCTGTCATCTATGGTTATATGCCGTCTGACTTTGTATTGAAGATTGCCGGTCCTCAGAATCCTTTTGCGGTTCCTGTTGCCGCCATTCTCGGAGTTCCTCTATACATCAGGGCTGAAACTGCAATCCCTATCGGTGTCGCCTTAATGGGTAAAGGTATGAGTATCGGGGCTGTGATAGCACTCGTTATCGGAGGCGCAGGCATGGCAATACCCGAAATGTCAATGCTCGCAAGCATCTTCAAAAAGAAACTCGTCGCCATGATTGTCGCTGTAATATTCCTCACGGCTGTCATATCCGGCTACTTGTTTAACATTCTGCTATAATAGCCCTGATTACATAGACCTATTTCATAGCCATACAAAACAGACAGACAACCCCGGCTGGAATATCGGGGTTGCCTGTCTTTAGGGAGAGCTATTACTCAGGGGATGTTATTCGTAGCCTTCGGGAAGTTCCGGTTTGGCGTCTTCAGGAATGTTGGGGTCTGCCCGCATATCCTTTATTGCCTGTATTTCTCCCGGAGTCAATCTCCTTTCACGCTGATGCGGTAGCGGGAATCTGTCAATCTCTGTTTCTTTGGCTGGTTTTGGTTCCTCCGGTTGCGGTTTGGGAGGCCTCGGTTGCCAATCGTCATGCGGTTGGAAATTGCGGAACGGTATTTCGGTGGCCTCATGGTTTACGATAGTGGTCTGCCAACTCTCCCGTTGCTCCTTTGTACCTAATAAAATTGACTGCTCCATACCGTATAGTGAAGTTGTGTCTTTCGGATTTATCATAGACCTTAAACCACGGTAGAGCCATTCAACTCGCATTAGCTCTTTGCGCTCCTTCCATAGTTCATTAGCACCCCATCCGAGTAAGCACGCAATGTTGAACAGAACCATTATTGCGATGAGTAGATTGCGGTTGACTTTTCGGAGGCGTGCATAGTCCTTTTGAACGTCAATCTTCTTATCCATCTCTTTCATCGTCTGATGGATGCTCGCCGCATCATCAAACGATATGCCGGTTGTCTTGACAGCACCGAGGCGGACAGCCTTGTCTGCCGAACCATCAATCTTCGGAGTTAGATCGGAGACAACCTTGTCGGCTGTCGCTTGGGCTGCCTTCATAGCGGCATCCGTCGCAATGGCTTCAACATCGGGTCGGGGCATAGCTGCAAAAGCCTTCTGTATCTCCGCCAGACTTTTCATTACCAGCGATACTGTGCCATTGAGCGTTTGAATTACGCCCGACAGTGCGCGTATGTCCTCGCGGCTGGCGATATTGTCAGGCAGGGAAACTTCTATGGGTTGCGGGTGCTGTGGCTCCGCCGGAGGCGGAAACGCAGGTGCCTGAACGGTGATACTTTCAATCCGGTCATTGACTTCGGAGAATTTATCGGTGAGCATTTTTTCAAGACGCGCCAACTGACGGCGCATAATCTCGAAGTCGGCGTTCTCACACTGCACGCCCTGGATTTCTTCTTTCTTTGCCATTTGTATTATCTTTTGATTCCACGTTTAGGTTTCTTTTTCTTTGGATGAGAAAGTTCCCATGCCAGACGTTCCTCCTCCGCGTCATAAGCGGGGCCCGGCTGGAACAGTCCGCCTATTAAATGGCCCACTCCCTTGCCGATGTCAGCCGCAAGATTAGCGGCAGTGGCGGCGGTTGCTTGTACTACCCTTAGAGCCTCGTCAGAGATTGACGATGTTCCTGATTTTTGAGCGGTGGAATGGGTGGCGGTGGCTTTTCTCGGCTCTGTTTGACGGTTGGACTGCGAGAAATAACGGTCGAGATTTCTGTACTTGAAAGCCTCGCCGACATCCGAACCCTTTACCTTGTAGTCGCCCAACTGGAACGAAACGCCCTGCATTTCCTGCGTGCCGCGGCGATATTTCGGTATGATATGGATGTTCTTTTTAGCCAACAGAGCTGCGAAGGTGTGCCAGTCGCGGGAATTGCGCAGGGCCTCGGTAGCGGTAATTTTAATCTCCGCTTTCGCCCGTTCAAGACCGTGAAGTTTCTCCAAGTCGGGAGCTTCCTGCTTCGGCAATGCGAGGCGGTAACGCTTCGTCAGAACCTCGCAGACCTTCTTATTCTTGTAGCGGTTGCGGCCTGATTCCATGCGTTTGCCGTTGTCACCGACCATATTGAACACGATATGACAGTGCGGTTTGTCAGTTTCATAGTGGCGCACGATAAGAAATTGCGTCTTGTCCAGACTCATCATTTTTATATAGTCAAGAGCTATTTTAAGCATTCTCTCGTCGCTGAGTTTCGACTTGTCGTCGGCAGAAAACGATAGCGTTATATGTCCGGCGGGCTTGCCGATTCTACGGTTCTGCATTGCCTGAGCCTCGAAGCTCGCGATTATCTGATTGCGTTTTTCTCCCATCAGTCCACGGCTACCGAGTATCTTCCATGTGTCGGCGGTGTAGATTGTCTTGTCGTGTTTCTCGCGGGTAACATAGTCAACCTTTGAGCCAAACGACCCAGATTTAAGTATCTTTCCAATCATGTTTTCATGCGGTTTTTGAGTTTGAGAACGAATCCGGCGATGCAGTCAACGATGTTTTCAGCCTTGTCTGCAACGCTTCGGTATCCCTCGGCATTGGCTTGATGTGCTATCTGATTGAGATTGGGACCGAGTTTTTTAAGCTCGTAAAGGAGCATCTTCTCCTCGTCGGAGATTACGCCGACAACCGTGGCGTTCAATGCTCCCTCCCTCACATATTCAGACCTGCTCATGCCGGCGTGGGATGATTTGATGTCTATGATGTCGAACTGGGCATCGCTGAAACGAACCATCACAGCGTTGCTCTTTTTCGCCTGTCCGAGAGGCGGCCTTCCTGTGGATTTCTTCATAAGAAATATGTTGAAGTCATTATAGTGATAGCACCGGATCAGCGACCATCGGGAGGCAGGCAACAACCGCCCGGACGGGCTGTTTTTGCCCCTTTTGAGAAACTCAAAAGGTATCTTGCCCTACCACACTTAAAGACGCTACTGGATACCGGGCAAAGCCATTCCTTCGGAACCTGCCTGCCCCCGATTAAGCCGCTAATCAGGTGCTGTTACTGTCTCAGAGTTTGCGCCAGATTTCGATGTCTTCGGCATAGAGGTCGAGGTGTTCCGAAAGGATGGCGTTGATGTAGCTGCCGACGCTGGTGTCGCGGTCGCCGAGGATACGGGCGATGCGTTCCAGCTTCGCCCACACGCTCTCCTCGATGTTGACGGGGTGACGCTTCTCTAACTTTGCCGGTGAAAGATAGGCAGCCTTGAAGTCTGCGAAATCCGACTTGCGCTGTTGCTTGCCGATGCGCTGTTGCTTCGGCTGTGCCGTCAATTCGGTTGCGGTCTGGTCGGAGCCAAACAGATTGTCGCTGTTGACAGCATTGGTGGAGTTGATAGGGTTATTTGATTGCATAGAGTTATTGGAGTTATCGGTTAATACTGTTTTTTCGGGTGCATCAGTCAACTCGGTTGACTTCGGTGCGGTGGGTTTATTTGTTTTCATTGGAAAGTGTGTTTTTTGTTAAACTTGGATTTGTGAGATACTGCTCTACGAGCCGTTCTTGGCTACATTCGGCATTACTCAAACCTTAGGTTTGATATTGCCCTCGTTGGCACAAGAAGTCATTGAGGTCGTTGAACTCGGAGTATAGAGTAGAGCGGTCAACCACTGTTGAGCCATATATGGCTGTCAACTCGGAGAGTGCTGTTTGTCCTGCGTTGTCGTTGTCAAGATAGCAGTTGATAGTGGTGTAACCTTTGAGATAAGGCACAGCCTTGTTGACATTGACAACCGAGTTGAGTATGATTGCGTCGGCTCCGCTGATTATATCGAGTGTAAGTGCCGATAGGTAATCAATGAATCCCTCGAACACGACACACTCTGTTGACGGACCGTCTCTCGCCCAAGGCAGATATGAGATGTCCTTGCGTCCCCGGCAACCTTTGAAATATCTGTTGCGCAGTTCCCAGCCTCCGCTGACATTCTCAAACGCCACTGCGAAGTAAGATTTCTTTCTCCGCTCTGCTCCGAAAGCGCTTCGCGATGAACCGTTGACACTGTAATGCGCCTCCTTGCATTTCGCCTTGGCGATGTGTGCCGGAATGCCACGCTCTTGGAGGTATGCGACAAGTGCGCGGTGTTCCAGTGGCACGACTTCTGTCTGCTCCATGCTCGGTGCAGAGTGTCGCGGAGCAAAAGAGGAAGCGACAGTCTGCACTGATGGCACCGGACAATTGTCGGCGATGCAACGCATGAGATAGCGCAGGTCTGTTGACTGCCACAACTCAGCTGCGAGGTCGATGATGTTGCCTCCTTTGCCAAGTCCGAAATCATACCAGCAGTTGAGAGTGGTCTCGACCTTGAACGATGGCGTTTGCTCCTGTCGCAACGGCGACTTATACCAGAGCCGTGTTCCCTTTCTCATTGCCGGCTCATGCCCGAGACGGGACAAGAAGTCGGCTAAAGGGATTGTCTTAATCTCTTTAATCATATCGGAAATATGTGTTGGGGATTTGGTTCAGGTTCAGCTCATATATATACACCACGTACTGAACCGAACTTAAATCAGTAATAAAAATCGGGGTTGTATGAGTATGTGCCGTTTTCCCGGACTACCATCCGTTTGTTCATCAGGAACGATTTGAGTTTGGTGACCTTTCCGTCTCCGTATGGGAATCCACAGGCGGCATAAGCCCGCTTGATACTGTCCTCGCAATTCTGACAGCCTTTTATCGCGCCATTGGCAAATGCAATTTCAAGAGCCTGACGGTGCTGATCGGGAGAAAGCTCAGAGTATGAGAAGGTCTGAACCTTTGATTTTCCGGCAAAGGTGTACTCAGTGGCTATCTCCGGAAGCCCGGATTCATTGACGATGAAAGCAAAGGGCGGAAAATCCATTGAGCGGATACATGATGCCGATACCTCGGTCACATCGCTGTCGGTCGTGCTTTTGCATACTTGCAGAACGGTCTCCGCCTTGTTGTTGAGTTCGGTGCCGACATGACCGCGCACGTTATCATCGCTCTTGTTTAGGTGCAGAACCGTGTGGATATGTATCTGATACTTGTCCGTCCACTCCATCAGCTTGCCGATAAGCCTTGACGATTCGATGGCGTTGTTGATGTCGAACATCAGGTCGCGTACTCCGTCAATTATGACCAGTCCGACATTTGGTGTGTTTGCGATAGCATTGTCTATAAGTTCAAGGCGAAGGTCAGGTGTCAGTGCGCGGAGCTGGGCGAATATCAGATT
>LUJS01000047.1 GCA_001689495.1 Bacteroidales bacterium M8 | reverse complement strand
CGAAAGCTGTTCATGTCCGTTTCATATATAAATGGAACCCTTTTCTTATTCCGGATTCCGTTAAAAATCAGACTTATTGCCTCTAAGAGATTACTTTTCCCGGATCCATTCTCGCCAATTAAAGCGATATATCCAGTGTTTAGCGAGAAATCAAAAGTTTGCTCTTTGATATTCTTATATTCCTTTATATACAATGATTTCAGCCTCATTTTATTCAAAAATTTGAGTTTCTAGGTTTCGTTTTATTTCTGTTCTATAGTTGGATATCTTCTTATATCCTATCTTAGCTAGACTAATATAATCGAGATAATCTTCTGCGATCTTTTTTTGGATATCTATAGGGGGAAGAGGAATTAGTAGATTTTCCAAGTATGAAGCTGGAACTCTTTGTTGACCAGCAGTGCCTGTGAAATAATTTTTTGCATCAGAAAGCACATCAAAATGTCGCAGCAAAGTATGAATATATTCTGGCAATACCTCTTGCGTTCTTAAGCGCACAACATGAAACTCGGTAGAACCAAACCCCTTCCCATTGACCATGTTATACAATAAAGCAGATTTCCCATTTTGCATGCAAGGTGTAATTTTTGCCCATACAATATCTCCATCTTGAAACTTTGTGTAGTTTTTTGTTTCAGCTTTATAACCAATACGCGAGCCCAACCATTCACCATAATCATTTGATATATCTTCCATGGGAATAAAGGATAACTTATCTTTGTCATCTAACATCGATAAATCTGTCCGAGGATTAATATATGCCAGTTCAGATAGCATTTTACAAGGATACTTACCATTTCCAAATGGCGAGTTTTCCTTATGTAAAATATGTCCAACACTCCAAAGGTCTACCTTACTAAACCTTTTAGAGTAGATTAACTTTTTTTCAATCAACCCTGGATATTGAGCAACTCCTAAAGCCTTTCTAACACTTGTCGTCGCCTTCACATCTTTATCAACAACTCTCATTTCTTCCATTTTAATATAAAATATGAGTTCTGAGTATTCTTTTACCAACTTGTTCTGTTCCTCTAATGTTGGAACCGGGACTTTGATATTTAGGAAAAGTGATTCTTGTAAATAGTGTCGATTAGTAGAACCATTACTCGCTTGCTCACAAAAATCAAGAAACTGATTTGTTGTTGTAAGTAAAGTTAGGTAATGAGGATTGATGATCGAATAGTTAACATCAAAAGTCCAAAAATTACCTGTTATTATACCACAATCTAATTCATCTGGAATGACTCCGAATGCGCCATTCCGTGCATCAATTTTAGATAATAGAAATTGACCGGCCCTTATCAAAAATTGTTTCTTTGTTCTAATATTTTGTCCTTCTTGTGTATCTCGAAGATATATACCACCATTACGAACTCGAATTGTAGCACGTTTATAGATCTTATTGTCCTGAATTTCGACATAGGTCTTGTTACGGGTCAAAAAGTCTCCTATACGCTCCAACGGATATTTTCCATTAAATTTGATTGCCGAATCGCTAAGATATTGGACACTCCAATTAATCAGGGAGTTGAATCCTATAAAATCAAGCATCGTATATTTTTCTACGCTCCTTACCATAAATCTCTCTTTTCGCCATTTTGATTGATGCGTATCAAGCGGCCGTTAATGATTTTATAATCGTATTTTAATTCTTGCGACTCCCATAATTTATGCTCTTTACGATAGAGCGTATATTCCCGAAGCAAATCTATCAACTCATTCTCACATTCAGCACCAGTTGAGTTAATTCCTGCTTTATGCACCTGAGCAATAGGAATAGTATAATCGAAACGAGATTTGATAATTGTCCATATTTCTGATCTCATTTTTTCTTTCATCGACTTTTTATCAGTGCGTAATTTCTTTTTCTCTTCGGTAGGACGGCGACGGTCTGCAATTGCATTATCAATCTCAGTGATTTGAGCACTGTATTTTTCAGAAATTTCTTTGCTTGCCTGAGATTGGATTGTCTCAAAAAGGTGACGCTCTTCTTCCGTAAACTTTTTGAAAAACAAAAGACTTGGTTTAACAGTTGCCCCCGATGCCATAAAGACATCTTGCGGGATTGACGTAATCAAAACGATCTTTGCCATACCCTCAAAGAGCTCGCGTACACTTTGGAGTTGAGTAGTATTTAATACGCCCTCAGGTAATACAATACCCAAACGACCGCCCGGTTTAAGCAATCGTAAACAACGCTCGATAAACAAGACCTCAGTTAAACCGCTAAGTTTACCAGAGTCGTAGAGACTAAGGACTGGTTCGCCAATGTTACCATTAACCTGTTCCAACGCCTTTGTGTACTCTTCGCCGTAACATTCCGTATAATATTTGATTTTTGCCTCATCCTTAAACAAATCAGCCTCGGTAATCTTCAAACTCTTCTCTACACGCGAGCCAAATGGTGGGTTAGTCAGGATAACATCAAAACGGTTCTCGAAAATACCATTCACATTGAGCAAGCCATCGTGATGGTGCACTCCGCCGTGTCCATCACCATGCATAATCATATTCATCTTGGCTGTACGGGCCATACGAGGGTTGGCGTCAGTACCGAAGATACAATCACTCGATAGGTGCTGTAAGCGGCTATCTTTATGAATTGTGTCTAGCTCTTGATTAAGAATTGCAAAGTATTCGTCTATGCGCTTGTCAATCTCAGCCTTCTTTTTATCGCTTAGCGAATCATATTTCTCATCAAACAATTGATTTTTGATCTGCTCCTTTGCTTTCTGTATATCGTTTTCAATCTTCTCGCGCACATACTCAAATGCTTTGATTAAGAAACCGCCACTGCCGCAGCAAGGGTCACAGATAACTTCACCTTCCTCAGGATCAAGCAGCGAAACCATAAAATCTACAATGGTACGAGGCGTGAAAAATTGCCCCAACTCTCCACGGAATGTCTTACCCAAGAATTTCTCGAAAGCAATACCTTTAACATCATCCGCAGTACGAGATAGATTGTAAACTTCCAACTCTTTTACAATAGCTTCGAAACTTGCCTCCTTGATTTTGATGGTATCATTAGGCTCGAATAGATCATCTTTTATATAATCTTCTTTTGTGCGCTCAAACAACTGCTGATAGAAAGGCAAACTCTGCTTTGACTTTGTTTTGTCGTATGCTTCCCGCAACTTCTTAAACTCTTCTTCCGAAAAGATCTGAGTACCTGTATTATCGCGCTCATATCGAATCTTGATAAACAACACCTTGCTAATCTCATCAAAAGCAGCTTCAGGAGAGAGCTTATCATTATTACGAATGATATTATGACACTTAAAAAGTACCTTGCTAAATTCGTCACGAGTAAAGGCCTTGGTTTGGTTCAGTAGCTCTTTTATCTTTTTAGCGTTAGTCAGGTCCTCTGCTTTGGGAATATCCACAATTTCCTCCAACCGTTTAGGCAACTTACCCTTATTAACCTTGAATACGCGAGTCTCCTTAAGATTGGTGGTTACAAAGAAATCAGCACCAGCCCAAGCTGCATAATTATAACCTTGAAAGTAGTCTTCCTCACGAATAGTGATATGTTCTGCTTTGCACTCAACAACAATTGTTGCTGCATCTTCATTACTTTTGGCTGAAGCCGACTTCCATACTACAATGTCTGCTCGTGCTTTACCTTGACCACGATGCGAATTATTAACTTGGACTTCTTGAGCCATTTGTCCAATCTCAAAACCATAATGATTTACTAAACGACAAATATATTCTTGTCGTACACGTTCCTCCTGCGTAAGAACTAACCATTTGTCTTTTATTGGAGAATATATCTTTTCATCCTTAAGTTGGAGTTTTATGCTCATATCATTATGTTTTTATAGATTCGACATGCCGTTTATTAAGTAGTTCTTCCATTTCTACCTCTAATAGTTTTGTATTGGTACACCATTTTGAAACAGTAAAGGAATTAATGCCTAACTGCTCAGATGGCTATTTACTAGTTCGTTTCTTCTCAACAAGAACTACTTTTATGCGATTTAAATCTTCCATTGTCAAAATCTTTGACTTTGTGCAAATTTAGTGATTTTTTTTTATGTAACAAAAATTTCATTTCAGAAATATTGAATAAATACCACTACTGCCAAAATTACGTGTTGTTGGAGAATTTGAATATCTCAAGCGGTCTCAATTCTCTTTGCCTAAGCAGATATTCAATCCATTATAAGGCGGTTTCCTGTTTTGTCAATCCAATACCAGTCGTTGCTTTGCCAGTGGTGGTATTCTCCGTTGCTGCCTTCGACTTCTTCGAGGTGGCCGGTGTCGGTCACTTTTGCACGGCCGTTCTTGAATGGGTATCCGAATGCAAAACGCGGGGATATTATCACTTCGTGGGTCTCGGCGGCGTATCCTATCTTGCCATCTTTATCCACGATACGATAGCAACCGTCAGACACATAATCATCGCCATTATCGTATTGATATGGCTTGAATCCGGACTCCGTGACAGACGGATGGTGTGTGCATGTCACGACAGCGAGCATGTTTTCAGAAACAATGGAAGCAGTGTCCCTGAATTCGACGAATCGGAAACTTAACAACTGATTTTCAGGAACGGATGTCGCAATTATTCCGTCTGAACATGCTATGGCTGCCATGTTGCCACACAATAGCATCCCCAGTATAGAGAATGCCAGCACTCTGACTATCTTATGCCATTGTTTCATGTGACTCTTATCTGTAACTTGGCAAAGTTAATAAGAATAATCGAGATTGGATGCAACAAATGTCTCGTTTGATTATGATAATCAGTGCCGGAAGTGCTGAAAAAAAGGCATGGCCTCTTCGAGAAGTCGAGGCCATGCCTTGTTGATCTTCAGAAAAGGGTAGGGGTTATCTCATCACTCTCTTCTCAACTTTGTCTCCGGTCCGGATTATGTAGATGCCGGGGCGTGTCGGTGCAGTGATGCGGATGCCCTGCAGGTTATAATACTCTGTAGTCGCCATGGATGCGTCGGACTCGATGTCGTCGAGCAATGTCGAGCCGTCTGTCGAAATCTCAACCTCCGTCACGTTGCTCGGGGCAAGTCCGGGCTTGTATGCCACAAACCTCACCGGCGTTCTGTTGCCGTCGAAGACAAGGGGTGTCCTGTCAACGTCGAATGTCTCGCCGGACGCTCTTGAGGTTGTGGCTCCGGGTAGTCGAGGGTCGCTGCCGTCGGTGGTATAATAAACCTTCACGCCGCGTTGACGTTCGAAGTCAATGACTGCGCCGGCCTCCTGTCTTGAGTCCGGCGTCCTGAAATGTCCGTCGGCCTCGTTGGTCACCCCCTTGCCGTCAAGGCGGGCGTGAAACACCAGTCCGTCACCGTAGACGAATCCGTGATAGTGCTCGACGGGCTTGATCCAGAGATGAGGCTTGCGGTCCTTGTTGCTGAGAGTGAATGTCTTGCGCGCGCCATAGTCGCTATAATCAAAGTCATTGTTGAGTTCGACATTCTTGACGACACCGGCTGCCTTGAAATCATCTTCGGACGGGGTCTCGCCGTCGTTGAATATGTACTGGCAGTCTGAGGTATCGGTGGGGAAGATCGAGTGCGAGACCGTGACGGTGCCGTCATCGGTCATCGGGGAGTAAGGGTCTGCGAGCTCGAACATGAACGGGTCGCGATAAAACAGCTTGAGATTCGACTTGCAGTCGGCATCCATCAGCTTGATGAATCCGTCGGCGGGGTCGTAGGCAAACTTGCGGTGACGCCCCTTGCTGTCGGCAATCTTTGTCACCAGCGCGCAATACCCCTCATCGTCAATCTGTATCGTGAAGGCCTGATTGTCGCCATACAGGGTGAAATCGCCAGTCTCGACATCGTATGTGACGGCGGTATTGTCTGGCTGCTGCATTATCCTGACGTACCCGTCACGGAAATCGAGATAGAATCCCATCGAAGGATTCGGGTCCTCGAATCTTCCGCCAAATTTCCTGTCGAGAAAGAACCAGTCCTTGCCCTGCGCTCCGGTCACCGTGACCATGCGGTGCTCGCGGCCATCTTCAATCCTCTCGAGCGAGGCGCCGGTGACAGGCTCGATAAGCCTGTAGTTGCCTCTGAAACTTATAACGTCGGCCTGCGACGACTCGGCGGCGAGCTCGGCGGCAGTATAGTGATAATAGTTGTAGCCCGCTTCGGCCCGTGGAGTCCATGGTCCGAGCGTAGCCGCCATAGCCGCGACGGCAAGGAGACGCAAGTGTTTCATGTCAGGTTGGTTTAAGGTGAAAAATTGTTATGAATGTCAGATTTGTTAGATATGGAAAGCCCAAAGGCCCCAACGGCAAATATACATATAATTAGGCGGTTAAAGCCTATAAGTTTCAAAAATTAAATAATTTTAACTAAAATCGAGGCGATTCTCTCGCGTTCTAAGAGAGTTCATCGAAGATATGACGCATGGTAGAGCGTGGATGTAACAGATTCATCCTTGGCTTGACATGCCGCAATATATGGCAATCATCCGGCCCGCAACAGCCTTCTCGCACACAGCTCTGCCTATCCCGGAAATCAGGATATTCTTTTTATTATCTGAGCTTTATAGTCTGCATTATCAATTCCCTTGACATTTTTCCCGTCAGCGGATTCGTTGGTAAATTTGCCAGCCACAGCCACCTTGGTTGTCACCCCTATCCTCATCCATTCGTATTCTATGTCGAGATGTCCGAGGTCTATGGCCTGAAATCCTACTGTTTGGAAGCATCAATAATGCGGATCGGTGAAACATTCGGTCTTGATATTCACTTTTGATATTCCATGAAAATCGGAAGTAACGTCAAGGAAATCAAGACGCCTCATACTGATTCATCTCGACGGGTCAATCTTGTTTTTAATTTGTCGCAGTATTTTTGCCAATGATACTGCAAGATGTAACAAGCCGGTATGTCTATTTCTCAACAACACAGTATACATATATAATTCCAGTCCAAAATTGCTCCGATTCTCATATATGCTTTTGAAGAGTTTGGAATCACTTATTTTCCGTACCTCGTCAGTGCGTACTTTTTTTGTTAGATTGTCTTGTCTGAACAGGTGTTTATAGATGGAAAATAAGAAATTACCGGTCATTTTGCCTGTGAGCAGTTGTTCAAATCTCCTTTTTTTCTCGTAATCAGGTTGAAAAAGCGAATAAACCTCGTTAAATCCTTCAAACACCAATTCCAGAATATAAAAATGATTGACAAGTTCGCGTTCTCTGATACTGCCTTGATTCTGAATGTAATAAGTGTAGTAGGATGTGTTGTGAACCGCTATTGACCTGCAATTTTTCAGATATTCCAGATTAAACAATTCATCCTCCATGAGAAGAATATTGGTATTCAGCCTTTGATCTCTAATCAATTCTCTCCTGTAAAGTTTATTCCATAACCAGCCATTGCCATATTTTTTCGACACAACCTCTTCCTCGATATATTCGTATATATTTGCTACACTATATGTTCTTGTGGCACACGGTATGGTCTCGACCATTCTGTCTGTATTGACGGTAAACGCAAAAACATGCAGATCGCTGTCGTTTGAAGATATTGCCTGATCAAAAATATCTATGACTTCACCACTTATGATGTCATCAGCGTCAAAAAAGGTAATCCATTCGCCTTTAGCGAGATCAATGCCCATATTTCGTGCGCTTGAAGGTCCTCCGTTAGATTTTGTAACCGTTCTTACGATGTTAGGATAGTGTGATTCGATTCTCTTGCAGCACTCGTATGTACCATCTTTTGAACCGTCATCAACTATAATCACTTCGACATCGTTTATATCAACGGATTCGAGCCAAGACATGCCTTTCGACAGGTACTTTTCGGCATTATAAGCCGGAATAATAACCGAATACTTCATCTTAATGACTTTTGTAAAAAGTTAATGCCTCTTTCCCTTATCAATTTCAGTTGTTCCGAAGGATAATCGTAATTGACCGTTTTTTTATTCTTGAGTTCGCGAAATGAGCTTATGGTGAAATCGTTGCCAGCAAGGCGCATAATGGAGAAAAGATTCTCAAATCTTGACAGACCTCTTGACTCGGAAGGAATTACATGCAGTGGCTTATGGAATAGGATCGATAATAATGAACAATGAAATGAATCGGTAATGATATATTCGGCATTTAAGATTGCTTCCAACCACTCTGCGGGAGACATTTTACCTACAGAGATAAACTTCGGAGTTAATCCTTCAGCTTCTACATGCTCTATTATAAGATCTTTATCCGCGGGTTGTAAATCCAATAAATACACTACCACATTTCGGTTGGGCGTATCCAATTGCCTCAGGCCAAGCGATTCGATATATTCGGACCTATCCAACAACAACGTAGGATCAGGCATCTGCTCTACATCCTGTCGTCCTAGATAATCCCTGCACAGAGCGATTCCCGTCGATTCTCTTACGGAAACAGTATCGAATAATTGAATAAGTTGTCGGCACTTTATCGTTTGCTCGTCCGTGAACTCCCATTTATCAACCCCAAAAGAGGCTGCATAGGCTATCTTTTTGACCGAATCACAGTTTTCGGCAAAATCGAGGAAAGAGTTATAGATTGTATTGCATTGTTTGTTGGCATTATATTTGGGACGCCATATTTGGTCGCTGCCTGCAATTATGGCTTCGATGCCATTGCGTGCAATCAGCTCTTCCGAGAGTCTGTCTACCCTAAGCGTTTTGATATGGTCGGATACGAATCTGCCACAATGATGTTCTCTAATATAACCTTTATAAGGCTTGAGAGGCTTGCACAGTTCCTTCATTAAGCCCATGGGTTGAAGAATACCAAGTACGCAGCTTGTCAGATAGTACTTTGGTAGGCTATACCGATAGCATGTGTCAAATGTATAAGCCTCATGACCTAAAGACCTCAGTGCGTATTGCAATGCAAAATTCTGAAGAATTCCACCATAATTGTCAATGAGAGGCAGAGTCATAATACCTATCTTCATTTGCAGATAATTCTATTGATTTTGTTTAATAATCTATAATAGAGTTGCCCGCTCGTATAGCGATTTATGGTTGCAAGCAGGTTGGTGCCGTTATATGACCTTTTGAACAATGGAGCATTGACATTCACGCAAGGAGGTTGTATGACTGCCCGATTGTTACGAATTACACTATCAAAATCAAATGACTGTGTGTGCAGAGTATCCTTGTACGCCTCAAAAAAGGATTCACCATTGGTTGTGTTGAGTATGACCAGAGAGATGCCCGCGTCATCAGTCTTGCCGATATATTCTTCTATACCCCAGAAATCGCCTATGGTCATATCCGCCTTGCTGTCATGCGGCTGCTTGAACTGACATTTAAAACACGCCTCTCGCAGTGTCAGATCAGATAGAAAACCTTTCATGAAAAGATTTTCTTTGTGGCATTCTTCATACACACTTCCGTCCTTGAATGCAATCTTGAAGTTATAATTGAGCCATCCGTTAGACTTGTCCCTGAAATTGATGTTTGCTATGTCCGAGATGGATTTGTTTTCCGTGGCACACAATTCCGTCAGATACTGCCTCCAGTATTTTTGTTCTGGTGCTCCATGGCATACTACTTCAACTATCAACAGATTGGCATCATTTCCGGCAGCCTTACGCATCGCCGCTGCCTGGCAGGGAGTCCCTGAAAACAGGACGAACCGATTGGATTTCAAATCACTCAAGGCATCGCTGATAGACGATCCCATGGCAGAATAAACATATTTACTGCCTCGCAAAAGGTGTAAATTCCCCTTGTCTGCGATTCGTTTATGAGCGACGCCCCAGTTATCGTCAAAAGAGGCCCCGTAAACAACACCGCCGTCAGAAATTACCCTTTCGGCCAAAGCGCTGAAGACACCTCCCGAAGAGCTCATGGCCCTTACGGACGCATCCGAATTATATGCCGAGAATACCTTCATAATTTGCTTAAAGCTCCTTTAATCTTATTGCTGAAGAACGCTCTCTCTATCTCTGACAGTCCGATAAACCACATGGCGGCTACCGTTGTCACAAAACTGATCAGGGTCAGCGCTATCAATCCCACTATGTTATATGGCAGCAGTCTGCCGAAAAACCAAGCGACAATGAGCGAAAGCATTCCGGCTGAATAAATTCTGGCCCATACATGCTTGATGTATTGTTTTATTGGAAAGTGTTGTTCCTTATTTATTACCAATAGTCTAACACCCAAACCTATTATGGCCGTGATGATGGACAATACGAATGTTGAGATTACCGATGCGCCAAAATCAAATAATAAATAGGTTACGATAAAAGTGGTTAAGAACAAAAATGCGATAAGCAACTGGTATGTGCGAATCTTGCCCGAAGCAAAGCATACCTGAGCCAACGGCCCGTAAGATGACCTGACTAACGCTTCGATAAGTATCAGGTTGACAATCAATGGCGTTAACGGAGGAACCTGCTTCAGCCATAAGACCAATATCTGGTCAGAGCGCAACGATATGGGAATAATGAATATTACCATCAAAAAGAAAATCAACTTCGTTGATGTAAATACAAGATTGTAGCAATAATCATATTCCTTGCCGGCATAAGATTTTGTTATTTGAGGATTGACCGAGATCGTAAAGCTCGTATAAAATTGAGCTATCACTCCATATACTTGCATGCCTATGGCTCTTGCGGCATTCATGATCGGGCCGAAATAGATATTGATGAGCATATTGACGCCTTGTGTGCCCAACAGATCCGCAATGCAGCCGAAAACCATCCAGCCTGAAAAAGACATCATCTTCTTGAGTAACTCGAAGTCCCAGACCAGCCTATAGCGTATGTCTTTGAATAAATGACGACAATACATGCTATATGCGAATCTCATTATCACAGACGTACACAAGAGCAAAAGTGCGTATAGCCTAAGCTTGTTGCTTCCAAAATAGAGAATGCAAAGGGCTACTCCAAGTTTAAGCACGCATTCCAATATGGATAATACCGCATAGATCGACATCTTTTCATAAGCCACTATGGCGGCATTGTATGGCGCACTGATGATGCCTATGAAGAATGAAAGCACTGAGCACTGATAAACCCACATTGCCGTAGATTCAAGGCCATCAGGAATCACCAGCTTGTTCCGAAGAAACCAAATACCCGCAGTCTCGAGCATTAGGACCGTAATAAGACCTATAATGAAATGGACATTGATGGCCGTAGAGAAAATGGTGGTCATGCTCCTCCCTCCGGAATTTCTCATGCCTACATTCAAAAACCGCTGCGTGCTTGTTCCTATCGACGAATTGAAAAAACCGAGCATCACAACGACTCCGCCAACAACATTAAAGATGCCATATCCTTCAGCGCCAAGAGCATTGAGTATTACTCTTGACGTGTAGAGCCCTATAATCATCGAAATACCGATACGCATATAGAGCATCAACGTATTCTTGGCAATTCTTTTATGTACGTTCTGTTCCAATACGGATAAAAATCTATGGTTTGATTTGATGAAATATGATGGACGATATGACCGGTCGTTCTGTCACTCACTATTTGGAGCCGTTCGATGTAGATTCGGCTTTTCGCATCCTGTATTTATATAAGGCCATTTTTGCCGCTGCCTTAAGCTTGATTCCGAGTGGAATCTTATTTTTTACGAAAGGATAAATTTCAGCATGAAGTTTCCATCCCAAATAGTATTTTTCCAAAAATACGTCATATACATATTCGGGATTATTCCTAAAGAAATCGACATCAAATACCGAAGAGTATTTGTCCAGTACGCCCAAGGCATCCAGTCCGACCATGGTGCGTATGCACTTCTCACAACGGCTGCAGTTCGGGCCATCGGTAGTACAGACATTGAGAAACTCGTATGACGGAGCGTAGTTTATTATCTCCTTGAGTTTATTCTGACGAGTGACTCCGGCGCCTGACGAATCTATCTTCAGCTGATCCGATGACAGTTGAGGCAGCAAGAAGACTTCGTAATCTTCAGAGCATTTACGGTCATTATTCCGCAAATGATAAACGCCGAAATCATTGCCGGCTGAGGCAAGATAATATAATCGCCACATCTTTTGCAGGGAATAGATGGCAAATCCTGCACTATAGCTTGCTGAAAGAAAATGATCCTGATGAATTACATCGTGAATATTGGAATTTATCACTACAAGCGGATAGTGATTCTTCTCGCAGAAATCACGCGCTATATTGAGCCTTTTCTCAAAAATCTCGCTATTCCCCTCTCCGTTTGACCCGACATTAAAGAAAGTGAGATGTGTCAGTTTATGTCGGGGTAACTTGTCGCTCTCATTGGTATACACGGAATACAACGAGTCTACGCCACACGAAATACCCGTGCCTACACATCCGGCATTTTCCAAAAGCGAGGAATCTATCGGACACTCTATGGAGATGGAATGCATCTTTTTGCTGCCCCACGTCAATGCCGGAATGACATAGCGTGTGATCTGGTAGTATAAAGACTCACCCATCGGACTTTCGGAGACTATGTCATGCCTGGTACGCATGGCCCAGTTGAGAATTCCGATTATATATGCGTCTGCTCGTTCATGGGTGAGATAACGGGCATACTCTTTGCTTGTTTCTACCCAGATTGTCTGTGGAGCATTATTGTCTATGGTAATATCCGACTCTAATCTCCCGCCGTCCGGAGTGTCTATATATCTTATTTTGGATAAATGGATCATATCATTATGCTTGCTGTGAGCTGATTATGCGTATGAATTCAGAGGCCAGCCCTCTTTTATGGGGTGTCTGTAACAGATCCAGATCCGGGCCATGGTTTCCCTCGATGAATTCTACTTCATCCCTTGCATTGATGCACACATCCCAGCCTATGATGGGAGTTTTGACAAGTCTGTGTGACTCGATGCAGGAAGTCTCAATGTCATGCCAATGAGGTATGCGGGTGCCGGCAAAAATCAGATGAGTGTCAGGATGTTCGTCATACTCCTTGCCATACTGGTCAAAACCTGACGAATCTATGATTCCGTCATTGACATCTATCGAACAATAAATACCACCAGTATGCACATTGTCAACAATGGAATTGCCGACGCCAAATCTGACAAAACTGCTGAACACACGAATCTCATCGCCATCCACGCATGTTATGACTCTGACGGTGTTTAATGATGCGGGATGAAATCTCTGTAGCTCCTCACATCCTGTTATGCACTCTTCCATGACATAGCCGTATTCTTTAGCTTTTGCCATAAAGGCGTCGATTCCTTTCTGTTCTATTTCATTGTATGAGGTCTTGAATACACCTATGCCCAATGATCCGAAAACAGGTTTTACGATAATGTCTTTGCAGTAGAATTTGTCTTGAAAGACCTCTTTTGTAATCCCGCTTCTACAGTCTGCGACAGTGCGCCTTATGTAGTGACTGAATTTGTTAAGGAAGACAGACTTGTCGATAAATAATTGACGGACACTATCCTCGATATACTTTCTGTAATATCTCTGAGCTTCCAGTGAAGATATGAACTGTTCTTTATATTCTGCCGGTTTCCCTGAAAGTCTATAAAGAAAATGCCATTCTACAAAACTAAATTGATATTGTTTCAGATCCTTGATATATTCATCGTATAATCCGGTCGGATTCTCAAGGCCATATCGTTCAATCAGTTTCAAGGCAGCTTGCGCATTATCCCTGTAGCACCTCTGCCTATGGCGCCTTTCGAATCTATTCCGATATACACGGACTCGAAGTGGCCGGACCAATTCTTTCAGCAACCTTAACATCATTAACTCAGCTTAGGATATGGCTTTAAAAATATCCTCAATAGTCACATTATCATTGTCTAACAGATACTGGATAGTGCGTGCTTCTGTCCGTAAGTCCTTTCTTAACAAGGTCGAGGCAAGACACATGATGGACTCAGGTATGGATGTATCGACTCCGACAACTTTTCCTATCGAGATGAAGAGTCCGAGGCCAATAGGCACATCTTCCATGATGTATCTGTGATTGATGAACGAAGGCCCCTTGTTGGACGATATGGCGAATGATTGAAAAACCTCCATGGCGTCTTTGCTCAGATCTTCTTCATTTCTCCATTTTGCCGCATCAAAATAATCCAATGAGGGGCAACCGAAGGCATTGAGTATTATATTTTTTTGAATATCCAACGCCTTGATCACGTTTATCACCGATGGGGTAAATGCCTCTCTGTACATCCAGAATTCTCCCTTGCTGTATTCTATGCGCGAAACCGAAAAAAGCAATCCTATGGGATGCACTGTCATGTTGGGGTTATGAATGGCCGATTCAAGGATATTGTGCCTCGAATACTTAGTGTTTCTGAAACACTTCTTGAATATCTCAAGCACGTTTTGAGCCTGATTGACTGGAAGGGTAGATATTGCATTGCGAGGATTGTAGAAAGTAATGTGTACATACATCGAGTCGACTATGCGCCCGTTGAAAGCTGTCGTCTCCCACTCGCTGTATACAATATCCTTTGTGATGTATTTCTTAAAGATCAGACTTCCCATATACCCCGGTATCAAGGCAATGATCTGTCCGTCTCTCACGTATGGGGCTATGAGCCGGGCAACATATTCGTGCTGCGAAGTGGTAGTCATCACCATTATGACATCGGCGAAATCCATTGCCTTCTGCACGTCTTTGGTTATGAATTCAGGCTTGGCATAAAACCGGTTGCCGTTGTTGGTATCATCTTTTACAAGATAACCCCCTTCCTGCTGTATTATATCAAAAAAATCATTGTTCGACACATTCGAACTTTTCAGCACACCTACCGGTATGCCTTTCTCGCATAATTTTGCAGCATGTATTAGTCCGGCATTACCACAACCTATTATCGTAAATTTCATACACTGATATTATCCTGTTTGTAAATGTCATAAAGGCCTGCTGAACTATCACGACTATGATTACGACGAATTTCGGTCGCTTAATGACAATATGATTCGATATACCTGAATATATCTTATGCAATATCAATCATTAGGACATATCTTTGGAAATTGGTGCATCATTTATGTTTAGGTTCAGAGCCTTTGCTCGATAACACTGTCATTACATCGTTTGGTGCTTTATGTTGAGGCTGTTCCCTATGTATAAAGCAATAAATGATGGAATAACTTTGTGCAGACAAAGTTACTAATAATATCTGAAACTTGGCTTATTCGGACTATGTTTTATTATCATTGTATGCCTCTGTCAGTTATCCTCGCACTCAAGAGGCTCAATATCAAGAGGGCGTAATCGGTCTATGCTCAGTTTGGCGATTTGACGATTATTTGTACGCGGGTGTATAGGTTTTCGCTGCGGATGTAGGCGATGATTTCGACTTTGCCGCCCGGGGTCCATGCTGAGTTTGAGAATATGAATCTATTGCCTTCGATTTTTATGTCAAGGTGATCCTTGAGGTTTGAGTTCTCATAGTCATAGACCGTATAGTCGGGGTCGATGCAGACATTCTTGTCGAACGAATATGTGCCGGTCTCGACATTGTCGTTTTCCTTTAGCGTGATCTCGATGGAGCTGTCCCATGCCGGGAGATATTTTGATGCGGGTCTACATTCGGCATACCTGACCCTTGCGCCTTCAATCTCGTTGTTGTCATGTATCCAAGAGTCGACGTAGACGTTATAATAGTCTGCCCTGTATGAGAATGCTCTTTCGCCGGCTACATATCGCAGGTCGTTTGTCCTGACTACCTGATAGTAGTTTCCCGGCGTCACGGCAACCTCCGGACCAATCTGTGAGAGGACCGGATTCAGGCCAAATCCACTTTTGGTGCCGAGGTCTGAGATTCGGTATTCCCTTGACGTGAAGTTGAGGGCTGTGTTTATGTAAACGTCAGATTCGCCAATGGTCGTGTCCTCATTGTCGATGAGCATGTTCAATGCTATCGCGTTTGTCGGTATTCCGGTTGTGTCATCCTCGCCGCAGGAGGCCGCGAAAAGGGATATGATGATGACGAGGGGAGTGATGAACTTGTTCATTGTGATTTTCTATTGTTTTGTAAGATTGATAATCAGGTTGAGTAATCCGGTTAATGTCTATCGGTTAACTCAAACTCTGTCATTAACCAATAACGCCCTTTCTCTCCTTCGTATTGTATCTGTTTGTATAATCTGTATGTACCGGGACGGTTTTTGTTCAGTCCGGGATTCAGTGCGGCCTTTATCGAATATCTTCCCGTGGGCAGCAGGGTTATGCCGAGGTCATTCCATATTCCGGGATGAGGCAGCCGATACCAGCGTTTGTCGGCGCCTCTGAATCCTACGATATAGTCCACGCCAAACGTGATGTTCTCGCGGCTGTCATTCTCGAGGGTAAATGTGGCATAATCTGAATCTATCGAGAATGACGCGCTGTCGGGGCGCAGTCTGATGTCGGCGAGCTCGGTTGTCGAGTCGACCCGTTCGGAGACAGGTTGTGGGGTAGATGGCCCGGCAAACATGATGTTGGGGGAGTCTGATATGTATTTCTTGAATTCAGCCTGCCAGTAGGGGGTGTTTATCGCCAAGGACACCTCGACGGCATCGGCCAAGACTCCGCATCCCCATACATTTTGTTGCAGGGGATTATTGTCCAACCGCTGAAGACGGTCTGAAATCAAATTTTGCAGCTCGGTCAACTCTTTGGCCGACAGCTTGCGAGGCTCGGCGACTGCAATGGCCGCGGTGTCGACAACCGCTTCTGCCGAGTCGGTCTCTGTCCGGCTGTCGTCTGCGACTACAGTCTCATTTTCATTGACATGCGTCCCGGCGCTATGGCGGTTGCAGCCGACCAGGCATATCAATGACAGGGACCATATTATTATTGTAGGTAAATATCTCATGTAAACCATAATTCATTCGGTCGCGGACAACCGGCAGTTAGTTGAACTCAATGCCGATTTTTACCGACGGCATCAATTTCCATACGTTATTGTTATAATCGTTGAGCCAATGCATCGACAGACCGGCTCCGATATTGAGCGAGACCTTGCGGCCCCATGAGCAATGATAGCCTATAGATGGATTGATGAACAGCTTGTCGTTATTATAACCACGAATCGTCTTTACGAAGGTGCCCAGTCGCAGGTCTGCAAACAGAGGTACCTTGCCAATCGTCCAGTCGGTCCTACCGGATACAAACAAGGGAAAATCAATGGCAAAAGACGCCGACTGAAAGTTGTAGGTAATGAAATCCATGCCCAAGCCTGCACCGAGAAAGAAATGCCTGTTGAATTGATAGCCGTGCGTGGTCGAGAATCCTGACAGACTGTAAACAATGTCCCGGTCGTTGGAGTGTTTTTTCTGAAACAATGCTTCGCCATTCAAGTCAACAAATCCTCTATAGCCTTTAGTTATTTGAGAATAAGCACAGACTGCCGACAAGATAAAGATTATAAATACTATGATTTTCTTCATGTTGATATATGATTGGCCGTTACCAAACCAAATACAAAGTTACATAAGATATTGTAATCTATTATAATCCAGCGGCATAAAAACAGTTAATTAATCAAATGGAATCGAATTAAATAAAACTAACGTCCCTTAAAAATCTTAAAATCGTTTGCTCCTAAATGACTCGATTTTCGCCGATAGTACACTTTTAGTACACCTTCAAAAAGAAATAACGACTGACAATCAAGTGATTAGCAGTCGTTATTAGTACCCGGACCCGGGCTCGAACCGGGATGGGTTGCCCCAACGGTGTTTGAGACCGTCGCGTCTACCGATTCCGCCATCCGGGCATATTTGTGGTCGGATCAAGTGGTAGATGCCTTGTTTCCGACCACAAAGGTAATGTTTTTTATCAATTCCGCCAAAAGTTTGACGTGATTATTTGAGTTCGCCGTTCTCGGGGTCTGTGTACCAGCGCGAATACATCAGATAGTTGCGGGCTATCTTGGTGTTGAGCTCGCGCGAGGTCTCGGGGTCGACCATCTTGATGAACTTGGCGGGTGCGCCCCCCCACAGCTCGTTGGGGCCTATCTTGGTGCGCGAGAGCACCACGGCTCCGGCGGCCACGAGGGCTCCCTCGCCGACCTCGGCGTCGTCCATCACGACGGCACCCATGCCTATGAGGGCGAAGTCGTGAATCTTGGCACCGTGGATGGTGACGTTGTGGCCTATCGAGACGTCGTTGCCGATCTCGATGGTCGATTTCTGATAGAGCGTGTGCAGCACGGAGCCGTCCTGAATGTTGACACGGTCGCCGATGCGTATCGAGTTGACATCGCCGCGCAGCACGGCGTTGAACCACAGCGAGCAGTCGCGGCCCACCTTGACGTCGCCGACAATGGTGGCGTTGGGCGCCACGAACGTGCCGGGGCCGATTTCGGGGGTGAATCCGCGCACGGGTATGATGAGGGGAGCGGGGCAGTCTTTGATTGTTTCCATCTTTGGGGCTTGGGGTTATTTGAGGGGTGCGGTCGCCTCGGCGAGCCATGCGCGCTCGGGCTCGGTGAGTCCGGCGGGGGCGAGTGTCTCGTAGACGTGGCGGTGATATTCGTTGACCCAGCGTATCTCGTCGGGGGTCATGATGGAGGTGTCGAACAGCGCGCGGTCAAATGGGCAGAGCGTCACTGTCTCGAACGCATAGAAGCGTCCGAACTCGGTCTCCTCGTAGGGCACGGTCAGCACCAGGTTCTCGCAGCGTATGCCATAGCGGCCAGAGAGGTATATGCCGGGCTCGTTTGATGTGAGCATGCCGGGCGTGAGGGGTGCCATCGTGTCGTTGAGGCGGATGCTCTGCGGTCCCTCGTGAACAGACAGGAAGTGGCCTACGCCGTGGCCCGTGCCGTGCAGATAGCTCTTGCCCTCGCGCCAGAGCGGCATGCGGGCCATGGCGTCGAGCTGGTGGCCGCGGGTGCCCTCGGGGAAGATGGCGGTGGCTATGGCGATGTGCCCCTTCATCACCAGCGTGAAGTCGTGGCGCATGTCGGCCGTGGGGGTGCCGATGGCTATGGTGCGGGTGATGTCGGTGGTGCCGTCCAGATAGTTGGCGCCCGAGTCGAGCAGCAGCAGCGAGCCCTTCTCGATGCGGGCGTTGCTGGCCTCGGAGGGTGAATAGTGCACGATGGCGCCGTTGGGTCCGAAGCCGCTGATGGTGTCGAAGCTGAGGTCGAAGAACAGGGGCATCTCGCGGCGATTGCGCTCCAAGATGTCGGCGGCCTCGATCTCGGTGAGGGGCTCGCCGGCGTCGGTGATGCGCTTGATCTCCATGAGCGAGCGCACCATCGCCACGCCGTCGCGTATGTGGGCATCGCGTTCGCCCTGTATCTGCACGGCGTTCTTGACGGCCTTGAGCATCTGTACGGGCGAGTCGGCCTTGACGAAGTGTCCCTCGAGGTTGTCGGCTATGCCCACGGGGGTGCGGTTGCCGCTCAGCAGCACCTTCTCGTCGGCCGGGAGCGAGAGCAGGAACTCCCTCACGCTGCCATAGGGCATCGTGTGCACTCCGGCATCGGCGAGGTGCTTCTCGACCTCGGGGGTGAGCTTGGCCGAGTCAATGAACAGTACCGACCCCGCGGGGGCGAGGTACAGGAACGACGTAGCCACGGGCAGGTTGTGGGGCACGTCCTTGGACCTGATGCCGAGTATCCACGCAATCTCGTCGAGTCCGGCCACGAAGAAACTGTCCGCGCCCAGTGCGCGGGCGGCTTCGAGCGTGCGGCGCATGCGTTCTGACGCGGGCTCGCCGGTATATCTTACATCGTGCACGAAAGCCTTGTCGTCGGGCAGGCCGGGGCGGTCGCTCCATATCAGGTCGATGGGGTCGAAGTCGGTGACCAGCTTGAGGCCGGCGGCGGTGAGGCGGGTGCGCAGGGCGGCGGTGTCGTCAATGGACATGAGCATGCCGTTGATGCCCACCGTCTGTCCGGGGGCGAGCTCGGTGCAGACCCAAGTGGTGATGTCGGGCGTGCCCGGGATGCCCTCCTTCATCAGTTCGATGCCGGTGCCTTCGAGTTGGTCTGCGGCCTGCAGGAAGTAGCGCGAGTCGGTCCACAGCAGGGCCTGCGAGGGGGTGATGACCAGCGTTGCGGCCGATCCGGTGAAACCGCTGAGATAGCGCACTATGTGCCAGTGCGACGTGATATATTCGCTGAGATGGTCGTCGGTGCGTGGCAGTATCGCCGCGTCCACGCCGGCCTTGGCCATCGCAGCGCGATAGGCGTCAATGCGCCATTTGATTGATTGCTTGTCCATGTTGGGTTGTTTTGTCGTTACGGATGCAAAAATAGCTAATCTCCGCGTCATTTCAAAATCATTGTTCGTCGCCGAGCTGCTCCTTCATGCGGCGCAGCAGCGTTGTGGCGTTGTGGTTTATGATGAGTCCGGCTATCAGGCCCACCACGGCGCCGGCCACGCATCCGTAGACGGTATATGGCCCGTAGGCGTCAGACACGACGGTGCACATGTAGACCACCAGCGGTATGGCGAGGGTGATGCCCACGGCGCGCTTGATGACGCGCATGCGCTCTATGTCGCAGACCGCCTCGATGGAGCGGCGCACGCTCATGCGTCCGAAATCAAGGTTGTGCGCCATCACGGCCTGTATGACGTGGAACACGGCCATGAGGATGTAGAACGCGAACGCGCACCACATCAGCGTGGGGGCCGTGCGTCCGAACGGCACCGATACGGCTATGCCGAACGCCGATACGGCTATCATGCGCAGGCAGAGCTTGAAATAGCGCTCGCGCAGCGATTCGGCATCGCGTCGCGCCACACGCCTCAAGGCTTCGCGCAGGGCCTCGCGGTCGGGGTCGACGTCGAGAGACTGCCATTGTGATCTGAGTTCGTCTATGTTCATAGTGAGTTGTTCCTTTCGATGAGTTTCTGTTTGATTCGTCTGAGGCGTGTCGCCACATTGTTGCGGGTCAGGCCCGACATGTCGGCTATCTCGTCATAGCTCTTCTCGTCGAGCCACATCAGTATCAGGGCCTTGTCCATGCCAGAGAGGCCCGAGATGAGGCGATACATCTGCCTGAGCCTTTCGACGTGCTCGTTGTCGCCCGCATCGCCCTCGAGGTGCAGCGCGTCGTCTATGGGCACCTTGCCCTCGGAGTGACGCGAGTTGCGCCTGAAATAGGTGACGCAGGTGTTGATGGCCATGCGATAGAGCCAAGTCGACACCGAGGCGTCGCCCCTGAATGTGTCGAGCCCCTGCCAGACGTTGGCAAGCACCTCCTGATACAGATCATTGAAGTGTTCGCCGTCGGTGGCATACATGTAACATATCTTATACAGGAGCCTGCGGTTGTCATCTATTATGTCGATGAAGCGCTTCTCCTTGTCTGAGGCCTTTGGCATCGGGGTGACTGTGCTGTTGTTTTTTTGATTCTGATACGTTAGACGGCGATTCCGAAAAAAAGTTTCATCCCGCCTGAAACTTTTTTGCCACCCCTGCGTCCAACTAAACATAATACGAACAAAAACAATCATATTTATCACCTCTTAGTAAAATGGATATACTCCGGGTAGAGAACGTAGACAAATCCTATTCATCGCACAAGGCCCTCGACGACGTGAGCCTGTCGGTGCCCGAAGGGAAGGTCTACGGACTGCTGGGGCCCAACGGCGCCGGCAAGACCACACTGATACGAATCATCAACCACATAACGGCGCCCGACTCGGGCCGCATACTCTTTGACGGCCATCAGCTCACGCAGGACGATGTCGACAACATAGGCTATCTGCCCGAGGAGCGCGGTCTGTACAAGAAGATGAAGGTGGGCGAGCAGGCCGTTTTCTTTGCCCGCCTCAAGGGGCTCTCCAAGGCCGATGCCACACGCTCGCTGCGCCGGTGGTTCGAGAAATTCGACATCCTCGACTGGTGGGACAAGAAGGTCGAGGAGCTCTCCAAGGGTATGGCCCAGAAGGTACAGTTCATCGTCACGGTGCTCCACCGCCCCAAGCTGCTGATCTTCGACGAGCCCTTCTCGGGATTCGACCCCATCAACGCCAACCTGCTCAAGGACGAGATACTCAAGCTCAAGGACGAGGGCTCGACCATCATATTCTCGACCCACAACATGTCGTCGGTCGAGGAGATATGCGACAACATCACCCTCATCAACAAGAGCCGCAACATACTCAGCGGCGATGTCGCCGAGCTGCGTCACCGGTTCTTTGCCGACCGCTATGACCTGACGTTCCGAGGCGACAGCCGCGCGCTGATGGAGAAGATGCTCCCCGTGGCGGGCGAGTTCAACCTGCTCGACCCCGACCCGCGCGGACGCCAGCGCCTGTCGCTGCACGTCAATCCCGGCGTGGCCGTGCGCGATGTCATAGCGCTGGCCAACGACACGGTCGAACTCGCCGCGTTCAGCGAGAGCCTCGCGTCGATGAACGACATCTTCATCCGCGCCGTCAAGGAGGACGAGGCCACCCGATAATACAAGACACATCACAAAGCATACCCAACAAACACAAAGATAACAATGTCCAAGATAGGTATAGTCATAGAACGCGAGTACATGGAGCGCGTCAAGAAAAAGAGCTTTATCTTCACCACCATACTCATGCCGGTGCTGATGATGGCGCTGATGGCGCTGCCGGCGCTCATCATGACCTTCACCGAGGGGTCGGAGACCACGGTGCTCGTGGTCGACAACAGCGGCGTGGTGGGCAACCGCCTGCAAGACCGCGACGAGCTGAAATTCCGTCTCGCCACTCCCGACGTCACCGTCGACTCGGCACAACGCGCCGAGGGGCACAACGCCGTGCTGGTGATACCCTCGAACATCGTCTCGTCCAAGCGCTCGACGCTCAAGATGCTCAGCGACGGGCCCACGTCAATCACCACCGAGGGGATGATCACCTCGCAGATCAACAAGATTGTCGAGGAGGAACGCCTCAAGAACTATAACATCGCCGACCTCGACAAGATCATGGACGAGGTCGAGAGCAATGTCTCTATCAGCACCATGCGCACCGACAAGGAGAGCGAGGAATCTCTCTCGGCCGGACTCAGCTATGCCATCGGCATAGGCATGTCGTTCATTCTCTACATGTTTCTGCTGATATACGGTCAGATGGTCATGACATCAATCATCGAGGAGAAGGGCAACCGCGTGCTCGAGGTGGTCGTCACCTCGGTCAAGCCCGCCCAGCTCATGCTCGGCAAGATCGTGGGCGTGGCCCTCGTGGCCGTGACCCAGATGGTGCTGTGGGGCGTGCTGCTGGCGGTGATGTCGGGCTACGTGCTGCCGGCCCTCCTGCCGTCAGACGTCATGGCCGATGTCACGGCAGTTCAGGCTGGCAACCTCGACGCCGTGGGCAATCAGGATTCTGTCGAGATGATGCAGGCCCTCGCCTCGCTGACACAGGTGGGCGACCTCATCTCGCTCATAGTCCTCATGACGGTCTTCCTGATTCTCGGCTTCCTTCTCTACTCGTCCATCTTTGCCGCCGTCGGCTCGTCTGTCGACAACATACAGGATGCCTCGCAGCTCTCGTCGTTTGCCGTGTTCCCCATCATCTTCGGCCTCATCTTCGCCATGGTCGCAGCCGCCGACCCCTCGGGTCCCGTGGCATTCTGGGCCTCGCTCTTCCCCCTAACCGCACCCATGGTCATGGTGGCCAGAATCCCGTTCGGCATACCTGCGTGGGAGATCATCCTCTCGCTCGCCCTGCTCGTGATCAGCTTCATCGCCTTTGTCTGGATGGCCGGCAAGATCTATCGCATCGGCATATTCATGTATGGCAAAAAGCCCTCGGCCAAGGAGGTCATCAAATGGATCTCGTACAAATGATCTGACTCGGATAACCAACAATAAAAGGCCAATCGCCGGACTACGGCGGTTGGCCTTTTTTCGTAACATTCGGCCTATCGGCACCAGCGGTCGAGTATGGCCGAGAAGTCGGCGGTCATGAGGTCGAAATCATAATTGATTTTCTTGGCCAGACGCTTGGCGCACTGACCGACGGCATGGCGGAAGTAGCCGCACAAGACCTGTTTTTGCTCCTGTCGGGGCAGTTCGCTGAATTCCCGCTCGAACACGATCGTGATGCGCGTGGTTCCCGTGTCGGCCCTGAACGGACCATAGGTGAAGCGGTTTCGGAGATAATATCCGTTGTCTTCTATCTCTTTTTCGGAGAACATGCCAAGCAGGGTGGGCCGGAAATCCTTCTGTTTCAGTTTCAGGGATTCGTCCGCTATGATATAGTTGGTCTTGCAGTGATAGTCGTCATAGAAGCTGAACGAGCATTGCAGCACGATTCTGTCTATGGCGTGGCCATAGAGTTCGGGCCTCATGAAGCGGTTCAGTTCGGGCATCAGTTCCTTCTCCATGCTCTCTATCACGGGCCTTGAGTTCTCGTAGCAGTTGGCAAGACCGCGGGTTATGAGTATCGGATTTTTGGCTATCCAGTTGCGCTGGCTTTTCAGTGTCGTGTCCCGAGCCTCTCCGAAACCCGTGCCGACTGACACCACTTTTTCGCGCGGCGAGTCCGGACTCTCGTGCAGGGTGGTGCGGCTGTAGTCGATGGCCATGCCATTGGTCCGTTTGGACCATACGGCGTCGGTGAATCGGGGCTTGTTGTCGCGGTTAATGAAATAGGTATTGGGATTGCCGTTGAAATATGTGCCTCTGACTGCCTCCAGCGGCTCCTTGTCGCCCCAGCCGACAATGGCCAGACACTCGCACAGTCTCACGGCCTTGTTCCATTCGTCGGCATTGTCGTAGCGGCTATGTCTGAGAAACTCGCGGAATAGCTCCTCTCTCAGGCTCTCGACGTCAGTAAGGCCTGAAAGATAATCCCTGAGTTGTTGCAGGTCGTCTGTCTCATATATTTGCTGTATCATGCGAGCCGATTTTTTTGTGGTATCCGACGGCAAATATACGAAAATGGTTTGAATATTAACAACTCGTCCCGCCACGGTTGCGTGTGGCGGGACGTATTGGTATTTTCAGATTTATGTGACGGTTCAGTCTGTCAGCTCGGCGGGGAGGATGGGCATTGCGCCCTTCTTGGTGCACACGAATGCCGATGTCTGCACTGCGCGGCTGTGGGCCTCGGCCACGCTCTTGCCCTTGAGGATGCCGGCGATGAATGCCGCGGTGAACGAGTCGCCCGCGCCGACGGTATCGGCCACCTCGACCTTGGGAGTGGGCTGGAACGACACGGCTCCGGGCGTGAAGACATAGCTGCCGTTGATGCCGCAGGTCAGAATGAGCATCTTCAGGTTGTACTTGCCCAGCAGAATCCAGCACTTGTCCTGAAGGTCTATGCCCGGATAGCCGAACATGCGGCTCACGGTGACGAGCTCCTCGTCGTTGATCTTGAGGATGTTGCAGCGCCTCATCGACTCGCACAGTATCTCCTTGTTATAGAATCCCTGACGCAGGTTCACGTCGAAGACCACCAACGAGTCCTCGCGCACGGGCATCCTGTCGAGGAATCGGGCTATCGTCTCTCTCGACACCACGTTCCGCTGGGCCAGCGAGCCGAAGCACACGGCACGGGTCTTGCCGGCAAGCTCGTCGAGCTGAGGGGTGAAGGGGATGTTGTCCCACGCCACATTCTCTTTGATGTCATACTGGGGTATTCCGGCCTGATCAATCTCGACCTGCACGGTGCCGGTGGGATAGGGCACGCGCTCTATGAGCTGGTTGAGCCCCTTGGAGGTGAAGTTCTCGAGAATCTCGTCGCCCAGCGGGTCGTTGCCCACGGCGCTGACAACGCAGCTTGGCAGTCCGAACTGCGATATGTGATATGCGAAGTTGGCGGGTGCGCCACCTATTTTCTTGCCTTCGGGCAGCACGTCCCAGAGTGCCTCGCCCATTCCGACTACATAGTCATTCATGATATTAAGTTGTTTATTTGTTTGTTTTGATTCTGAGAGTGTAGTAAAGCAGGTAGACCACGCCGGCAGTCATCACGGCCACGGCTCCGATCTGGCCGAAGGTGTCGGCTGCAAAGCCCATGGCGAGTGGGAAGACGGTGCCGCCGAAGAGTCCCATTATCATGAGGCCCGAGACCTCGTTCTTCTCGTTTGGCGAGGCTATGAGGGCCTGAGAGAATACGACTGAGAAGATGTTCGAGTTGCCGAAGCCGATGAGGCCGAGGGCTGTATAGATGGCGGGGAGTGTGTCGCAAACGCACAGCATGGCCATGGCCACGAGCATCATGATGACGCTGACGCCAAAGAACAGTCTGGGCGAGACGGAGCGCAGTATGAACGCGCCGAGAAAACATCCGGCTGTGCGGAAGATGAAGTAGACGCTTGTCGCGAATCCGGCCTCCTCGAGGGGCAGGCCGAGGCGCTCCATGATGATCTTGGGGGCGGTGGTGTTGGTGCCCACGTCAATGCCCACATGGCACATGATGCCGAGGAAGCAGAGCAGGATGAAGGGGCGGCCCAGCAGTTTCAGGCATTCGCCCACGCCCGAAGCCTTGTCGGGGCGCTCCTCCTCGATGGGGGTGGCGGCGAGGGCCGATACAGACAGCAGGCTGACGACGGCATAGATCACGAACAGCACTCTCCATCCCAGTCCGAAGGTGGGAAGGTAGGTGGTGGCGCCCCATGCGGCGATGATCGGGGCGAGGAACGATGCGATGGCCTTGACGAACTGTCCGAAGGTGAGGGTCGAAGCGAGCTTGTCGCCGCTGATGAGGTTCGTCACGAGCGGGTTGAGCGAGGTCTGCATGATGGCATTGCCTATGCCGAGCAGCGAGAACGACAGGAGCATGGCCATGTAGCTGTCGCTGAAGATGGGGACGATGAGCGACAGGGCCGTGACGGCGAGACTGATGAGTACTGTCTTTTTGCGTCCGATTCTGTTCATCAGCATGCCGGTGGGCACGGAGAAGATGAGAAACCAGAAGAAGACGAGCGAGGGGAAGAGGTTGGCCTGCGAGTCGGTGAGGCCGAGATCTTTCTGGACGTAGTTCGATGCGGTGCCGACGAGGTCGACGAAGCCCATGGCGAAGAAGCAGAGCATCACGGGGGCTATCTGCATCAGCGAGCTTTTGCGGTCGGTTGCGAGCGACTGTGAGATTTCCATGTTCGTGGTATTTTATTTTTCGGTGTCGATGTTATAGATTCTGAGGTCAGAGACCTTGGCTTTGCCGCCCTTGGTGTCGAGCGATAGGGTGGTGTAGGGTGAGTTGGGGAAGACAAGGTTGGTCATGGCAAAGCGTCCGTCGCGTCCGAACACCTCGATGCTCGAGCGGTCGATGAAGATGCGCAACTTCAGCGGCTTGTCGCCCGAGCGGGCGGGAGCCATGGTGACCGAGGGGAAGTCCTGACTGAAATCCACTATTCCGCTCTCACGGCGGTCGAATGAGAAGGTGTCGCTGACCGGGCAGTATGTCATGGTGACGTGGTCGCCCTGCTCGTTGCCGAGGACTATGTTGACCGAGTCAGCTCCGGTGGGGGTGATCTCCATTGCTATCTCGCAGAGTTCGGGTATGGCAAACCGCTGGGACTTGGTGCCGACGGTGGTCTTGGATACGGCCTTGACGGTCTTGCCGCGCAGGGCATCAACCTCGGGCGAGGGGTTTGACGATACGTAGAGCTGTCCGTCCTTGTCTCTGAACAGCCCCATCTCGCGGGGCAGGGTGTTGGCGCTGCGGAACTGCATGGTGGGGACCTCGGGGGCATACTGCCAGTTGCTCATCCAGCCGATGACCGTGCGGCGTCCGTCTGGAGCGTCGCTGAAGCTCACCGTGGCATAATGGTCCTTGCCATGGTCGAGCCACTTGGTGGGCACGGTGCCGCTGGCGTCCGTGTCGGCCGTGAATTTCTTGCCGTCGAAATCACCGACAAAATATTGTGTCGCGCTGTCGCCGAAGGGGCCGCCGGGGTTGAGGTTGCAGAGGAGCACCCATTTTTTCTCGCCGGTGCCGTCGACTGTCAGCTCGAACAGGTCGGGACACTCCCAGACGCCGTCCTGTGCGCCCAGTCCCTTGCCGAAGCTGCTCTGCAGGGTCCACTCCTTCATGTCGGGCGAGGTGAATATGAGCATCTCCTTCTCAAGCGCGTGTGCCAGCACCAGAGTCCAAGTCTTGGTCTCGGGATTCCAGAACATGTTGGGGTCGCGGGCCTCGCTCTCGAGGGTCAGGGTAGGGTTGCCGGGATATATGTTGAATGTCTCGCCTCCGTCCTCGCTCCATGCGAGGCTCTGTATCTGGCTCACGCCGGCCGATGTGTACATGGCCAAGACGGCATCCTTGCCGAAGCCTGCGCTGTTCTCGGTGTCGATGGCCGAGCTGCCGCTGAACACCGTGCCCAGACCGTTGGGCTCTATTGCCACGGGGTGGTGCTCCCAGTTCAGCAGGTCCTTGGACGAGGAGTGTCCCCAAGTCATGTTCTGCCACTTCGAGCCGAAGGGATTCCACTGATAGTAGAGGTGCCAGACACCGTCCTTATGGAACATGCCGTTGGGGTCGTTCATCCAGCCGTAGAGGGGCGTGTGGTGATATGCTGGGCGGAAGCGCTCGCGGTTCGTGGTGTCGAAGGTGTCGGACACGCAGAAGTTGTTCCAGCAGGCGTCCTGCCTGGCCTCGCGCACCGACGAGCGGTTCTGCGAGGTCACTATGTTGAGCACCACGTCGTGGCCCTTGTATCGCTCGATGTCGAGGGGCACGGTATAGTCTATCTTTGACTTGGCGAGACGCACGTAGACGGTGCGGTCGAGACGGCCGTCGACGATGACGTTGACCGTGGCGTCGTCGTTTGACTCCTGTACGGGCATCAGCAGATAACGCGCGTTCTTGTCCGTAACGCGCACCAGCGTATTATTGGTGCCGAGGTGTTCGATCCCTACGCCGTTGCCTCCCGAGGCGGCTGCTGCGCCGACACTAAGGGCGGTCATCAGGGCGGCGGCTTTGCGGTTGATTGTATTCATGATATTCGTTGTTTGTGGCGTGTTGTTTTTGGTATTGCAAAACTAATGATATTTCGGATGACACACTATAAAAAATCGTGCATTGCCTATCAGAATCGTCCCAAAGCCACATTTTTAGCATCTTAATCACGTTTTTTCATATTTTTATGCCTAAATTTGCAACCGTAAACCATCCGTTATGTAAGGTCATCTGATCAACCCATGAAAAATTTCATATTCATCATAGTCACTCTGGCGGCTCTGTTGATGTCAGCCTCATGCAGTGACAATAAGACTTATCGCATAGGCGTGTCGCAGTGCAGTCAGGACGACTGGCGTTCCAAGATGAACGACGAGATACGCCGCGAGATAATGTTCCACCCCGAGGCGACGGTCGAGATACGGTCGGCCGACGACAGCAACGAGAAACAGATTGCCGACATCCGCTATTTCATGGACAATGGATTCGACATCATCATCGCCGCTCCCAACGAGGCCGATGCCATCACGCCCGTCATCAGCGAGGCATACGGGGCGGGCATCCCGGTGGTCTTGTTCGACCGAAACATCAACGGCGACACCTATACAGCATGGCAGGGTGCCGACAATCTGGCCATAGGCCGTTCGGCGGCACACTATGCCCGCCATCTTGCCGGTGCGGGCGCAAGGGTGATAGAGATATACGGCCTCGAGGGCTCGACCCCGGCCATCGAGAGGCACGAGGGATTCAAGGCCGGCGCCGCCGAGGAGGGACTGACTCTGCTCGCCACGGCCCACGGCAACTGGAACTATGAGGATGCCGCCTTGGTGGCCGACTCGCTGCTGGGGCTGTATCCCGAGACAGACCTCATATATGCCCACAACGACCGCATGGCCATAGCCGCATCAGAGGTTGCTCGACGCAAGGGATTGAATCTAAAGGTGATAGGCATAGACGCCGCCCCCGAGATCGGCATCAAGGCGGTGGCGGACAGCGTGATAGACGCCACATTCCTCTATCCGACAGACGGTTACAGGCTGGTGCGCACGGCACTCGCGATACTCGGCGGACAGCCCTACGACACCATCTGCCGTCTGCCCGTGTCGTCGCCAGTAGACATATCGAACGCCGACATACTACTGCTGCAGAACGAATCACTGCGCGAGGAGACCGACAAGATAAGTGTCCTGAAGGGACAGGTCGACGAATTCTGGACCCGACACTCGGCCCAGACCACGCTCTTCTATGCCGCAGTGGCCATATTGGTGCTGGTTGTCGGAGTGCTCTTCCTCGTGCTTCGCACCTTCTGGCAGCGTCAGCGCCACCAGCGTCAGCTAATGGAACAGAATCGTCTGCTCGAGGAGCAGCGCGACGCGCAAAAGGCTCTCAACGAGCAGCTTGCCGAGGCCACGCAGTCAAAACTGATTTTCTTCACCAACGTCTCGCACGACCTTCGCACCCCGCTCACCCTCATTGCCGAGCCGGTCGAACAGCTTGCGGCGGCAGACAACCTCACGCCTCGCCAGAAGACGCTGATGAAGATCGCCGACAAGAACGTGAGGATACTTCGCCGGCTTATAAACCAGATACTTGACTTCCGCAAATACGAGAACGGGCGCCTGTCGCTCAATCTCACCGAGTCGCCCATGGGACGCCTTTTCGTCGAGTGGACCGAGGCGTTCGTGGCCATGGCCCGCAAGCGCGACATCAAGCTCGCGGTCACATCCGACCTCCCTGACGGATTCACCGCCGCCGTGGATGTCGAGAAGATTGAGCGCGTGTTCTTCAACATCATGTCCAACGCCTTTAAATATACCCCCGACAACGGCAGCATATCGTTCGCGGCGCGGACAGAAGGCGCGAATCTCGTGTTCTCTGTCAAGGACACAGGTCGTGGCATTCCGGCCGAAGACCTGCCCAACATCTTCGACCGCTTCTATCAGGTGGACAAGGTGCATCCCAACGGGTCGGGCATAGGTCTCTCTCTGGCCAAGGCCTTCGTCGAGCTTCACGGAGGCTCGATCTCGGTCGAGAGCCGTCCGGGCACGGGGTCGGAGTTCACCGTCTCGATACCCGTGCGCCACACCGAGGTGCAGACCCCTCCTGTCACGGCACCCCTGATTACCCGCGACGATGTAGAGGCCGAGCTGGGGAGCGTCGAGGCCGAAGACCCGCAGCCCGACTCGGACAAGCCGCTGCTGCTCGTCATAGACGACAACGAGGACATACGCCACATGACGGCCGAACTGCTGTCTGACGAGTATAACATGATATTTGCACCCAACGGTCGCGAGGGCATGCGCCTTGCCGCCAAATATGTTCCCGACCTGATTGTCTGCGACGTGATGATGCCCGTCATGGACGGCATGGAGTGCTGCCGCCGCATCAAGCAGGAGGTCTCGACATCGCACATCCCCGTGCTCATGCTCACGGCATGCTCGATGGACGAGCAGAGGGTCGAGGGCTATGAGAGCGGAGCCGACGGGTATGTGGCCAAGCCGTTCAGCACCGCGGTGCTCAAGGCCCGCTGCAAGAGCCTGATTGAAAACCGCCGCCGCATCAGGGACCTGTGGACGGCGGGCGGTACCGTGTCGACATCGGCCCCGGCCCCGGCAAGCGGCGACAAAAAGCCACAACCGGCACCGGGACAGCAGGTAGAGAACGAGTTCTATGCCCGTTTCCTCGCCATCGTGACCGAGAAGATGGGTAATCCTGACCTCAATGTCGACTCGCTGGCGTCCGAGATGGGACTGGGACGCTCGCAGTTCTATCGCAAGATAAAGGCGCTGACCAACTATACGCCCGTCGAGCTGCTGAGACGGTTGAGGCTGAAGAAATCGCGCGACCTGCTCGCCACGACACAGAAATCGGTCAGCGAGATCGCATACGAGGTCGGGTTCTCGACCCCGGCATACTTCACCAGATGCTATCGCGAGGCATACGGCGAGACGCCGACCGAGCTGCGCGAGCGCATCGGCGCCAAGTCCTGACGTGACGTCAGGAGCCCCGGAATGGGGGAGGGGATGATAAAAAAAACGCATAGTATAGCAAATATCAGGCATTGCAACAATTTTTATAGCCCATGCAACATCTGTGACAGACCGATGACCGATATGGATGATAACTTTGCGTCAGAAATTTTTACCAATCAAATAGTCATGAAAAAAGCAATCCTTTATGCGTTGTACGTGCTGCTGGCAGCCATAGGCGTACAGGCACAGAACATCACGGTGCACGGGACAGTATTTTCGAAAACAGACGACGAGCCCCTGATCGGAGCGTCGGTCATGTCTGAGGGTACGAAGGCCGCCACCGCCACCGACCTCGACGGCAACTTCACCATATCGGTGCCCGAAGGGTCCAAGCTCAATGTTTCTTATGTGGGCTATGTCACCGCCACGGTCGAGGCTCAGCCCACGGTCACTGTATTCCTGAGCGAAGACAGCGAGATACTCGACGAGGTTGTCGTTGTCGGCTACTCGTCGGAAAAGAAATCAGACCTCACCGGCTCGGTTGCGGTCGTCAAGATGAAAGATGTGTCAGACACCCCCACGGGCAACGTCATACAGTCGCTGCAGGGTCGCGTGGCCGGCATGAACATCACCACCGACGGTACGCCCGGCGGTCTCAGCACCGGCACCTCGATACGTGGCGCGTCGTCGTTCCGCGGCGAGGCCAACGGCCCCCTCTATGTGATAGACGGCGTGATGACCCGCGAGAATCCCGGCACCATCCTCAACAGCAACGATGTCGAGTCCATACAGGTGCTCAAGGATGCCGCTTCGGCCTCGATCTATGGCGCACAGGCAGCCAATGGCGTCATCATCATCACCACCAAGCGCGCCAAGAAGGGCGAGTGCAACGTGACGTTCGACGCCACGCTGACGCTGCAGACCTATCAGAGCGGCCTCGACATGCTCAACGCCGACCAGTGGGGTCAGGTGTATTGGTCGGCATACAAATACTCTTACGGCACCACACCCAACTCAGAGCTCTATGGCAACGGCGCCACTCCCAAGCTCCAGCCTTACGCCAACCTCAACGGCGTCTTGGTCAATCCGCAGAACACCGACTGGGAGAAAGAGATACACCGCACGGCCCTGATGCAGACCTATAGCGTGGGTCTCTCGAAGGGCGACGAGAACGGATCGTCGTCACTCTCACTGAGCTGGCTTGACCACGACGGCATCATCAAGGGCTCGGACTTCCAAAAAGCCAACGCCCGCTTCAGCTCCGACTACGGATTCCTCAACAACCGCCTGCGTGCCGGCGGCAACGTCACCGTCAACTGGTGGCGCCAGCACAACGCACCCGGCGGCATCGAGGAGAACGCCATCAAGATGCACCCCGCACGCACCGTCTATGACGCCGAGGGCAACTATAACGACCAAGTGGCGTTCGGTCTCAACGATACGCCCAACCTTATCCGCCAGATCAACGAGGAGAGCGCCAACAAGCACGAATACTGGCGCGTGTTCGGCAACACATACCTCTCGGTCGAGCCGATAAAGAATCTCGTCATCCGCACCAACTTCGGCATCAACTACCACAACGGATCGGACAAGAACTTCACCCCCGCCAACCTGCGCGACAAGACCAACTCGCTCTATCAGTATTCAAGCAAGACCGTAGACTGGGTCTGGACCAACACCGCACAGTATAACGCCGACTTCGGCAAGAACTCAATCATGGCCCTCGTCGGCGTCGAGGCCAAGCGCAACCACTTCGAGGACATGTTCGGCGAGGGCAAGGGCCTCGAGATCGAAGATCCCAACTATCTCTATCTCGGCAACGTGAGCGCCAACAAGAACACAGGCTCGGGAGCCTCTAACTACTCGATGTTCTCGCTGTTCGGCAAGTTCAACTATACTTGGGACAACAAGTATCTCGCATCGGTCACCATGCGCCGCGACGCATCGTCGCGCCTCTCGGCCCGGCACAACTACGACTGGTTCCCCTCGTTCTCGGCCGGCTGGCGCATCTCACAGGAAAACTTCATGGAGGGCACCCGCAACTGGCTCACCGACCTCAAGATAAGGGGTGCATACGGTGTCAATGGCAACGACATCATTGCCAACGACGCATTCTATGCCAAGTATGCAATGGACCTCGACAGGGCAGCCTATGCCATCGGCGGCGGCAACTCCCTGCTCCCAGGCGCACTGCGCTCGCGCAGCACCAATCCCGACCTGACTTGGGAGAAGACCTATCAGACCAACGTAGGCTTTGACGCCGCGCTGCTCAACAACCGCCTGACACTGTCGTTCGACTACTTCCACAAGAAGACCAAGGACATGCTGGTCGAGAAACCCTATATCGCCACCATCGGCGAGGGCGGATACTGTTGGTATAACGGCGGCTCGATGGTCAACAAGGGTGTCGAGATCACGGCCGAATGGCGCCAGTCGCTCAACAAGGACTTCAGCTATAATGTCAGCCTCAACGTCACCGCCATGCAGAACGAGGTGACCGGACTGATGAACGACATCTACTACACATGGGGCGGCGGCAACGGCCGCGACAAGAGCATCGTGGGCCAGCCTCTCGGATCGTGGATGGGCTACAAGACAGACGGCATATTCCGCACTCAGGCCGAGGTCGACGCCTATCGCGAGAAATACAAGATCAGCTTCGGCAATCCCGCAGTGGGCCGCGTGCGCTACGTTGACACCGACGGCGACGGCGAGATCAGCGACCGCGACCGCACATGGCTCGGCACAGACCTGCCCAAGGCTCAGTTCGGCCTCAACCTCGGCGCCAACTGGAAGGGATTCGACCTCAGCCTCTTCTTCAACAGCATCATCCGCGACGCTTGGAACAACTCGAAGTTCTATACCGACTTCTTCCCCCTCTGGACCGGCAACCACGGCACTCAGTTGCTCGGAGCCGCCGAGGCATACGACCGATTCACCGAGACAGGCTATTATGCCTCTGACATCCCCGCGCCTCAGGTAGACAACTCGAACGGCGAGAACGAGGGCTCGGAATACTTCATCGAGGACGGCTCGTTCGTTCGCCTCAAGACCCTCTCGCTGGGCTACACGCTCCCCAAGACCGTGCAGCAGAAACTGTGCCTCAAGAACGCCCGCGTCTACTTCCAAGCCCAGAACGTGTTCACCATCACCAAGTACAGCGGCGCTGACCCCGAGGGTCTCGGCTATCCCTACGCCCTCCCGCGCCAGTACACATTCGGCATCCAGTTCGGTTTCTAATCTCCTTAAATCACGCTAAAACAATGAAACTCCGCAATATCATCACCATATCCCTCGCCGCAACACTCGCATTGAGCTCGTGCAGCGACGAATTCCTCGAAAACAAGCCTCAGGGTCCCCTCTCGGAGGGCAACATGAACGACCCGATGGCAGTAGACCTGCTGGTCAACGGCGCATACGCCACCTTCGGCTGCCGCTATGCCGACTCAAACGATCCGCACTGGTTCCCCGTCACCAACTGGAGCTATGGCGAGGTCCGCGCCGACAACGCATACAAGGGTGGCGGCGGCGAGACCGACGCATGGGAGATACACGACATGGAGACCGCCAAGATTCAGCCCAACAACGGTTTTCTGGACGGCAAGTGGTTTAATGTCTACTGCGGCATCTCGCGCTGCAACTCGGCCATCCGCGCCCTAAACAAGGTAGACGAGAATGTGATCAAGGCAAAAGCCTCGCGCATAGCCGAGATCCGCGTCATCCGCGACCACTGGTACTTCGAGCTCGTGCGCCTCTTCAACCGCATCCCCTACATGGACATCGACCTGCCCGAGAACGCCTATACATCGGTGCGCAACGATGAGTTCAGCCGCGAACAGCATCTGGCCCGCATAGCCGACGACCTTCTGGACGCAGCATCGGACCTGCCCGACACTCAGGACGAGATAGGCCGCATCAACCGCCGCATCGCCCGTGCATACGCTGCCAAAGTCAAGCTCTATCAGGCATACCGTCAGGATCCCCAGACCAACGCCGTGGTCGATGTGGACAAGGAACTGCTCAAGGAGGTTGTCGAGCTTATCGACGGCATCGACGGATATGATCTCCTCGATGACTTCCAGAAACTCGACATGCTCGAATATGAGAACGGACCCGAATCGGTGTTTGCCATCCAGTTCTCGAAGGATGACGGGTCGAGCAGCGTAGGCCGCATCAACTGGAGCATGCTCCTCAACTCGATGACAGGCCCCGGCTGTCCGTGGCAGGGCGACGGATTCTTCCTTCCCTCGCAAGACCTCATCAACGCATATCAGACCGACGCCAACGGCCTCCCCGTGTTTGACTATCAGTCGCGTCCCGACTACGGCAAGGTCGAGTTCGAGAGCGACGGCGGCTACAGGCTGGCCAACATCGACGGCAATGTCGATCCCCGTCTCGACTTCGTGACCGGTCGTCCCACCATCCGCTACAAGACCTATACCGGTAGTGCCTGCGGTCTGTGGGTGCGCAACAGCGACGCATACGGATACAACAACACCAAGCGTTTCTGGCTCTCGCCCGAGTCAAAGGACGCCACGCAGGGCTGGCCTTGGGGTGCATCGGCGCTCAACTGGCAGATAATCCGCTATGCAGACCTGCTGCTCTACAAGGCCGAGGCCCTCATAGAGATCGGCGGCACCGGTCTGGAGGAGGCCCGACAGCTGATAAACCGCGTGCGTGGCCGTGCCATGAACAGCGCCTATGTCAAGGACTTCAACGATGCCTCGAAGGACGCTGCCAACTATAAGATCGGTCTCTATCCCGCCGAAGGCTGGAATCAGGACTATGCCCGCAAGGCCCTGCGCACCGAGATGCGTCTGGAGAAGGCCATGGAGGGCGAGCGATTCTTCGACCTCGTGCGCTGGGGCATAGCCAAGGAGACCATGAACAACTATTTCGAGGCCGAGAAGGACACCCGCATATATTATAAGGAGGCCCGCTTCGATACCGGCGAGGAATACTTCCCCGTGCCCGTGGCCCAGTACAACTTCTCGGGCGGCATCTACGTCCAGAATCCCGGCTATCCCTCGTTCTGAGTACAATTTCTAAGGTAAAAAAGTCAATAGTCAGATAAATAGATTTTTAAGGTAATAAAGGTTATTTTGGGTTACTGACCCGTGGAGGCTTGGTCGGGCGACCGGGCCTCCACTTTTTTTCAAATTCTGAATCATGAACAAGCTCATAGTCATACTCTCGTTCTGCCTTGCCGCCTTGTCGGCGGTCGCGGATGATGCCGCGCTCTATCGCGAAAAATATCGTCCGCAATATCATTTCACCCCCAAGTCGCGCTGGATCGGTGACCCTTGCGGCACCGTAAAGTACAATGGCCGCTATCTCGCCTATAGCTGGGGCGGGGCATATAGCGACGACCTCGTGCACTGGACCGAGTTCAGCGACCACTCCATCAAGGGGCTCCCCGATGGGATAGCCACCTTCACCGGCAGTGTCGTGGCCGACAGGGAGAATACTGCGGGATATGGACCGGATGCCCTCATTGCGGCATTCACGTCGTTTGACGAGCGCACCAAAAAACAGTCGCAGAGCATTGCGTTCAGTCGCGACGGCGGCATGACATACCAATATTATGACCTCAATCCGGTCGTAGACATCTGGAGCACAGAGTTCCGCGACCCGACCGTGATACGCGACCATGAGAATGGCCGCTGGATAATGCTCGTGGCAAAGGCCCTTGAGAAGAAGGTGGCTTTCTATGGTTCTACCGACCTGAAGCACTGGGAGTGGCTGAGCGATTTCGGCCCGATGGGCGACAACGAGCGGTCGTGGGAGTGTCCCGACATGTTCAGGGTTCCCGTCGAGGGCACCGACCGTAAGAAGTGGGTGCTTCTCGTGTCCGTGAACTGGGCGAGAGAACAGTATTTTGTCGGCGACTTCGACGGCACACGTTTTATCCCCGACCATCCTTATGCCGAGCCACTGTATGTCGACGAGGGGCTCGACTATTACGCCTCGAGGGTATTTCAGAACTTCGACGATCCCGATTCGGATGAGGTCCATACAATAGGATGGGTCAATACATGGGATTATGCGCAGACCGCACCATCAGAGTGGGGCAAGGGTATCTGGTCGCTGCCGCGCAGGCTCACTCTCTGTCAGACCCCCGACGGCCTCAGGCTGCGTCAGAGCCCCGTCGAGGCTGTCGGTGCCCTTGTCCGCTCGGAGTCGGTGTCCCGGCTCAGACTGAAACCGGGTGTGACCCGCCTCGGCGATGTGAGCCGCATGGGCAACGTGTATGAGCTGAAAGTGTCGCTCGAGGCCGACAAGCCCGACGTGACGGGCTTGAATCTCTGTGTGGGCGAAGGGCGCAAGGTCACGGTGAGCTATGACACCGAGTCGCACTATCTGACCGTAGACCGCACGAATTCGACCGATGCCGTGATTCCTAAATTCGACCGCATTGCCTGTGCCCGCATCCCTGTGGCCGGAAATACCCTCGACCTCGACATATTTGTAGACAAGTCTACCATCGAGATATTTGCCGAGGGCGGGCGCAAGGTATTCACCCTGCTCACATACGCGCCCGAGGGTGCTGACGGTGCCGAGATATTCTCCCTGCACGGCAATACAAAGGCCGGACTCACGGCCCGGCCTCTGGATTCGATATGGTGACAGTAGGCTCAGTCGAGCTTGACCAGCTTGTAGGCCTGCGAGCCCAGCCCGATCTCCTCGCCGTAGTCGAGGGTGTGCATACCGTGGCGCGAGTCGATGCGCTCTATCAGATGAATCTTGCCTTGGTCGTCTGACGAGCGCACGAGGTCGGTGCAGGCCTTGTCGAGAGCCACGGGGTCGAGCGACGCCAGTATGCCTATGTCGTGCATCTGCGGGTCGGCGGGGTGCGAGTCGCAGTCACAGTCGACAGACAGGTTGTTGGCGACATTGATATAGATGATGTTGTCGCCGCAGTGATCGGCTATCGACTTTGCGGCCTCGGCCATCGCCTCGAGGAATATGTCCTGCTCGGCCGTGTTCTGCCAGATGCCCTCGGCTGTCTCGAGCTTGCCGGCGGTGTGGATGTAGCTCTTGCCGTTGGACGAGGCTATGCCTATCGACATGTTCTTGACGGCTCCGCCAAAGCCGCCCATGGCATGTCCCTTGAAGTGCGAGAGAATCACGGTGAAGTCATAGCCGGGATAGTGCGAGCCCACGATGTCGTACTTGAGGTGCTTGCCGTTCTCGACGGGCAGTTTCACCTCACCCTCGGCATCCATGATGTCGACAGGGGCAATGGCCGTGAATCCGTGCTCCTCGGCGGCGCGCAGGTGGTCTTCGGTCTTGAATCGTCCGCCCTCATAGGCGGTGTTGCACTCGACTATCGTGCCGTTGACCTCCTTGACAAACGGCTCGATAAGTTTGGGGCTGAGGAAGTTGTGGCCGCCGGGCTCGCCTGTCGAGATCTTGACGGCCACTTTTCCCTTGGCCTCGCGTCCGAGGGCCTTGTAGAGCTTGAGAATAGCTTCGGGCGAGATTTCGTTCGTCATATAGACTACGGACGAGTCCGCGGTTTGGGTCTGTGATTCCATATCTGTCTTTTCGGTTCCGTTAGAAGTTGCGCACCCGGTCAGGATGACCCCACCGAGCATAAGCGCGCTGATAATCCTTTTCATATCCATCTGTGATGATCTTGGTTCAATAACGCAAAATTAGCACATTTATTTATAAAATCCAACTTAAACGACGTTTGATTATCAATCAGTTACGATGAGCCCTCGAATAAAGCCAATAAAGTGGCCGGGAAGCCTTACGTGAGAGTTCGGAAACAGCCATTCTGGACAAGGATGTCGGCTACTTCGCGCGAACATCTGACGTTGCTGAAGTCGTAGGCATCTGTATTGAATGCGACGATTATGTATGATTCGCGCTTGAGATGGCAACGGTCTTCGGTGAAATACATTATCCTGCCACTCGAGAGTATGGCAATCAGCGATTGGTCATGGACATTGAACGCAATATCCAGAATCCGGCTGTCAATCCTCTCTCTCGAACAGGATTGGTTCCACCATCCGCGCGGACGGCCATGGACATCAATTTCTTTATAGAAATCTATGGATATGCGGTTTTTGCCGTCGGTATGGGCCATTATGGTCTTGTCGACATGGCGCGTGGTCAGGTTGACTTTAAAATTGTTCTGTAATTTTCGAAGACGTTGTCCGGTGCCGGAGTGATAGACACTCGTGAGGCCGCTTGAGTCGACGGCAGCTATGAACGGATGCTTACTGAACTCGTGAATGGCGATGACCGATTTGTAATTGTCGGGATATATGGTAAAGAGTTCGCCATTGCGCGTACTCCTGAATTTGAGACAACCTCTCATGGTGTCTGCCGCGGCGACACTGCCGTCTTTAAGCAGGCATACGATGCCCGGATTCCTGATGGGGCTGGCACAGTCGGCGGTCTCGGCCGTAGAAAGGCTGTAGGTCTGCAATCGCCCGTCGAGGGTACGACGCATGACACAGTCGCCGAATGTCGTCAGCTTGTCATACTGGTTTGACACGAATAGCTCGTCAATCCACCTGTCGTCACCGGTCTCGATATTGTAGACCCACGTCCTGTCTGTCGATATGCCTAAAATCCAACGACCGTTCTCGGAGAGATTGACCCGGAGGATTGACGAATCGCAGAACAGTTCTCTTGTCTTCGTATTACGGTCAATGTTCCATATCTGTATTCGGCGCTTGCTGTCGAATGTCTCGAAACTCAGCGTGACGGCCATGCTGCCGTCGTTGGACAGCGCCGCATCCTTCAGCACGGTATTTTTATGGCCCAAGACACTGACAGGCTCGCCGTCAGACGAAATCTCTATGCGTCCGTCGTTGAATGCGACAGCCTTGAGGGTATCGGCCTCAGCGATGATGACTGTACCGTTCTTTGGGTCGGCAAATTGCCGAATGTTGACCTGAGACGCCAATTCCTTGAGGTCCGTACCGGCAATGACATCCTCGGCTGCGAAACGCCTGTCGGTCCTGTCTGTCAGCGAGCAGTCGCGAAGATTGTATTTCAGACACCGGGTCTTGTAGTAGATATGGAGTTCGTCGTCATCTGCCACGATGGCCCTGAAATTGGAATTGAAGACTCTCCCGCTCTCGGTTTTTATTTCACCAGCATACCGCCAGCCGTTGTCGTTCAGGAAGACAGTCAGAGTGCCGGAACACACAATGAGATATGGCCCGTAAAACAACATTGCGGTTGCCTTTTTCCGGATGTCGTAGGCGAATACCCTGCGGTTGGTTTTCAGTTCATAAATGTGTATGTTGGTACCGAATGCGGCTGCGAGAAGGCTACGGTCGGCCGAGAATCGCAAGGCGTGACATGGCCGGGATTGACCGGGGCCAAATCCAAGAGTGGTCTTGCTGATGGTTGCCCCGGTCAGCGATATTTTTTCGTTAATGTCCGTAATATCGGGCAACCTGATGTCGCTGAGATTCAGGTCGGAATAATCGGCGGTTCCACCACGCGCCGATGACGGGAAGCAATCGAAAATATTGTGCGTGATGAAATCAGAATCTTCGACTGCCGTGGCGACACCCTTGACTTTGGGGGCTATGCCGTTCCAGTAATTGCCGCAGCCATGCATGACGTGTGCCGAGATGGGCAGAGGGAAACGTCTCGAATTCCATAATGCGTTTATTTCCTCGTCACGCCGGGTCTTGTTCATGATATGACGTGCAGAGAGATAATCGCGATACATCTGATGACTGAAAGAGGTCATGCCGTTGTCGCGGTGCAACAGATGCAGTTCGTTTATCAGCAGGTCGGTGACAAGGTCGTCGGTGAGACTGATCTTGCCCCTGAGTCTGTAGTGGTCCCTGATAGCTTCGGGATACTCGTCGTCAATGGCCTCTACGGCAAGAATGTCGGCAAGAATGTCGCGATACTCCCGATTGAGCTTGTTTATGGAGAAGGCCACTTCGTATCTGTATGCAATGGCGGGAAGGATCTGATGCACGCAGACCGCCGACTGAAGTATCTTTGTGCCATCGGCTCCGTTACGGCGCATCATCAAAGCGATCTGGGCAAGATAGTAGTTGTGAAATAGATCGGTCGATGACTCTACAGGTAGTTTCCAGTCGAGAAACTCGACATCCCTGTATTCGTCAATGACCGAACAAATTTCTTTGTAGACCGTGACGAGCATCGGGTTTCCGAGCAGGCGGTGAAGGCCGGGCGAACCGATGATGTCGCGCCATTCGGAGGGCGAGAAATATGCCTCGAGCGTCTTGTCGTCAAGCCTGCCAAGCCCGGCTTTGGCATATCCCTGCAGATTATATCGGGTTGTGAAATCGACGCGCGAGGCTATCAGAATCTGTATGCCCTTGAGCAAGCCGAGACGCTGAATCCCCTTGATGAACATACTCTCTGAATCGGCATCTATCTCGTTGAGACCGTCGACAATGATTATCAGGGATGGGACATTAAACCTCCGGGTCAAAGCCTTGCGGAAGTCCGAGTCATTGCCGTCGAAGAGTGACGATATGCAATATTCCTCGAGCCCGATGCCAAGTGATGCCAGTTGCTCGGCAGCGACATAGAGCACCGGAGTCGTTGACTCCCGGCAGAAATCGAGCAACATCGTTGTCTTGCCCATGCCTCCGTCGCCCAGAAGAATGATGTTACCGTGGTCCGTGGCCCATGCATCACCTATCAGTCTGCCGAGACTCACGGTGCCCGTATCGGAGAGAATAGGCGGGAAAAGCGTCCTGTCAAGTTTTTTCGTAAGCCTGTCCACGGCATGCCTGTTTGCCTGTCGAGTCTTGCGGGTCAGCGAGGGTAGGGCATTGCTGTCTGCAGGCTTGAGCTGAAACCTGTATACACTCTTGTCCTCGGAGTCGAGATTGACAAAGGGATATTCGGCCCAGCCCTCGGGATACCATTTGTACGCCTTGACTTCGCACCTGTACGAATCCGGGTCATGCTCGCCGATAAGGACCGATGCACACGAGTCCTTCTCGTAACGGAGCTCGCCCGACTGCAGGATATGCAGATACTGATGATGCAACAGGTTGTGATCGTGTTCATGCCCTGCGAGCCAGAGTCGTATGCCCTTTTTCTGCAGTCTGATTGCGAGATTCTTGCGTTCGTCCTGAAGGAGCGAAGTGAACGGATAGTGGGTCAGGACTATTGTCGGCTTTCTGTCATTCAGCCCCTTTAAGGTTTGACACAACTTTTCCATGCCGACAATCAGGTCTACGGCTTCCTGATCTTTGGTGTATGATATTGTCGAGTCGAGATGCAGGATATTGAAGTCTTCTGTCTCGACGACAAAATGAGGTGCTTGCGGATTCGAGTAACAGGCCAATCGGTCATCGGAATAGATTTTCGACAGGAAATCCCGGAAGCTCTTCTGTCCGTCCCGGATACATTCGAGATCCTCAGGATTTATTATTCCGAAGTACGGGTCGTAATATCCGTTGCGCTGAAACATGACACGCCTAATGGCTTCGTCACGGCCATCTGCGTCACGGTCTATGTCGTGATTGCCCGGCACGATGAATAGCTGCTCGACGGGGATATGGCAGACATCGCAGATACGTTTGATATAATCGGCCATCTCGGGGGTATATCCGGCATAGCGCGGCCCGGCAGAACGTATGTCTCCCGTCAGGAATATGTAATCGAAGGGTTTGTCCTGCTCTGACAGGAAAGTCAGAAGATCGTCTCTCATCGAAGATGAGGACACATCCTCATCACCCAGATGCAGGTCTGAAATATGAAGCCAGCGTATCATGTCGTTCGGCAGTTTTATGATTGGTTTCCAAATTGCCGCCTGAATACAAAATTAGGAAAAAATTCGAAAAAATCAAAAGAGAGCCCGTGACTACGGCACCATGCTACTACCTTTATGAATCTGGCTTACATCGGTCGAATCTCTATATAAGAGATACCTAAATTCAGCGCAAAAGTACAAATAATTTGTGAAACTTCCATATTTTGAGTTGATTAAAAATGATTATTAACTGTCTCGGATATGGCAGAATTGTTGCAATTCACTGCAGTTGTTAAGTAATCACACTTCTACACCCCACATAACCATTTGATTATCAACAATAAATATCAAATCAACATCTCTTATATAGAGAATGTGACCTAATATACTTTTTGGACTCACTTAATGTTGTGTCAAGCCACTGATAACACAGTAGTTACGGCAGTGCCCTCGGGCGTTGGCGACGCCGTAGGCGTGCAAGACCGTAAGTGGTTTGTGGCTATTGTCAACAATAATACAGAGAGATCTGTCGAGGAAAAACTATCCAAATCAGGTTATGAGACTTATGTGGCCAAGCAGAAGGTCATTAGAGTCTGGAAGAATGGCAAGAAAGCCAAGGTCGACAAGGTGTTGTTGCCGTCCGTCGTATTCATAAAATGTACTGAGAGAGAGCGAAGGGAGATCGTCACTCTGCCATACATAAATAGATTCATGACCAACAAAGCCCGGACCTCGTCAAAGACCACGACCAAACCAATAGCAACAGTATCTCAAAGAGAGATAGACACCCTCAGATTCATGCTCGGACAGTCTGACGTGCCCGTCACATTTACCGACGCGCGATATAAGGTCAGCGACAAAATCGTCATAGTCCGCGGCAGTCTGCGAGGACTTGAGGGTGAGGTGGTAGGCACAACCGATAGCCAAAGCGAAATCATAGTCAGGATAGACATCCTCGGCTGCGCCAGAGTCGAGATAAACACGACGGACATCGAGCCTGCAAGATAGACCAGCACACGCAATCATAATAACCAAGACATTACGCAAGACAATATAAAAGACATGCGCATAAAACTCATCACAACAGGAGTCATCGCCGCCACTCTACTCTTGGGCTCCTGCTCGACACCAAAGAATATAACCTATTTTCAAGATATAAGCAACGAATCCTTGCTGAATCCGGTCTCGCAACTCGACATAAGGGTCAAGCCCGAGGACAAGCTGTCAATCATCGTGACAACCCAAGACCCTGCATTGTCCAATCTTTTCAATCTGGTACAGGTGCAGACACGCCTCGGCAACACGACATCCTCGACCACGGGAGCTCCCAATAACAATGACGGTCGGACTGGATATTATACGGTTGACAACAAGGGGGACATTAACTTTCCGGTCTTGGGGAGGCTGCACATAGGTGGCCTGACCCGTTATGAGGTGGCCGAGTATATTGAGAAAAGGCTGCAGGACAGCGAGCTCGTGAAGGATCCCATCGTCACGGTGGAGTTTGCGAACACCGGAATCTCAATAATAGGCGAGGTCATGGCTCCGGGTCGTTATGAGTTCAACAAGGACAGGGTCAGCATCATCGACGCGCTGGCTATGGCAAAAGATTTGACTCCCAACGGTGTCAGGGAGAATGTAATTGTCTTAAGAGAAACCGGCGACGGCAAGCAGCAGGCATACAGGATTGACCTGACGGACATGGCAGGGATAGCCGGCTCGCCGGTCTACTACCTGCAGCAGAATGACGTGATTTACGTTGAGCCCAACGACAAGAAGAAACGCGAGACTACGGCAAGCGGAAACAGCGCTTACAATCCATCGTTCTGGGTCTCGATCGGATCACTGGGCCTCACTGTAGCGACACTTGTAATCACCCTAACGAAATAAATACCTGAACATATATGGCTGACCAGTCGAGAAACATGGCTATCAGGACCGCTGCAAACAACAATGGCGGTGTACCCCTGACCGACATACTGTATCGTACCCTTCATTACTGGCCGTGGGTATTGCTGTCTGTATTCGTTTGTGTAGGTGCGGGCGTGGCCTATCTGCTGTGTACCCCCAAGGTCTATACCACGACGGCCTCGATACTCATCAAGGACGATACGTCAGGCAAAACGGCAGGCGTGGAGGATTTCGGTGATTTCGGGCTGTTCCAGAACAAGACCAATATCCAGAACGAGGTCACCACGCTCAAGTCTCCGGACATGATGGAGGAGGTCGTGAGACGATTGGGCCTTGACATGAACTATTATCTCCCGGGACGTTTCCACAGAGTGGTGGCTTATGGAAGCAACCTGCCTGTCACTGTGAGCATGCCGGGGTTTCCGGATAATCTCGGTGCTTCGTTCGAAGTCGAGGTTTCGGCCGACGGGAATATATCAGTCAGTGACCTGAAATCGGAAGACTTGGAGTATGACAATGTATTCAAGGGGACGCTGAACGATACCATAAGGACCGAGATCGGACCGATCGTCGTAATCCCGACCTCGGAATATATAAGTGGAGAGGCCTATACGGTAGACGTTGTCCGGACCCCCATAGCCTCTACGGCCAAGTCGTACGAGGGACATCTCACGGTGTCCATGAGCGACGACAAGGGCACGGTGATCAACCTGAGCATCACCGACCAGTCCACGCAGCGCGCACAGGAGCTCTTGAACACTCTGATAGCCGTATACAACGAGTCGTGGATTCGCGACAAGAACCAGATAGCGGTATCGACCTCCAACTTCATCAACGACCGTCTCGGCGTGATCGAGTCCGAGCTCGGGCATGTAGACTCAGACATATCATCGTTCAAGAGCGAGCACCTGATACCCGACGTGGAAGCTGCCTCGTCGATGTACATGACACAGAATCAGCAGATTTCGCAGGACATACTGAACCTGAACAATCAGCTGCAGATGACGCGATATATCCGGTCATACCTGACATCCGACGCATACAACAACCAGTTGCTGCCATCCAACACCGGCATTGAGAACGCCAGCATCATGTCGCAGATCTCGGAGTACAATCAGCTTCTGCTGCAGCGTAACTCCCTGATTGAGAAATCGTCTGATAAAAACCCGATAGTCAAGACTCTTGACGCGCAGATGGAGAGTGTCAGGAGCGCCATCATCGCGTCGGTGGACAATTCGATAATCGCCCTTAACACACAGATAAAATACCTTCAGGGCTCGCAGGCAGCGACCACCTCGAAGATAGCCTCCAATCCGACACAGGCCAAATACCTACTGTCGGTCGAACGCCAGCAGAAAGTCAAGGAATCGCTCTATCTGTTCCTGCTGCAGAAGCGAGAGGAGAATGAGCTGTCCCAAGCCTTCACGGCCTATAACACACGCATCGTCAACCGCCCGAGCAGCGTCGGCCCCACGGCACCCAACACACGTAACATACTACTCGTGTCCTTCCTGATAGGACTCGTCATACCATTCGGCGTGGTGTACGTCAACGAGACCAACAACACCAAAGTGCGCGGACGCAAGGATGTAGAGCATCTCGCCGTCCCGTTCTTGGGCGAGATCCCGCAGTATGCCGCAGGAGGCAAGAAGACCACCGGCGGCGAACAGCATACAGCAGCATTTGTGGTCAAGGAAGGGAAGCGCAACATCATCAACGAGGCCTTCAGGGTGCTGAGGACCAACTCTGAATTCATGTGCGGCTCGGGAGCCGGACATACCGTCATCGCGCTGACGTCATTCAATCCCGGATCGGGAAAATCATTCATATCGGTTAATCTCGGCAAATCCCTCGCCCTGAAGGGCCGCAAGGTCCTTGTGATAGACGGAGACATGCGTCATGGCTCGACATCGGCCTATGTAGGATCGCCGGCCAAAGGACTTGCGAACTACCTGAGCCTTGCCGAAACTAACATAGCCCCGCTGATTGTAGATGTCCCCGATTGTCCGACACTCAGCATCCTTCCGGTTGGTACCATTCCTCCCAACCCGACAGAATTGCTTGAATCACCGAGATTCAGCGAACTCCTCGACAGACTCAAGTCGGATTATGACTATATCCTCATAGACTGTCCGCCCATCGAGGTCGTTGCCGATGCCCAGATCATCGACAAATATGCCGACAGGACATTCTTCATAATCCGCGCCGGTCTGCTCGAGCGCTCAATGCTCCCCGAGCTTGATCGCCTATATGAGGAAAAGAAATACCGCAACATGTCCTTCATCCTCAACGGCACCCGCAACGACCAAGGCCGATATGGATACTCACACTCATACCGATATGGCTACGGGTATGGCTACGGGTATGGGTATAACTATGGGGAAGGAAAATGAATATTCTAATCATCTAATGTTATCAAAAACGTCACAAGATAAGAATAATCGCATAATTAAGAACACTCTTATGCTATATGTTAGAATGTTCTTAATTATGCTTGTGTCGTTATACACATCAAGAGTTATTCTACAAGCACTTGGAATTGATGATTATGGAATATATAATGTAGTTGGAGGGCTAGTATCTGCATTCTCAATATTAACGAGTTCATTATCATCTGTAGGGGCACGCTTTATTAATTTCCATCTTGGAAAACGAGATATAGACAAAGTCAAAAAGGTAGTATCAAATTCGATTAATATTCAAATATATTTATCAATTATAATATTGATAATGTGTGAAACTATTGGTCTTTGGTTTTTTTATCATAAATTAAATCTGCCAATTGAACGTCAACAAGCCGCTTTCTGGGTTTATCAATTATCAATATTTACATTTGTTGTAAAACTGTTGAGCGTACCATATAATGCATTGATTATCGCACATGAAAAAATGTCGGCATATGCATATATTAGTATTTTAGAGGTAATTTTACAATTAGGGCTAGTGTATTGTCTATTGATAACATCACATGATAGGTTGGTTATTTATGTTATTTTAATGTTTAGTCTATCATTAGCGATAACTATATTATATTATATCTATTGCAAAGAAAAATTTGAGGCATATTATTATAAATTAGGTTTAGAGCGTTCTCTTTTTAAAGAAATGGTCTCATATGCAGGATGGAATTTTATAGGACTTTCTTCTGGGATATTAAAGAATCAAGGTGTTGATATCATTATTAATATTTATTTTGGGGTAACAATAAATGCAGCAAGGGGTATTTCTTCACAAGTAAATAATGCTGTAACAAAATTTTCGCAAAATTTTATGACAGCGTTAAATCCACAAATAACACAATCATATGCCGCTCAAGAATGGGATAGATTCCATTTTTTAATTATTCAAGGAGCCAGATTTTCTTATTATTTAATGTTGATAATATGTCTTCCGATTTTTATCGAGATGGAATACATACTTTCCATTTGGCTCCCGACAGTTCCTCCATTTACATGTATATTTGCACAATTGCAAATTATTTGTTCATTAATCACGGTCCTGTCAAATACAAATATAACGGCGATGCTAGCTACCGGTAAAATTCGAAATTATCAAATCATCGTAGGTCTAATTTCGTTATTAAATTTACCAATATCCCTTTTATGCCTTCATTATGGAGGATTTGCTACAATTACTTTCTATGTGGCTATAGTTCTTGAAATTATATGTCTTATAAGTAGATTGATTATTTCAAAAAGACTGACACGTTTAAGTGTCCGAATATTTCTAAATAAAGTAATTGGGAATGTGACTGTAGTAACGATGTTTTCATTGATAATCCCAATTATACTGTATATCAATTTACCTAAAAATTTGATTAGTTTTATTACTATTGTGATTACTTCAATTTTGACAACGATCTTAAGCATATATATAGTAGGCCTTGATAATAATGAAAAAATACTAATCAGTAAGAAGTTTAAATTATTACTAAATAAATAATAATGAACTATTTTAAATATATTTATACTGGAATAAAACCTCTACTAAGCATTCATTCATTTTTGCAAACAATTTTTTTCAATTTGTATTATTTGCCATTTAGACAGGCAATAAGGTTGCCAATTTGGATTTATAAACCGCATTTCCATAAACTAAAAGGTAAAATTAGATTAGAATTGGGTGAAAATAACATTCATCCTGGGATGATACGATTAGGATTTATGGGAGGTCATATGTATCCTAATCGGGGTATTGACTGGACCCATGAAGGGATAATCGTATTTAAAGGGACTTGTCGTATAGGCAACAATTCTTTTATTGTAACGGGACCACAGAGCGAAGTTGTATTTGGAGATGATTTTATTAATTCAACCACATTAAGATTGATTTCTTTTATCAAAATTGATTTTGGTAAACATTGTCGTGTTGGTTTTGACTGTATGGTCATGGATACTAATTTTCATCCAATGTATGATATGATAAAGGAAAAGTTTAAGAAAGCATATGGCCCTATATTTTTAGCAAATAATAACTGGATTGCGTCACAATGTTTTGTAATGCCTGGTGTGAAAACCGTTCCATATTGTACATTTGGGGCACGTTCAATTGTATGTAGGGGAATTGAGTTTGAACCATATTGTGTATATGGTGGTTCACCGCTACATATTATAAGCAGAAATGTCAAGAGAATTATTGGTCAAGATACAATTTCAAAATATGAATAATAACATAGGGCCATTGTAATTGATTATGCCTTCAATTGTACCAGCACAGATTAAATTAGCTTCACGTATAGATTGCACCAGTTGCATGGGGTGTATCAACGCTTGCACTCATGAAGCTTTAAGTTCTATATTTGATAAAAATGGGTATTTTAAAATCATTAAAAACTCTAAAAATTGCACTGAATGTGGATTATGTACTAAAATATGTCCAATAGTTAATCCTGTCAATATTCGAAATAGCCGATCAATTGCGTATGCTGCATGGAACGAAAATTTATTTCAGAGGCATAATAGTGCTTCAGGTGGAATTTTTGCTGCTGTGGCAACATACATATTGAAAGATGGAGGAATTGTATATGGGGCATCAATTAATGGATTTAAAGTTGAACATATTCGTATAGATCATATTAAAGATTTGGCGAAATTGCAGGGCGTAAAATATCAGTTATCTATTTTAGGCAATCATATCTTTAAGTCTGTGCGTCGCGATATTATGTCTGGGAAGACGGTACTATATTCAGGAATGAGCTGTCAAATTGCTGCTTTATACAACTATCTTGGCCGAACAAGTACGGAACGACTTATAACAATTGATACAATTTGTGGCGGATTCAGCACTATTTTACCTATGCTTGAATTACAATCAAGTGGAATGTACTCAGGGATTATGTCTTTTCGTGACAAAAATGATGGTTGGAAAAGCCATGGATTTCTTTACAATTTGAGAATGAAAAACGCTGATGGCACAATATCTACATTAGGTTTTAACAATATGGTTTTGCGAACATTTTCGACACATCTACTAAAACAAAGTTCGTGTCTTTCATGCCAATTCAATGGAGTGGTACGTAATAGCGATTTGACAATCGGAGATTTTTGGGGAACAAATCTTTTTCCCAATGAGCATCCAGGAGGTTTGTCTTGTGTAATAGCTCATAATCAAAAAGCAATTGATATTCTGAATAATTCCGAACTTGAGCTTCATGAAGTTGAAATTGATGAAATAGCAAAAGGGAATTCCAATTTATATTGGTCAAAATATCCATATTTAAGACATTCGTTATCTCGAAATTTTGCGTTATTATGCTTACGCTTGAAACTCAATTCGTTGGCGCTAAAGATTAGCTCATATACCGGATTGTTGTCGTTAGGCTGGAGATTGTATATGCGGTTGAATAATCTGCAGCGTGAAAAATACTATAATCGCAATATCAAATCGAACTGATGAAAATAGCATTACTTACCATTTGGCATGTAGGTAATTATGGAGCAGAGCTTCAAGCTTATGCGACAATGAAAGTGTTGATGGAGATGGGACACGATGTCACTATTATAGATATTCGAGAAAATGAGCATCCTCATCCTACATTAAAAAATCGTTTAGCAGGACTCATTTCAAAAATGACGCCTGCTTATCGAAATTTCAACAAATTTTGGAGCACTAATTTCCCATCAAAAACACGTCACTATCGTTCCGTTGAAGATCTTTTGGATAATCCTCCTGAAGCTGATGCCTACGTGGTGGGGAGTGATCAAGTGTGGAATAAAGATATTACGGCAGAAAAGCGGTATATCTATTTTTTGAACTTTGGGCCTGAATTAGTCCGACGAATTTCATATGCTTCAAGTTTTGGAATAGACAAATGGAATGACTCGATTGAATCGACAAATAAAACAAAAGAATTATTAACACGATTTTCATCCATTAGCTGCAGAGAACAATCTGGAATAGAATTGCTTAAAACTGTGTTTAATTTGCAAGCTTCTCGCGTTTTAGATCCTACGTTATTATTAAATGATTATTCTAATTTAATAGGTAATATCTCTGACAAAGATATACTTACATATTATCCTTTGACTAATTATCCCGAGCTTGATAATTTTTGTCGAAACTTGGCCGGCGAAATGGGGTTAGAACTTGTCAATGCGAACAGAACCACTTATTTAACTAATTCGATTCCTTGGTCAAGACCTTCAGTTGTAAATTGGATGAGGGCAATAGCACAAGCTAAATTTGTCGTTACTCCTTCTTTTCATGGATTAGTGTTCGCGCTTTTGTTTCGCCGACAGTTTATGATCATCAATCGTGGGGGTAATCAAGGAAGGAAAACTCGAATGACTGATTTACTTGATGCATTAGGCCTTTCTGACCGTTTTTGCGAATCATTTGAAGAGGCTCGCGAAAAAAAACTATGGGAATATGAAATCGATTACGCGGACGTATATCAGAAACTAAATATTATGCGTCGGGATTCAGTTAATTATTTAGCTAAGGCGCTTTCATGAATATATTATTCCTTTTCGATAGACCGATAATAGCCCATCAAGGTGGTGTTGAACGAGTTTCAAGTATACTCGCTTTACAATTCAAGGCCCTGGGACATGAGACTAAATATCTATGCTACTCAGATGCCGACTTTTCATCAGACCAACAATACTTCTCTTGTGAACAACTGTTCCTTAAACGGAGTCTTGATGATTCTGTGAAAATTGATTTTTTAACAAAGTTATTCAATCAGCATGAAATATCGATTGTTATAGACCAAGTACAACTCATTGATATTTGCTCGATTATCAAAAGTCTCCCTAATGCACCTCTCATAATAAGTGTTTTTCATAACCAACCGTTCGCCCACTATGGGAAGGAACATTTTTTAATGAAAAACTATTATCCTACCTCCCTTCAAGGGAAATTATTTAAGTGGGCTTGTTTGATTTTACCCTCTATAGCACAAAGGTATTATACTGATGGTAATCGTAGATGTTTTAAGTCCGTATTACAATATGCAAATCGTCTCTGCTTTCTTTCAGAGCGATTCATTCCTCGATTTTCATCAATCTATGGAGAATGTGACAGTTCTAATCTGATAGCTGTGAACAATCCTAACACATTTGTTCCTTCGGAAACTATTGATTTCTCTCATAAAGAGAAGCTAATCATTATTGTCGGTCGGGTATATAATCTTTCGAAAAATATGTTTGACTTTCTGAAGGCCTGGAATAAAATTTCTCTTACCAACAATGATTGGCGTGCGATGGTTGTAGGTGATGGTCCCGACTTGAACAGGCTACAGCAATATGCCTCAAAATACAATATTAAGCGTTTGGAATTTGTCGGTAATCAAGTTGATGTAAAACCATATTTTCGCAAGGCTTCAATCAGTTGCGTGACCAGTATTAATGAAGGATGGCCGATGGTCATTCCTGAGGCAATGAGCCAAGGATGTATCCCGTTGGTGTATGATAGTTTTGAATCTGTTCATGACTTTATTAGTGACGGAAACAATGGTTTTATAACGCCAAGATTCGATGTTGATGCTATGGCTAAAAAAATACAGCTTTTGATTGATGACAAACAAAGAAGGATATCTATGGGACATAATGCCATTGAATCAATCAATCGTTTTAATCCTGATGTAATAGCCAAGGAATGGCTTAAGATTTTCAACACGCTTAAACATTAATGCTTAATATAAGTGGCGATATAAAGCAAAAAGATGAGTTAGTAGAAAAACTAATTCTCTTTATTATTTGGCCTTTTGCGGCTTTTATCTACTCGCTTAAAGATGCAGCAAGCAGGTCGTCATATGTCATATATTTTTTATTTGGGGTTGCTTTATGTTGGCATATGGACACCAATTTCAGTCTCGGAGCTCATTATGATGATCTACAGGGCATCATGTCACGTTTCAGAGATTTCAATATGACTTGGGATCAGCTCAAGTGGCAATTCAATGAGTATTTTGGATTTACCGGTCGCTCAGAAAAAGAGTTGTATGGCATCTCAATGATGTGGTTTGTCAAACAGTACACAAATAACCCTCATACTTATTTCGCATTGTCAGCAGTTATATATCTAATTTTTTTTCTTAATTGCCTAAAGCGAATAACTTCTGATCCTAATTTCGACAACAGCGTTTATTGTCTGATAATTCTATTGTTGTTTGTACTACCCCGAGACATTATCACTGTCCAAAATCCAAGATATTGTACGGCTATGTGGATGGCTGTTATGGGGACATTTAATTATTTTCTTGCTGATAGAAATCGTCAATGGAACATATTGTGGATTGTATTTGCTCCATTATTTCACTCCGGGTTATGGGCTTATGCGATAATTTTCACTATCGGTCAAATCGTTATAACTTCAATTGACAGAAAAATCTGGTGGTTTTATCTTTGCTCAATTCCATTTTCATTCGTTTCTTATGACTTGATTTCAAAAGTCGATATTTGGTCATTACCTATTCCAGATAATTTTAAATTATGGATATCATGGCATTTTAATGAAGAATCAGTCAGCCATCTAAGAAATAATACTGGAGCAAGTGGATTCTTTTGGATTGGACAAGGATTCGCATTTCTCAAAAAAATTGCCTACATCGGATTATTGTTCGTGCTTAAAAGATACATTGAAGAAATTGAAGATAACCGAAATTTATACAAGTTTTTTTTGTTTTTTGTTTTCTATGCCGCTGTTGTTAATTTTATTCAGATTGTACCGGTATTAGGACAACGCTCGTACTTCGTAACTCGAATACTGTCGATGTATTTTTGGATAAAAATGGTTTATCCACGTAATAACAAATATTTACTATTTGTCTTAGCTGCGTGTTCTTGGGAAATATTTCAGCGATATTTATATAATGGTGCAGTAAATTCAAGCGTTCCACGAATATTTTTCGTAGAGCCTTTACCCAATATAATCATGGATTATTGGGATGCAGTATAAATACTATGATTGATAAAGTGCCGATCCTATGAAGTTTACTTCTCGATGACTGTCGATTTTATCTGAATAATTCGACGAGGCAATATTCATACAAAGAATTGTTCTATGGAGATTAATGGGTAAGTCTGTCATGCGATTTTATTCATGATTTATTTTCTCAACACAAACGAATCTTAAATGATTTCAAGCACACATATTGTCCGGATGAAGTTTTTGTCAGGAGTGTAGCAATGGAATAAAGTTTTAGAAATAAATAGAGCAGTTGCAATATTACTTAAAAACAAATTGATTTAATGAAAATTCTTCAAGTCATTCCCAATTTAGCAACAGGAGGAGCAGAAGTATTCGTCGTTTCTCTATGTAATGCGCTTGCAAAGATGGGCCATGAAATAACCATCATGACTTTTTACCCAAAGGATGATTCTCAATTCCTTTATAAAAGACTTGATAAGCAAGTAAAGCAAGTTCTATTACCAAAACATAAAGGAGTTGACTTGTTATTACCATTCAGAATATGCAAATTCATTAAAAATGGCAAATTTGATGTAGCTCATTTTCATGTGCAATCAATCATATATTCAATAATTTCTTGTATGGTGCATAAGGAATGCAGATATATTGCCACCATTCACAATGATGCATACAAAGAAGCTCAGGGATTACATCGGTTTGCCCGGAAATATTTATTTAAAAATAAATTGATGCTTCCCATCACAATTTCGGATGAGTCCAAAATTTCATTCAAAGAACTTTACAAATTAAAATCAGAAGTAATATATAATGGCGTAACTACCGATTATTTTACGGAATCAGATGTTGTTGAATTTAATAAATTCAGAATAACACCCCAAACGAAAGTTTTTACTTATGTCGCATCAGTTAATGAAGTGAAAAATCAACTAAACGCAGCAAAAGCTTTTAACCGTTTAGCTAAAAACGGTTATGATGTTGCACTATTGGTATTAGGACGAATAACAGAATCTGACTATTGTAGACAAGTTAAGAATGAAAGTTCAAAAAATGTAATTGTCTATGGTCAAACCAGCAATCCTGTTGAATTTATGAAAAAATCTGATTTTTTCATGCTTGTTTCTCAGTATGAAGGAATGCCGATAAGTCTATTGGAGGCTTTTTCATCGCGTTTGATACCGATAGTAACGCCTGTAGGAGGGAACAAAAATTTAGTCCATGATGAAATTAATGGACTTATTTGTGATAGCTGCGAAATAGACAGTATTTGTAATGTGGTTAAACGCGCAATCGAATTAACGGAGGAACAGATAGCACATATGAAAGATAAACTTACTCAAGATTTTGCCGAATTTTCTATCGAAACATGTGCTAAAAAATATGTAGAATTATATAATATAAAAGAATTATGAAAGCTCTTGTTGTAGGACAAAATTCAAAAATAGCCAACGTCCTGAGTTTTTTCTGCGATGAAGTTTATATGGCTGTTGATAAAAAAATCAGTAATTATCGCAGCTATAAAGAAAATGATAAATTTCATTTACTTGATACATCGTTGAATATTCGTTCACCCAAAGCCATTATTCCTCGTGCATATGAAATCAGACGGTGGGTCAAGCAATACGATATTGACATTGTGTTTACCAATGAAAAATATTCGATGATAGCGGCCAAAATCGCAAAGATTACCACGTTTCATAAGATTGTTCATCTTTCTACTTCACATAATTCCTATGCATGGCTGAATCGTGAGAAGGTGAAAAAATTTGTCAAATTGATTGACTTGACCTGTGATGGATTTATTGCAATGGCATCGTTTGTCCATGACACCGTGTCTGAGTTCGGATTCCCACGTCATAAATTGCTTATGCTGCCTAATGCGCTCGAAAGTGGTATCTTTAAAATGAAAAATGATTACGGATTAAAAGAAGAGTCCTGTAAACTTGTTTATACAGCTGCAATTTATCCGGGTAAAAGACAGGATTTTGCTGTGGAAATTGTACACAGATTACATCAATATGGTTTAAACGCAACGATTGATTTTTATGGAGAGATCGTAGAAGATGATTACTATAGATCAATTATTGAAAAAATTAGGAAATATAATCTTCAACAATATATAACCTTTTGTGGTAGAGTGGAGAATGATTTCCTCCGTGACTGCCTGTGCGACTATGACATGTATCTCTGCCCTACAAAAATGGAAATGTCTCCATTTAATATCCTCGAAGCTCAAGAAGCCGGCTTACCGATAGTCTCAACAAATGTAGGCGGGATTCCGGATATGATTAAGAACGGTTACAACGGAATTATGTTGGACATGGATGACATTGAGGGATTTGTACGGGCAGTAATAAATCTTGCAAAGGATAGTAATTTACGCAAATCTTTGGGTGAAAACGCTCGCCATTTTGTCTCCGAAGACAATTCACCTGAAAATGCAGCAAAGAAGATTAGTTATTTTATCAACAATTTATGACTTAAAGCATATGATACAAACAATTAAAAACCACCCCCCCCAAGCACTTAGCACACTACTGCTTATAATTCCTTTTTTTGGAAAATTCAATAATTACTTTCATCTTTTTCTCAAAAGTTGTGAGTATAATCCTTCGATAAATTGGCTTATAATTACTGATGACGACACGCCATATAATTATCCTTCCAATGTTAAGGTTCGATACATGTCTTTTGCTGAATTGCGTCAAAAGATTCAATCAAATTTCGACTTCCCAATATCTTTGCCCCATCCTTATAAGCTATGCGATTATAAACCTGCATATGGTTATATTTTTGCCGAAGAGTTAAAAGGATTTGATTTTTGGGGGCATTGTGATAACGATTTAATATTCGGTGATATACGAGCATTTTTAACACCGGATATATTTTTAAAATATGATAAAATACTATGTAAAGGCCATTTATCAATCTTTCGTAATAATGAACAGATGAATAGTTTTTTTATGGTTAATAGTAATAATGCTTATAAAGCAGTATTTGAAACACCATTTAATGTCGCTTTTGATGAATGGGGGCCTGTTGGTATCCTTAATGTTTTTAATCGACTATTGTCTCCAGAATCTTTTTGGAAATCATCTTGTTTTGACGATCCTAATGCTTTGTTGCATTATTTTTTACCAGTAGGTAAAGAGTCCGAACAAAAAACTAATATCATATATCGGTTTAGCTATGGGAAACTAATGAAATTACATACAACAACTGATGGCTTGCATCAAACGATAAATGAATAAGAAGTATTATATACTCATCTTCAAAAACGGCCAATGTCAGTAAATACGGATTGTGATAATGAATTCTTAATAGTTCCTAATAGATTTATTCCGAATATAAATAATTTATCATTAGATACATTATATAAACTTGCTGGATATAAATTGTTTTATAGGCAAGCTGTCAAACTCAGGCTTAAAAGTATTTTTAAAAGATTTAATCTCGTGAAATACTATAAATACAAATCAACCATTTTAAAGATTCATGGACTTCTAAATGCAAAATAAAAGTTTCAGCGTATTACAGACAATAGGGGGCTTTGGCGCTAAAAGTGGAGGAACTTCGACCTGCACATATGACCTTTTATCAGCTGTTTACGGACTGGATGCAGAGTTTAAGGTTGAACTGCTTACACCGGATGTAACCGTAGCTAACGACAAGATAATGGGTAATGGCGAAGAGTGGATTAAGGTTGTGCCGAATGACTATCGTACTCCGCTCGCGATTTCTCGCAATATGGTCAAGTTTCTTGAGGATTCCGACTATGATATATACCATACCAATGGAATGTGGATGCACATCAATCATATCACCTGTGCCATTGCACGCAGCAAGAAAAAACCGTATGTCATTACACCTCATGGAATGCTGTATCCACAGACCCTTTCACGAAGTACGTGGAAGAAATGGCCGATGCGTAAGATATGGTTTGACAAAGATATAATGAATGCATCGTGTATACACGCAACTTGTGTCGACGAGATGAAACATTTGAGGACATTTGGTTATAAGGGGCCTGTATCTTTGATCGGGAATCCAGTTTCTGTACCTGATTATACCCAGAAATTGATTGATGATAGGAGCTATAAAGATTGCGATGTTATCAAAATCGGTTTTCTTGGTCGGCTTCATCCACGCAAACAAGTAGAAAGAATCATATATGGGCTATCTCAATCTCAAAGAACGGATGTGCATGTATATGTCATGGGCAAAGGCGATGATTCGTATGAGGAGTTCCTTAAAGCAGAATCTTTGAGATTATGTGTAGAAGATAGCGTTCACTTTCTTGGTTTTCTGACCGGCAAGGCGAAGTTTGAGCAGTTAGCTCGACTTGATGCGTTGTTTGTGCCCAGTGATATGGAAAACTTCGGAATGATCATACCGGAAGCATTGATTGTCGGAACACCGGTGATGGCATCTTTAGGAACTCCATGGGAAGCTTTGAATAAGGAGCAATGCGGATGGTGGCGTGATAATTCTCCAGAGTCTTTAGCCGAAGTTATCAATATGATTGCTGAATCATCTCCTGAAGAACTGAAACAGATGGGAACACGGGGCCGGGAGTATGTCCTGAGTATGTTTGCCGCAGAAGAGGTGGCACGCCAGATGGTTGATCTATACAAATGGCTTAACGGAGAGATTGAAAAACCGGAGTTTGTATTTTTGGATTAAGGTGCCATTTAGAAATAATAATGTTTATTTATGATGATAGATAATCTACAAGAGAAATTAACAGGAAAGAAAACCAATTCATTTTCGATTGAATTGGTACTGACGGTAATCATAAAGACCTCATAGAGTATGGCTATTAACCCGGGAATTCCATATGTAAATCATCTTGGGCGAAGGCATCAGATGGTGAGGATGCTTTGGGGTGTTGTGTGGACTGTCGGGGCGAGGTGGTTGCCGAGGTCTATGGGGTCTGGATGGAAGCGATTGTTGCTTCGTGCTTTCGGGGCTAAGATTGCTGGAACGGCTGTGGTTTATTCTTCGGCAAAAGTGTATTATCCGGCAAATCTTGTGATGGATGATTATGCTTGTATTGCTTCGGATGTGGATTGTTATAATGTGGCTCCGATTCATATCGGCAAGTTTGCAACGGTTAGTCAGGGTGCATTTCTATGCACGGCTTCACACAATATTACATCGCCTGACCATGAATTAATCACTGCACCTATAATAATTGAAAATCAGGCTTGGGTTGGAGCTGGAGCATTTGTTGGCATGGGGATTACAGTAGCAGAGGGATCAGTCGTAGGTGCGAGAGCTGCGTTATTCAAATGTACCCAACCTTGGGATGTAGTCGGCGGTAATCCTGCAAAATTCATCAAGAAACGTATAATTAAAGCTAATGTATCAACCAACTCAAACCAATGAAATGCCTCGTTCCCAAAAGATAAAAAATCTTATTTGGGGAATTGTCAATTCAACAATCTTTAGGGTTACCCCCCCTATTTTGCAATATTCAGAAAATCAAGGGTTTGCATGTTGAGGGCGTTCGGCGCTAAAATAGATTGGACCGCATCGGTCCATCCCAAAGCAAAAATTGAATATCCATGGAACCTTACAATGGGATCACTTTCATCTCTCGGTGAAAAATCGTGGGTTTATGCAATGGCTCCTATTACGATTGGAGAAAAGACTTGCATTGGTAAAGAGGCATATCTGATAACAGGCAGTCACAATATTTCCTCCAATGAGTTTGAATTGATTACAAAACCAATTACTATCGGAAACTGTTGCTGGCTTACAACTGGAGTTACTGTCCTTCAAGGTATTACTATTGGAGATTATAGCGTAGTTGCAGCGAATTCTACTGTCACTAAAGACATAGAGCCGTGGTCAGTCTTCGGTGGTAATCCTGCTAAGTTTATAAAAAAACGTGTTATAAAAGATGCTTGATCTAAGTGTTGTAATTTTGACCAAAGACGAGGAGTTGCATATAGCCAGATGTCTTGATAATGTCGATTCCATTGCAAAGGAGATTTTTATTATTGATAGTTATTCAACAGATAAAACAATTGAGATTGCCAGCAGGTACCCTAAAGTAAAAATACTTCAGAACAAGTGGATTAACAATTATGCCTATCAGTTTAATTGGGGCCTTGATAATGCGCCTATAACCGGTAAGTGGGTACTCCGGCTTGATGCCGATGAATATCTTATGCCGGAGTTGATAGAGGAACTTAAGCATAAGCTACCGTCGATGTCTGAAAATGTATCCGGCATATCATTCAACCGCCGGCACATATTTATGGACAAATGGATGAAACACGGTATTTATCCAGTTACTTTGTTAAGACTTTTCAGAAATGGTAAAGGGCGGTGTGAGCAGCGACTGATGGATGAGCACATTCAGATTTCAGATGGCGATAACATTGTGTTTAAAAACGATTTCTGTGACCATAATCTTAATAATCTCTCATGGTTCTGTCATAAACATGTGAATTACGCTGTACGCGAAGCCGCGGATCTTATAGATATAGAGATTGGACTAACTGGAGCCGCAGAAGCTGATGAGGGACGTGTCATCAATAGTCAGGCAGAGGCAAAACGCCGAAAAAAGCATAGTTATGCGAGGAAGCCGTTGTTCTGGCGATCATTCGCCTATTTTTTATACAGGTATTTCGTTAAAGGGGGATGGCGAGATGGCAAAGAGGGCTTCATATTCACATTTATTCAAGGTTGGTGGTATCGTACACTTGTTGATGCCAAGGTTTATGAAATCAAGAAAAAGTGTGGTAATAATCCGGAGAAAATTAAAGAAGTGCTCGACTCTGAATATGCTATAAAGTTCTGACAAAACGAGATAAGGCATATTTGCATTATCCGTTGGACATTAACACTCCGTAAAATATGTAATCTAATCTTTTTGATGAAAATTTCAATAATCACAGCGACATGGAATAGTGGTGCTACTGTACGGGACACTATGGAGAGTGTGTTGTCTCAAAGGTATCCGGACTGGGAACACATTATAGTTGATGGTGGCTCAAGCGATGATACAATTCAAATAGTCAAGGAGCTTGAAGCGAGATATGATGGACGTCTTAAATGGATCAGCGAAAAAGACAAGGGCATTTATGATGCGATGAATAAGGGGATAGCTCTCGCTTCAGGTGATGTCATCGGGATACTGAATTCAGATGATTTCTATACATCTCAGGGTGTTTTGAGCAAGGTTGCCATCGCTTTGTTTGATGATAATGTCGATGCAGTATATGGTGATATACATTTTGTCAATGATGACAATCTGAATAAGTGCGTCAGGTATTACTCGTCACGCTATTTCCACCGCTGGATGATGAAGATGGGTTATCAGCCGGCTCACCCATCATTTTATTGTCGGAAGAATATTTATGATAAGTTCGGATGTTTCGATCTTGATTTTAGGGTTGCGGCAGACTTTGAGCACATGTTCAGACTAATATATGTTAACAACATAAGGCTCAATTATTTACCATTGGATTTTGTCACAATGCGCCTCGGTGGAGCATCCACCAGTGGTATTTCAAGCCACAAGCGCATAATCGCGGATCATCTTCGCACATATCGTAAACACGACGTAAAAACGGGTTATGCATTGGACTTCATCCGCTATCCGGTCAAGATAAGCGAGTTGCTGTACTCAAGATTTTTTGGGAAGACAAAGCATTGACTTTAGACCGCAGCGTGAATTATATAGATTGCTGTCTTGGCTATCTTTAGAACATATGCGGGTTTAAGAAAATGATAGTTTAGTCATATATTGTGTCGCATAATGTTTTCTTTATCTGCAAGATTCCGAAAATCACGCACTCCCGGGGCCCCCGGGTCGGTGTACTATATCATCCGTAAGGACAAGGCGGAGCGTGATATAACCGGGGCTATAAGAGATAAAGATGAATCCGTAATATCTGAGGCCAAGGACAGGATTGCATTCGATTTGATGACAATCTATTGTGTTATAGAGACACTCCGGAAAGGGAACGATAATGTCACCATTGATGATGTCTATGACGCTGCGAACAAGGCTCTCTTTAAGGATAATCCCTACGCGGATCAATTGCGTGGCATAGACGGCAAATATCCCGTCTATGATCATATTGCAAAGATTGCAAAGATATTTTCCGATAAGTTCGAGCGTCATAATCAGATCGTGGCCGATGGGCAGACAAGCAATTCTACGCTGCAGGGCTACTTTGCATACATAATTCGGGTATACGCGGCAGAGGGGAAACCGTTTGTTAAATCGCTCAGAAGCACGTTGCGGAGTCTTGAGCGATTTCTCGGAGGAAGGGATCTGCCGATGGCAAAGATCAATGCTGAATTCATAATCGGATATTCTCGCTACATTGGGCTGCGTGTCTCGCCTGTAACGGTTTCGTTCTACATCCGCACGCTGCGGATTGTATTGAAGAGGGCCGAATCCGACGGCCTTCTATCCCGTCAGTTTGTCTGGCCGGAGAGAGTCAGGACCGCAGCTTCGCGTCTTGGATGCTCGCCCAAAGTACGTACACTTGACATTGATACAATCCGTCGACTTCAGCTCATTGATCTATCATTGGATAGTTCTCTTGATCTCGCGCGTGATATGTTTATTTTCGGCTTCTATGCTCAGGGCATGGAGTTCAAAGATGTGGCGAATCTGAAAAAAGAGAATCTAACGGGCAATACGTTGACGTATAAACGCCGGCAAAAGGGCAATGATCGTAGGGTGATTCTTGGCGAAAAAGCTATGTCGATTATTGGGAAATATATGAACTCCGATCATGATTACCTTTTTCCCATACTCCAACGCAGATGGTTACACACCTACGCCAGTGCGAGAAGTGAAATTTCAGAATCGCTCGTCAGGATAGGGGAGTTGCTAAGACTGCCGGTCCGGCTTTCGTTCAGCATGAACATATATTCGTGGCAGGCGATAATGAAGACCGCAAATATCGCTGAGGCAATCATCTCATAATAACTTCTTTATACCCCACAACACACGGAGGCGACAAGGTTCTGCTCTTGTCGCCTCCGTGTGTTGTGGGGGTATATGTTGAAAGACTGATTATGTTGGCTTATAAGAATCGGATTGTTTGCTTAAACGCCACTCGTGATATAGAAGCCCGGGTAGAGTTCTCACAATATGGAAACAGCGTTTGAATTGTTTCTTCGGTTCCTGAGTTAGACGATGTACGAATTCAAGATGATGTTTGACCATCCACTGCGGAGCTCGATTGGAGTCGATACCGCTGAAGAATTTGAACGCTGCGCCAACGGCTATCATGACGCCATGATTTAGATGGGGCTTCAGTTTAGACATAAAGAACTCTTGCTTTGGAGCGCCAAGAGCAACCCAAATAATATCCGCTCCGTCATCCTCTATTATTTTCGCTATAGCTGGATAGTCAAATTCACTGACTTGACAGAAAGGTAGCTCCACGAATGACATATTCACGACATCGGGGTTAAAGGTCATGAGATTCTTCTGCAGGCTGTCGAGAACAGGTTGCTGGGTCCCGAGGAATATCATACGGTATTTACGACTTGAGATAATGTCTATGAATATCTCGCTACCACAATATTGATTGAATTTATAGCCATGAATCCACTTGATATAGAGCGGAACATAACTGCTGTCGCAAATGGCAAACATTCCGCCGTTGACCACGTCGAGATACTCGGGTATCCTGTTCGCAACATTCAGTATGACGCCGTCTGCCACACATATATAGTCAGATCCTGACTTTCCGAGACGTCTGTCAATTGCCTTATGAACCTTTTCCCTGTCAAATTCATAGGGGATGTTGAAGTATTTATGCATCAGTATTCTGTTTTAATCAATGCCATTTAGTTACTGACCACAGTATATATGATAATGGTTATCCATGACTCTGTAAGGCTATGTCTATATTAAATCTGGTTAGTATTTTCCCTGCTAATGAGAAAAACAATCGCTTAATTGACGCGACTGAATAACAAAGAATAAAGATAAGAGGTATGATTATGAAATAGAATAATCCGAATTGTGACTGATTTACGAAATATTTTTCTCTGAACAGTGGATAAATATAGTAGTCAAATATAGCGCTACACAAGAATATATCAAGAGATCTCAATGATATCATCTTGAATATTGATTTCAGACAGTTGTTATCAATGTCATATTTATAGAAACATAAGAATATCGCAATGGCAAGCGATGCTATGAACGCACCATTTCTATCTCCTATGATGTGAAGGAAGGTTGGATGCCCGGTGATCAAAGTTACGCAAGGCGAAATTAAAAGGATGCAGAAAGCAAAGGTCAAAAGTATCTTGCGAGGAATCTCCGGCCTATATTCCCTGATAAATGAGCCTGTAAGATAGAACGCAAGAGGATATATGTTTTCCCAATATTTGGGAATAATATAAAATCCGTATCTATTGAAAAAATCCGGGAAGATTGAAAGTGCAAAGAGAAGGCATATTAGATATATTTTCATCTTCTTGGACGGTAGAGCCTTGTACCATATATTGATGAATGGGGCCAATAGAAACAGACCTATCCACATCTCTATGTACCATGCATATGGAATGGTCGAGAAACTGAATATGCCAAGCAAGCCCGATTTCCAAGTCATTCCCGTATGAAATAAGTAAACATTGACTATGATTGTCAATAAGGAAAAGAAAATATAGGACAATATTACCTTTATACCACTTTTGTAGAACTGCTTTCCAAAAGTCTTATTGCTGCATAAAAAACCGGTAAGAATCATGTATAGGTCAGAACCGATAACTATGGATGTCAACATACCCTGAAAAAACATCGAAATGCCAGAGAATTCAGATACATTGAAATCGGTATAAAGGAAATAATGAGATGCTATTACAGTAAGACAGGCTATAGTGCGGACAATATCAAGGCCCGCACTACGTTTTCTCTGTTCTTGTATTTGTAAATGGGGGGGGTAATTTGTTTATTCATAGGTAGTTGGCTATTTGGAGGCTATGCTGGATATTAACTCATCCCATTTCTGAGAAATAATAACTGACGAATATAGTTCATTAACCTTTTTAAATGAGGCATCGCCAAGTAATTCTACCTTTGCAGTATCGGTCCATAGACTATGGATTGCCTCATTGAGGGAGTTGACATCATTTGGCTCAAAGAGTACGCCAATTGAAGAATTATCTTTGCCGATTATTTCGGTAAAGCCTCCGTGGTCAGGGGCGATAGTTGGCTTGCCATAACGGGCTGCTTCGAGAATCGCCATTGGAAAACCTTCGTAGCAGCGGCTTGCCATGACAAAAAATCTTGCCTCTGAATTGAATTTCTCGAATTCACTTCCACTTAGATGCCCCATCAAAGTAACATTGTCAGGTAAATTATCAACCAGATTTTTATCTCTCACGGCTCCTGCCAATTTGAATGGTATGTTTGGATTGCGACGTGCAACTTCAATAATCATATCAATACCTTTCTCGTTACTAATGCGACCGCTAACAGCTACATAGTTACCTGTTCGATATAATGGCTCGATTCCCACATCTATAGAATTTGGAATAACACATATTTTTTCTTCGGGAAATCCGGCCTGTATGAGTTTGCGACGCTGAAAGTCCGTAATGCATGCAAATCGGTCTACACACTCGATATAATGTCTTCTCATCCTTGCCACTGCGTTTCGGGCGGCATAACCGAGCGACTTGAGTGCCGTGTGCTCACAGTTATATTGTATACAGCCCCATTCGTTGCCCTTTTCGAGACAGAGCTCACATGGGCGGTTGTCGCGCATGAAAAGTCCGGTAGGACACATCAAACGGAAGTTATGTATGGTCATGACAACCGGCACGCCGGCCTTACGGCATTCGCGCAAAGCAGCAGGCGAAATAAAGGGGTATAGATTGTGTACGTTGACGACATCCGGCTTTTCGCGCTCAAGAGCCTCACGCATGGCTCTGACCCCTGAGGGGCAATAAATGCCCGATACAAATCCCCGAATTTTCCCGTAAAGACTCTCTCTTGCTCCGGCAGTCGTCATCCTCAACTGTGCCACATCATGCCCCAACCCCGACAGCATCACAGCCATCTTATCGACTACAGCCTCCTCACCCGAATACTTGCCATAGTCATTATGAACCAGCAGGATCTTCATTGAGTGTCCAATTTATTTCAAATAGTACTTTCAAGAACGGTGTTTAATTATGTACTAGATTTTTAGAATTATAATAAGGCTTATACTTTGTATTTCAATAGCTTCTATATTAGCTAATTATACAGGCCGGTACTGACCATACCAATTTAATTGAATTATTTTTGCTATGATCGATCCTTTCCTTTTATGATGCTCAGTGATATAGCTACAAGCATCATAGACACCTTGACAGAATCTATCCAGCCCCCAATCGGAGATGATGTGCATGGATGCTTGCTGCATTTTTATTTTGTTATCGGCCGAAAGTCTATGATACTTTAACATTGCCTCGGCCAATCCGTCTATGTCATGACACTCGATCTTATAGCCGTTAATCCCCTCCTGTACCAGCACATCAGTTGCACCGCACTGCCTGCTGGCAATTATAGCACAGCCGCCACACATAGCCTCGTTGATTACGAGTCCCCATGTCTCGGTAATGTCACTGCCAACACATAAAAGATCAGCATTCTGATACACTCCTTTTAGCTCTGTTTGAGACATATAATCATAACAATGTATGATGTTACCCAAGTTGTGCTTTTCTATATAATCACAAATCTTTTTATGTTCGGGCCCATTGCCTATCAATACCAGATTGAAAGGACTGTCATCTGATACTGTTTTGTAATATTTGTGGAAAGCTTTGACGATAGTCAGAAAATTTTTTTTAGGTATTTGTCGTCCTACCGCTACAAAATATTTAAAATCAAATGTTTTTTTTTCGACTGGTTCAGCCCAGAAATCATTGTCCACGACATCAACACCGAAGTATAAACGAGTTCTGTCAAATCCCCAGAACTGCCCCGTTTCAATCCACGGTTCTGCAGGATACAGCATTGCATCGACACCGTTATAGACATTTCTTTTAATGAAATTGACTATGAAGTTTCGTTTGACGGCATCATTTTTTGCATCATCAAAGATTATTACCCTCTTGTTTGGACGCGAGTTGGCCCATTGTACTGCTAATGCTCCGGATGGGAACGCTATGGCGCCGGCAAGTATGACATCGGGATTGAGTTTGTCAAGCAATTCGAACAATATCGGCTTAATAATTTTACCGCTAAGTTCTTCAGGCTTGGAGTCTGGAAATAATATGTGCCATGAAATATCATTGGCTCTACGAGTATTGTCAAACGCATACGGACTACCTTTCCCTGATATTTCGATGACGTCAAGGCTACTTTCCCTCTCAATTAAATAAGAGTTAAGGGCCTTCAACCGTGCAGGCCAATATATTCTAAAATCAGTATGCAGAGCAACTATCTTCATCCAAACTTCTTAAATAATTTCTGATTAAGAGTATAAGGCAGGAAACACATTGCGAGAAATACAAGCGTTTTTGAGTTTATATTGTATTTCAGCGATTTTAAACCTTCTTTGAGAGCCAGACTGCGTTGGTTTTTTGACAATGCTATTCTGGTCCGCATTTTATACCATAGGGCTATATATTCTCGTAAGCCCTCTGTCTTGTATATGTGCATTAGTTCCACTAATCCTGTTCCCACCTCATCCCTAACACTTACCTGTCGATTTTTCTGATCCTCGTTAAATAAGTCTTCATTATAAATGAAAGTCGCCCTAATTAGACAAGAATAAGCGATTTGATATTTACAAGCCAATCGGGCCCATGTCAGCAAATCTTCTCCGGATTTTATGTTGTTAGGAAAACCACCTATAGACGTAATTGCTTTTTTTGTCACAACTATGGCTGATGTCCAAAGAGGGGGAGTGGATCTTGATGCTATTGTAAAATAGTTTGAGAGTATGCCACTTGAGCCTGTAAATGGAAGTTGTTTAATTTTCGCAGGTATAAATCGGCCTTTAGAATCTGAATATTGATAATTGGTCGCAAATACAGAGCATTCTGAATATGAATTTATGAGCTGATTCTGAGTTGACAGATATTCTTGATGCCACTCATCGTCAGCATCAAGAAATGCAATATATTCTCCCTTGGCCTCATGTATTCCCCTATTTCTTGCTTCAGAGACTCCGCCGTTTTCCTGACTTATAATCCTGATGCGGCTGTCATTGACCTTTTTCACTTCATCAACGCTATGGTCTGTAGAGCCGTCATCTACAACCACTATCTCGAAATCCTTATATGTCTGTCTCAGCACCGATCTCAGGGTGTTGGCTATCTGACTCTCTTTGTTGTATAGCGGTATTACAACTGAAATCATTATTGTGATAATCTTTTATTTAATGCAAGTGTCATTCCATAAAAACCAAATGGCATAGATAGTGTGGCCATGGAATAATTGACTGTATTGTCAGAATATAATGTGGCGAAGACTCCAAGCATAGAGGCCCCGGCGGTTATGGCAAAAAGCTTTAAACGCGGGTCTTCAGTGCCCCAGTAGATATTGAAACAGTGTACAAATACCAGCACAACCACTGCTATATAGAGCCATAGACCTATCAGTCCGTTGTCACACTTCATCTGCACAAAGTCGCTGTGAGGAACCTTGAGGCCTCCGAATATATAATGATTATACATGTAATTCTGCACGGCACCTGTGCCAGAGCCTACAGTCTCATGACCGTCATAGAGCCTTCTTTCAAGATGCGTCCACATAGCCTCCCGGGCATTGGTCTCAACATTATCCATCGTTATACCACCGTCCTGAAAGTTTTCTATTGTGGCATTCTGCGTGCCATCCTTAAACATCTTGTCTCTAAGGCTCGGTATCGTGAATACAGCTATGACGCCCGCAACGAGAACGCCTGCTATTACAGGCACCGACTTCAACTTCCACCTTATTATAGAGAATGCCATGATGGCTATACCTGAGCCCATGATAGACGTGCGGAAGACCCAGATAAAGCACGGCAGCAGGAAAAGCACGGCATACGAGAAATTCTTTTTCTTCTCTGACGTAAAGAAGAACATTGCTATCGAGAATGTCATTATGGATATGTAGTGAATGGCCCTTGCTGTACCATACCAAAATACTCCCGGTATCAGATATCCGATTAGAGGTATAAATGCCACTATTATAGAAATCATCGCTACCCATCTGGCCACAATAGAAGCTTTGTAGGCTGTGACAAAATTGTCTACCGCCGCTGAGGCAAACAGACAGAATATCAATGGGTATGAATATTTGAGTACCACCCTCGCGCCGTATGCCGTCGACGGCGAGTAGAAACAACCAATGATGAGCCATATAAGATAGGCCACATAGATCTTTAGCGCAAGGCTCCATACAGGCTTGTGGCCCACTACCCCGAAACCTATCATACACAAGGCCATGATAGTAAAAAGCCTTATGGCCATAAGGTCTATGAAGAACGGCGCAGAAAATGCCAAAAGCCCCGTCGAGAATGTAAGAACCCAATACATCTCGGGCCCCGTGAATCTATAGCTCGCCCCGTCTGAAAACGGACTCTTGACAATCTCACCTCCGGATTTCAGAAACTTTAATCCGTACCATGTGATTATAACGAAATATAATATATTGAGATATATCATTTATAGCGTATTATACCACTCCTTTATCTGATGTCTGTAATTATCTGTCGAAAATGCCATTGCTCGGACTATGGCATTGTCTGAGAGGGTTGCTAATGTCTTTGGGTCTGATACGATTTCAAGAATCCTGTGCCACAGATCATCGACACTCTCGCTCTTATGCAAACGGCCGCAATCTAGCGTCACTACCTCTGGCAGACCACCAACATCAGCCACTATAGGTACACATCCTCGCGCCATTCCTTCGATTGCCGTGAGTCCGAACCCCTCCGAGCGCGATGGCATCAGCAGCACGTCTATGCGGTCATAATAAGGCTGGAGTTCTGATTGAGGTTGTCGTCCTGCAAATTCTACAGCGTCGTTGAGTCCTTCCCGGGCTACTTGTTGTTCCATCAGTTGCCTTTGAGAGCCATCACCCACCACTAATAATCTTAAACGGTGGTTTTGACGATAAGCCTTTGCAAATGCGGGGACTACAAGATCCATTCCCTTGATATGTTCAAGACGACTCACAACGCCTACAATAACGGGGGCTGTTTCAGCTTTTACAGGCCTTAGATTCTCAAGTATTGAAATATGGGAGGGGATATTATTGTATATCGTAAAATGTCTGCTTAACTTGCCATCAAACAGTATTGAAGAACCAAAGTAACTCCTTTCGGCACGTTCTGTAATACATTGAAAAGCCGTCAGGCATGTACTTGACAATATCCGTATAATTCTTAGACAGTTACGAGAATAAATATCTGCGTCAGTGTGTGTGGTGGCTACTAACTTGCCAACACCCAACAACTTGAGTATAAGAACCGGCAGCGCTCCGGGATTCATATACTGTATATGGGCTACGTCCGGTCGAAATGATTTGACAATACTGCGTAAGCCTTTCAAAAGAAATTTTGCGATATTTAAAACTCCTGTAGGTCGACTTCCGTCTGGTGACATTAGTACTATCTCTGCTCCCGCTTCCCGATAACGCTCCACCATCGACTCTGTATGCTCAAAATAACAAGCGACACAGACCTCGTGGCCGACTGTTATCAAAGCCTCCACAAGACTGAGGGTTTGTATCTCGGTACCGCCAGTCATCAGGCACGGTATGCAGACAAGTACTTTCATCTATCGGTCTTTAAAGAAACTATGACTTCGAGCTTTTGGATGTCCTTTAAGCTCCAATCCCATAATGTCCATAAGTGTGTATGTCAAATCTGTGGTACATATAGTATCATCAACTGAATGCAACATTCTCCGGTACAATTCAGGATGTTTTTTCTTGAATGTCCCACCAACAAATACTATGAATGGGATGTTTTCTGTAATAAAGTAACTTTTGGTGCCGCGAGATTGACCATGTCCATAAAAAACATCAGAGCTTTGATAAAGATCTTCTCCATGATCAGAGAAATAAATAACCATAGCGTCACGGTTCATGAAGATATTGAAAATCTCGGTGAGTACGGAGTCATTATAGAGGACTGAATTGTCATAGTCAGCCATAGTCTGCCTTTGCCATTCATGGTATCTGCCATAGTCTTTAGTGTGGAAATAGGCTCTGTCGTTTGGAAATCTATCATTGAATAGCATATGGTTGCCAACCAGATGTATGAGGTAGAGTTTCTTATTGAATTGATAATTGACCCTCTCGTTTATAAGTGGTAACAATGTCTCGTCATAATTTAGGCCTTTATCAAAGACTTTGGAGGACCATATCGAAGTATCGGCTGTTTCAGCCATTATTCCTATTGGTGAATCACCAAGCCCATATCTGTTTTGATTGGATATCCACGCTGTATTATATCCTGCAACATCTGCTACCTGTAAAAACGTAGGGCACTCATACCACATACTATCTTCAGGCAGAGTGTGATTCCATGTACCGATAATCTCACGGAATGTGCCGACAGTATAGCTCGAAGGTGTTTTAGCGTGGTTGAATACTATGATCAGCGAGTCATTGGCCATAGATGATAGTTTTGGCTGAGTAGGAAGTGGGTAGCCATAAATCTGAGAGTGGTCCTTGCTATGAGATTCTCCGACTATTATCACTATTTCGGCCGGAGGCGCCTCGGAGCTGTTTTTAGTGACATCCGGCAATAAGGCCGTTATCTTTTGGGCAGGTCTATATTTCGAGACACTGATCATCTTTGATACGATGTCGGTGTTTGCTCCCATCACATGGTTATACGTCAGGTTTATCCACATACATTCTGTCAGAGTCAATGACACTGATATTATCCATAATTTTAGATGAGCGTCTATAGACTTTCTGATTAATGGCTGAATATACTCAGAAATGCGATATATTAACCAAAACACAAAGGCACAGCAGAGTACACTAAAAATATACGGCAAACTGAGATATGCTGACAGAAAATCCCGGACTTCTACACGACAAGAGTCCATTATAGCCACAAGAAAATCGTGAGTGAAGTGGATTTTGTAAATCTGATAGACAAACAGATCAAGCGCGCAATTGATTGAAAGCGATACTATAACTAACGAAATCCAGACCTTTGCAGCAATATTCGACAACCTTCTTAAGCCGGCATAAATCCACACCACTACCCAAGACAATATAATAGCTCTCGTAAACTGTATAACAAGGCTCATCGGCGGAATCCACGCATGTATACAGTAGTACATGTATCCTGCGTTAACCATAGCCCCCATAGTTACTATCAATACTGTAAGGGCTAGGAATTTTCTGGCTGGAAGTGTTACTATCTGAAAGGCCCTTTTGTTCACTATTAACTAATGCGCCCTTAAGTAGATACTTCGAAAAATTAACGAGAGCTAAAATTTTGATAATTCAGAGTACAAGGCCATTAATTTTGAAGTCATAACTGTTGGTGTTAATTTATTACCTATTACCACTTGGGTTTCGTTTACTATATTTGAGCATTCATTTAAATTATTTAAGGCCCACAATATTTTTTTTGCAATAGCATCAACATCAGTAGTGTCTACGAATATAGACGATTGTCCGTCATGTAGAAGTTCCGTTATCGCACCTCTGTTTGGAGCGATAACAGGTGTTCCACATAATGCAGCTTCGTATGGAACCAATCCAAAAGCTTCGCCCTCCTTTGTTAGTGACAATACTAGTTGTGAATTACGATAAACGCTAGCAACATCGTCGACTTGCCCCTTAGAAAAAAAAACTTTGTCGCTGACTTCATATTGATATGCAAGTTGTTCAAGACGTACTAATTCTTCTTTATTTCCTCCTCCAACAATATGAAGACTATATCCTGGAAGTTCTGTTGTAATCTTAGAGAATGCTATAATTGCATTGTCATGTCCTTTGTTAGGGAATAATGCTGCTACGGATGAGATGATTTTTGGTCTCGCATTAAGTGACTTAGCGTTTTTTGTATTGAAACGAGTAGAAGAAACGGAATCATATATTACGATACTATTCGGATGGAAGTAAACAGTATCCGCATTAGCTTTGACTATATTAGATACACTAATCAGGACATCAACGCATTTTTGTAGGTTGGGACCCGGAATCCATTCTTTTGGTAAACTTCTGAAATGACCTATAATCTTTATTCCTTTAGAATGACTTTCCATTAACCACATGGTTGAATCAGGTCTTAACAGATTTACATGTAATATTTTGATGTTTTCTTTTAATAAGAATTCAGAAAGAAGATGACCAAAGATTGTTCTTTTAAGGAAGTCTGTGCCTCGAGGAGGTTTAGACCATCGTTCGGTTCCCATCCACCACTTTACTTTACTACAAAGGTACTGCATTGAACAGTTCAGTTCATTATATCTTTTGTGGTGAGGCAAAGGATATGGAAATACGATTATTGGCTCAAACTTAGTTCTGTCAAGATTGGCAATAATTGTTGCAAGTGCTCTCTCTGCACCCGCATAATGTGGACTAAAATCCAGATATGCAATTTTGATTCTATCCATTTTATTTTAGTGTGATTTGTTTGAATTAATTATTTAATCACATATTATTGAATTAAAATATGAGATCAGATAAATCAAACACAGGGATGATGATTTTGTATATAATAATCGTCTGACGTAGCGGTTTCTATCGACAATACATTTTATAAAGTCTATATCTCTTCAATTGCACTGTAATATCAAGAACATTCAATCAAATCAACATTAGGAATTGAGCCGATTAAATTAGAAAAGACACTGGATAATTCTGGTTGATAACCGAGTCCAAACATTGAGATTTATATTACTCGGCATTATATGCCGTTACTCTAATTGAAAATTTCATTTCACTACTATATCATTTAAAAGATACTTTAAATAAGCATCTTTCATAACATCAATAGAAAAACATTTCAAAGCTTTTTTATGAGAAGCCTCGCTTAGTATATGTCTGAACTCACATTCATTTTTAAGCTTGATAATCGTCTCTACAAAACTCTCGACGTTATCTTGAGCAATCAGGAATCCTTCTTTACCGTCAGTGATTAGATTGTCAGTAATTCCTGGAAGATGAGTAACCACTGGTATTGCTCCATTCATCATCGCCTCTGCTATTACAAGCCCAAACGCATCGAGGTGTGTTGGATAAAGGAATATATCAGCCTTTGACATCAAACGATACACCTCGTCATGAGGAATAACCCCGGTCATGGTTACTATTCCATTCTCTATCTCTTTATCAAACTGCTCTTTCAGCCAATCATCAAGCAATCCATTGCCTATAATAGTGAAGTGTATGTCTATATTCGCTTTAATAAGTCGGGATATAATATCGGGAAGAATTTTAACACCCTTATGTTCATAAAGAACGCCAGCATAAACAATCTCTAGACGCTCATTTTTACGCTCAGAAAATCGGGCCTCCTCAACTCCATGAGCAATAACTCTCACTTTATCAGCATATCTGTTATGTGTATACTGATTAAAATGTTCAGCTATGGCCATCGTAGGTGCAATCCAACCGTCAACTTTCCCTCCGTTTATTGAACCTATACGATAGAAATCATCTGTATCGTTATGAAGAATGTGTACTATCCTAATTTTATGATTAATTAGAGGCAGGATGTATTGAAATACACCGTTGTAATTATTAATTACAACATCAGGAGCCTCATCCCTGACAGCTTTCATCGCTCCAAAATACTTTCCGAGTTTTGATTTGTGACCTAAAGAAATAAGCTTGATATCAAGCGAGATTTTGTCAAGTTCCGCTCGTTCGTAGGTGCAATCAACATTGTCATGTGTCGTGACAACACTAACTTTATTACTATTAGCCAACAGATTGCACAATGAAAGCACATAGCGGCTCAGGCCACTGCCTTGGGTCAGCGATGATACTGCTATCAGATACTTCATGATGAGTTAATTTATTGTAGTTTCGTCACGATACTTGATGACTTTGGCAGGATTACCTGCTACGATAGCATTGGCTGGAACATCTTTTACTACTACAGAACCTGCTGCAATAATTGCATTGTCTCCGACATGCACATTTCCGATACAAGTTACATTCACGCCGAAATCTACATTATTACCAATCCAAGGTCTTTCATTATGGCGATTCTTACTTTTTACACCAAGTGTGGTTAATTGTCTGAACCGGCACCCATATCCTATATGGTTTACACCTAATCGTGTTGCCGTGGCATGTTCAAAATATAGACCACCGCCCTCAATGCCAATACAATCATCGGCTAATGAAATTGTTGAATCGGGAGGGCATAGGAATTTTAACAAATTTGAATGACTTTCAATCCGAAAGAAGAACAGATTCCTAAACTGGGGTTTTAGGAATAATAAATATATTAGATTGGATGTATTAGATTTACGTGATTCATAATCGATTTCATTAAGCCATCGTTTTATATCTAAATTAATTATATCACGCTTTGATGATCGATTATATTTTATTACAAGCGGTAGAAATCTGATGTAATTAATCAGAAATTTCAATTTGAAAATGATGTTAGACATATATGTTTGATTTGACTGTTGGATTTGGATTTATTTCTCAAAAATTATCCTGTCTCCGTTAAGGACTTTACCAGGATAATTAATGCTGTTATATATTTTCCTCTTTCGGAAAATATTAACAAATAAAATCTTAGAATATATAGATACTATGAATTTTATCACTAAATGAAGAACTTTCTTTAGTGTTATTGATTCTGTTATACTTTCATAAAGTAATATTGTTTCTGATGGAAAAACAGATGATTCATTGAGTATTTCTGAAATAGGTATCTCGTTTAGAACTTTAGTCCTCTCAATCATAAGAAGTTCATGATTACTTGAACTAATTCCGGAAGTATCAAAAAAGGCAATATCTAAATCGACATGGCAAAATTGCATTTTATTAATATAAGCTTCGATGAAAAATTTCCAATCAGCTACGATTTTTAAAGAATCATCATAAGGATATTCGATTAATACATCTCTTTTAATGAATGACGATGGATGAGATAGAGAACGATTGATTAGTCCAATTAATGTTAATTCATATGGACTCCCAGATTTCAACCTCTTAATATGTCCATGGTCTATTATATTTGTATAAGAAGAAATAATATCATATGAGCCGTTTAGTAAAGGTAGTATATTCTCTATTGAAGTACTAGAATATAACCAGTCCCCAGAATTAAGAAACTGACAATAATCTCCGTGAGCAACTTGGACCCCCTTGTTCATGGCATTATATATGCCCTTGTCCGGTTCTGAGACCCAATAGTCGATGTATTCTGAATATTCTTTTATGACATCAACACTTCCATCAGTTGATCCACCGTCAATGATAATGTATTCGAAATCACGGTAGGTCTGTGCGATAATACTTTTTATAGTCTTAAGAAGACCTTCACGATTGTTGTAGTTGATGGTTATTATTGAAAGTTTCATATTCTTAGCCCAATTTTATATAATGGTAATCTTTTGATGAGATTTTTACCCCCGGGCCCGAAATAAGTCATCAATGAAAGGTATAGTATCGCGAAACTACCTGAACAGATGATTGCATATACTATCCACCAACCAAATGAGAGCCCCGGATTTATGGGGATTATTGTTAATAAAAAATGTACTATGACGAATGACAAGCCGAAAATGACGTAATATTTTATTGTCTGTGACCAATAATATGCATAACTTTCGGCAAATCCATCCTTAAAAAGGTAGAAAGGTTTCCAAAACACGATGATGGGGATGATGCTGAATGTCTTGCCTAACAGGATTCCGGGAATACCCCAGTGGTATCCGGCGATAAGGGTAACTGAGACATTGATTATACCTTCGGTCCATGCTGCCCAAACATCGCCATAGTGTCCGTAAGCAAAATTGAAGTTGTCAACAGTGCCTCGAGATATTGATATGAATAGATTCAACAGAAGGATTACAAGAATGGTATTGCCAAGTATATACTCTTTACCAAGCCAAAGTTCTATAAATGGTGTGATAAGCTCGTAGATGGAGAAACAGATCAATCCGGCCATAAAGTATCTTAGTGCCATCAATTCCCAAAAGACCTGCATCATCTTGCCTTTATTGTTTTCTGCTACAAGATTTCCGACACTTGCACCGACACTATCAAGTATTGTGCTGAAAAACATCGTAAGCCTCGTGATGATCAGAGTATAGTTGCCGAAATATGCTACCATCTTGAGCGAGACAAACGCAAAAATAAACAACTGATCACTTTGTGAGAGTAGGAAGTCCTTGATTTTATGGATGAAGACTTGTCGTGTTGAACGTAGGATGTTCGGATAGTTTTTGCTTTGTGCTTTTCCGATGCTGGTGCTGCATTTCAACCAAGGATAGACTTGGTTGATTTTTTTGTTGAGTATTATGCTATATATAATTCCAAACGAGAGTTCGATTGCTATCCATATATAGAAATTAGTGTAGTAATATGCTATCGTCAACTGAATAATCGTCTTGAGTATATTGGCTGACTGATAGTAGGCCGCTACGACATAATTACGTTGATCTGCTGACAGTAATATTTGACGGTAGTTTATGAAGTACCCAATAAGAGAAGAGGTTAGGAATGAGAAGAACGCAAAGTAAATAACACCAAATGGAAAGTTGGAATCGCGGAATATCAACGGGATAAAAAGACTCAAAATGATACCCGCCGACAAGACGATAAGTCCGATATTACGGTAATAATATCCGAAAAGAGATATGAGGTCTATTATTTGATTTCTGTCGCGTTGCTGTATTGGTTTATATAGATTGAATGCTATGGCAGCCCCTACACCAAGTTCTGCAAGATTCAAATATCCAAGAATATTCTGAAGGGTACCTGTGAGGCCTACAAAATCTGCACCGAGACAATCAAGAAAAATTTTGCGGGAGAAAAAACTCAGACATAGGGTGATAAAATAGAATATAAGGTTCACCCTTGCATTGAGAAGTGTCTTCTTGACTCGAGATTCAGGTATTTCGGTTGTAGTATTGGACATATTGTCAATTAGCAAAATCAATCTTCTGGCATTCCTGAATTCTTGAGCCGAACAAAATGGCTGCAAAGTACCTATTTGTTTTGAGTGTTTTGATTATACATATTGATATTAATAGTATTATGAGTGATATGGCGGGCGCAACCACAAAATTAAAAGTGGCAAATGGCATATTGTCGAAATTCAGGTGACGTGCCATAAGGTATTCAAGTAGATAGCTTTGCAGAATGTATATTCCGAGTGTTTCGGAACCCAACATCACAATCACTTTATTCAGTGTTGTATATTCCAACATCTTTCTTGTGATTCCCTCGAATGCAAATATTATGAAAAGACTGACGCTAATTCCTAATATGATTCGAAAAAGCCTTAGCATGATTACTGAGGCATCTTGCCAGACAGGTCTTAAGTATATCGCATCGAAAGTGAGCCTGTACAATTCAGAGTCAAGAGCCAGATTTCCTAACACAGCAATAATTCCGGTTATCATCAAAGGTATGGAGAGTTTCATTTTTCTGACGTATTTATATTTCCACTGCAGAAACATACCACAATAAAAGCAAGGAAACATAAATGAAATTTGAAGGGAACTATCAAATGGAGTTTGTGAGAAACAAAATATCACCCCCCCCAATAATACTCTGTAATTCAGAAATTTACATATGGGATATCCTAACAAACAACATATAAAAGCACTTTTCAGAAACCAAAAGCCATTGGATATGTTAGCAATGATGTAATCCAAAGACGGCATACCTGTCTTGAGGGTTTTTAAAACCGAAAAGAGCACAGACCAGACTAAAGCTGGAATTATCAATTGTCTGAATTTCTTGAGTGTTGTGTTAATGAATCCGGATTTAAACGTCTTTGCAAAAAAGAATCCGGTAATCATCATGAACAGTGGCATATGAAATGAATAAATCATTCGATACACCGGCTCATCAGCAAATTCAGTGGACAATAGATATTGTATCGTATGCCCCCACAAAACAAGAAAAATTGCGAAAAGTTTAAGTGAATCAAATAATATAAGTCTATCAGAATAGTTATTCATGCTTATTCGGATCTTTCTTTATTTTTCTGATTTGCTACTGTAGTTATACCCGTACGAGTATCCGTAACCATATCCATAACGGTAGCCGTGGGAGTAGCCGTAGCGTGAGGTGGAGAGGGCGGTGCCGTTGAGGATGAGGGCCATGTTGCGGTATTTCTTTTCGTCGTAGATCCGTTCGAGCTCGGGGAGCATTGAGCGTTCAAGCAAGCCTGCGCGTATGACGAAGATGGTCCTGTCGGCGTGGTTGTCGATGATCTGTGCGTCGGCTACTATCTCGATGGGCGGACAGTCTATGAGTATGTAGTCGTATCGGGTGCGGAGTTCCTTGAGCATTTCTCCGAATCTCTCCGATTCGAGCAACTCTGTGGGGTTGGGGGGAACCGGCCCGATGGGGAGTATGTCAAGATTCTTGCACGATTGTTCTTTGACAATCAGTGTATTCAACCTAGTATCCGTCGCACTCAGATAGTTTGACAGTCCCTTGTCGGGCGATCCTATATAGCTTGAAGTCGATCCGTGACGCATATCGCCGTCGATGACGAGAACACGTTTGTTCTTCAGCGCCATAGTCATTCCCAAATTGACGGTGATGAATGACTTGCCGGACCCGGGGTTAAATGATGTTACGGCTATGATGTTGGCCCCTTCTGATGCCACATGCATGAACTCTACGTTGGTTCTAAGTACGCGGAATGTCTCGTTTATGATGTCCCGCTTGCCTTCTTTTACCAGAATGGTATTGACCTCTTTCTCCTCCTTTACAGCCTTTCGATTTGAGGTTTCTGCATCCAGCGGAACTTCACCAAGGAAAGGTATTGAAAGATGCTCGATGTCTTTGCGTCCTCTGATTCGGGTATTGGCGGTCTCTATGAGGAATGTAACAGCAAAAGGCAATGCAAGTCCGATAGCAAATGAAATGGCCAGAATCGAAGTCTTGTTGGGGGAGGGGGGTACACCGGACGGGCCGGGGGCGTTTATAACCCTTGTATTGTAAGCGGTGAAAGCCTGCGAAAGCTCGTTCTCCTCACGTTTCTGTAATAAGAAGAGATAGAGAGCTTCCTTTACTTTCTGTTGACGTTCTACGGACAATAGATATTTTGCCTGTGAAGGACTTGATGCAATTTTGCTTGTCGTGTTGGCTAAGGCAGACTGCAAGGATCCCAGTCGTGTAGTCAATGCGGTAATCTGGTTATCTATGGTCGTGATGATGGCCGAGCGCAACGATGCAAGCTGTCCATCTATTGACACCACAAGTGGGTTCGTTTCAGACGATTTGTCAATCAAAGAATTACGTTGCAGTACCAGCTCATTATAGGCGTTGATCTGTGAGACGACATCACCGACGATGCCGGAGTTGGAAGGCAAGAGTTTATTCCCGTTATACTCCGTTGTGAGCGTCGACCGGATTAGTTTCGCAAGTTGAATTTGGTTGTTTAGTTCGACAATCTCGGATGATACTTGCTGATTCTGCGACATGTACATCGACGAAATGGCCGTAGGGTCGGTAATGAGGTTTTCGGACTTGAATGATGAAATATCTTGATCTACATTGCCAAGTTCGCTCTCTATCACACCGAGACGGTCGTTTATGAACTGAGATGTATAAATAGCTATCTCATTCTTGTCACGAATCCATGCATCCTTATATACATCAATCAGTGTCCCGAGAACGGCATCGGCACGTTGGGCCGATCTGTCACTCATGGTCAGACGTATAAGCGATGAGCTTTTCTCTCCGACCTGCGAAACTGACAGTCGAGACGAGTAGCTGGCCCGAGTGTAAGACATCGGCAGTTTATACACTTTGAGCGAAATCTCACCGCCGGGTTTATAATATCCGGTGGGCACTACAGTTATTCGCCCGAGGGGAGTGTTTATAGTGTCGTTTATAGCTCCATTGACGGTCTCTTTCAGTCTCTCGCCATCAAAGGTTATATCCGAAATAGAATATTTGCCGTCAGACAGATTCAGTTCCATATAGGCTGAAAGTTCCGGGGCCATGTCGATGAAATGTATATTGACCGGAAGATTCTCACCGTAAGCAACGACATTATGAAAACGTCCGTCACGATAATAGTCTATATCAAGATTCAGTCGACGTACAACCTCGCCCATAAGTTCACCCGAACGAAGATTGATAATTTCGTCCTCGACATCGGTTTTGTTCGGCACTATACCAAAGTCTGCTATATCACTTATATTGGCCGATTTACCGGACGACGAGTCCTTGATCATCAGTTGTGCGGCCCGGGTATAGACAGTCGGAGTTTTAAGGACATAGTATAACGCAGCACCTGTACATATTAAAACAGACAGAATAATCCACGGCCACCGTCTGAGCGTCAGGAAGAGTATGTCGGAGATGGGTAACGAGGTATTGGTGGCGGCTTTTCTCTTTGTCGCAGATGTCGTAGCTGTGACGGGTGTGCCTCCCCCGAGGTCGATGATTTCTGCCATATCTTATTTGGTAAGGCTGATGATTAATGTTGCTATTGTCAGACCGAACGAGCCGACCGACATCCAGAACGTCGGAGTGAATGGCGTGTCTCCGGTCGGGGTTGTAGAACGCTTTATCTTATCGTTAGGCTCGACGTATATCACGTCGTTCTGTTGCAGATAATACACGGGAGATGCCGCAAGAGCGTCTATGTCAAGAAGATTCACGCGATAAGCTTTCTGTGATCCGTCAGATTCCTCGCGAAGCACCAGAATATCCTCACGTTTGCCGTTGGCTGTCAGGTCTCCGGCCATTGCAATCGCGTCAGTGAAGAGCAGATGATCCTTGTTGAACTCCAAGCGCCCGGGCGATTTAACTTCGCCAAGTACGGTGATGCCTGTGTTGCCGAACTCTACCGTTACGATAGGGTCTTTGACCAGATTACGGTTTACAAGTTCATTCTCAATATATGTGCCCACTTCAAAACGTGTCATCCCGGCGACATGAAGTTTGCCGAGAACAGGGAAGTTGATGTCACCCTGCGGATCAACGGTATACATTGAGGTTTGGCCACTGTTTGAGCTTGATCCTCCCGATATTTTGGTCCCTGATGTGGTTGATGACAGTCTGTTTTGCACCTGTATGAGATTGAACAGGGTCGAAAGGGCCGGGTCGGGCGTATTGACCATGATTGAGAGCTTGTCCTCGGGCTTGACTCTTACCTCAAGAGGCTTTAGCGGATTTACTATCTCGCCCTGAACTGCGTCTTGAAAATAGGTTATATTCTTAGGTGTCGAGCAGGAGCCCAAGAGCAGGGTGGCGGCGATGACTCCTGTTGTGATGAGTTTTATGCGCATTTAGGTAGTGTATTATTTTTGTCTTTCGAGCATTCGGGTGTCCGATACCCGCCATTCGATATTGTTGTTCTCGCCCCAAAGCATGATTCGATATACGACTTTGCTTTGGTCGAATGTATCTTCTTGAATTTCTCCCTCAAGCCCCATGAATGGGCCACCCACCACAACAACCTTGTCTCCTTTTCGGAGGGGCAGTGAGCCTACCGGACCGACTTCGTAGTCAGGAGTGAATTTGCCGATGGCCCTTTGAAACTGCTCCATGGCCCGTCTGGGTATAGAGGCGTATGCCCCGTCGCTGGTGTAGCACCAAGCCAGATCGCCGATTTTGGCAAATAGAGGCTGAACGTCGGTTATCCGGTTTTTAAAGAACACTATGTCGGGCAGAATGGGCTTTTGTTCAAAAACAAGTCTTTTCTTGAGCCTTTTGGCAATCTCGTTGCAAGGGTAGAAGAAATCAGGTTTCTGGATTCTGTCGCCGAGATCCGGGATTCGTTCCTCGATGTCCTCGAATTTCACCCCCGGTCTCAGCCGCATGGCATACCAGTTCTTTGGGTTTTCGACAAAGACGTCGGAAACTAAACCGCGCAGGCGGTCTGATTTGGCTTCATGGTCTCCGGTACAGAGCGATAGGGTGGGGATTCCGGCAGGCTTACCGACCAAGCCTATGATATTGCTTGCAAACGCTCCGCATCGCAGGGCAGCGTAAGCCCAATAACTCTTAATTGTATCCTGAACGTCACCAAGAATCCTTATATTCCTCAAATCAAACAAGTGTCCGACAAGTTGAGTGACATAGTTGTCGAGTTGCCGGTCAGTTTTCTTGGTCTGTTCGAGCGGAAATATATATTTGCGTCTTGAATCTGAATGCCGTTCTGCAATCTCCTTGCTCTCTTCTGAAAACATAGTCAGATCCTCCTTCTTGAGCGAGGCTATGTCAGAGAAGCTCATGGCATTATTGACCAGCGAGAACAAAAGAATGTCCGAGGATACGGCAAGATTGCCGGTCTGTCTGTATGCCGATTTGGTGATGTTTTGGAGCCTTGCGAAGTCCGACTCGGATATTACCGGTTTCCAGTCATTGGCCTTGAGTTTCTTTACGTTGGCCTTGACTATTGAAAAAATATCTGTGTCCACGGCTATCCCTTCCTTGACGGCAGAACCATACAGGCTTGAGATGAGATCAAGATAATGGATGCTCGTCTTGATGGTCAGCCCTTGAAAGTTCATGTATACCATCCAGTCTTCCAGAATTGTCTGAGACAATGTTAGGTCGTCAGCTCCGGACGATAAAAAATTCCTCAGGCAAGTAACCGCCTTGCGATAATCGGCAGATGAAGCCGTTGACATCGAATCGGTCTTGACTCTGAAAAAGTCTATCAGTTCCCCAAGGCTTATCTCCTTTATTTCAGCTGATTGCGACAAATGGAACTTTTAACCGGTTATGGATATAGGGACAATTCCTCTCGACCCCCCGTTCTACTGGACATGTAATCCAAGACAGAGGTTAAATAGCGAGAGTGTATGTTTAAAATCAGCCACTTAGTGCAGCACTTTCTTGTATCTCTATCATAGAGATACATATTTTGGGTGCAAAATTACAAAAAAATCTGTAAATCAGCACATAGTTGAGAAGCTAAAATATCACAAAATTCAAGATCTCTACTATCCGAGGCCTAATACGTGTTAAGAATAGAGGTGATTACAGTATATGGATCGTGGATTTGCGCCCCAAATTCCTTGAAAAAACATTTTTTCTCTGTTCCGTGTCACATTTTGTGGCGCGGGTGCGTCTTATAGTCGAGATGTCTCGGAAAACAACTGAAATATAAACATAAAAAAACGATATTATTATGGAGTATATTCAAGACATTATGATCACCGTCTTCTTGCCGATATGCATCTGTTGCATCCTTCCCGTCACGATTGTGTGGCTGATATGCCGCAGGTGGATAAACAACGACAACCGCCGCGCCGACGTGCTCATCGAGGCCATCAAGACCTATAACGGCATGGACATTGACCGTCTGGTCGAGACACTTGCAAAACCGAACAGGACTCCCGCCGAACTGCTCAATCTGCGCCTGTTGCGCGGTTGCATCTTCACGCTGGTCGGATTGGCGTTGACGGTCGTGTGTGTCGTCATATGTCTTAACTGTGGCGGAATGACAGATCCGGCAGGCATTTTCATGGTTCTCGGCGCTGTCTCCGTTGCCATTGGCGTCAGCTATCTCATCACGTATTTTGTAACGAAAAAGCAGTTTTAAGAAGTGACGCGAGAGGCGTTCATAAATCAGGTTGAGGCTACTCAGGGGGCGCTCAGGCGCTTCTTGGTAGTCCTCTGTCGTGGTGACGCCGTCGGTGCCGACGACATAGCTCAGGAGGCCTATGTCAAGGCTTTTCTGGCCATTGACACTCTCGGGGATGTGTCCAAGTTCAGGCCGTGGATATATCGGATTGCTTACAACACGTTTGTCAGCTCCATGCGCTCGGCGCGCGAGAACGAGACGGTCGATAAGGCTGTCGGGATAGCCTCGGACCGTAGGGCAGACGCGGCTTTTGAGTATCAGGAACTGTATGCTGCGCTCGACCGGTTGCCCGACAGGGAGCGTACCTCGATGCTGTTACATTATATGGACGGATACAAGACCGACGAGATTGCCGCCATTACCGGCATGTCGCCCGATGCGGTCAGGCAGCATCTGACCCGCGGGAGGGTGAGGCTGCGAGAAATTCTAAAAAAGTAAGTGTGATGAATGACGATGAACTGATAGATATGTTTGCGGGGCTTACCCCCGCCGTGACCGACGACAAGGCCTTCTTGTCGCGCCTCGACAAGTGCCTCGATGCGGTCGAGACGGTCAGGCGGCAAAATATCGTGGTGTGCCGACTCAACCGCAGGGCGGCGTTGGTTGCCGCTCTGGTCGGATTCGTGGTCGGAGTGGCCTTTACACTCGCCATCCCGTGGTTCCTCACGGCGATTGCGTCGGTCGAGATGCCGCACACGGACATATTGACGCTCCCCGCGGCCGACGTGGCGAGGGTGTTGCTGTGGTGTCTGGCCGGCGGTGCGTCAGTGGTGTCGGCGGTCAATGCCTATGACATATCTCTTGCCTTGATGCGCCGCAGGGTTTAGAGCAACGGCTTGCCGTCAGGGTCGGTGAGGTTGTCTATCTTCCACGTCTCGCCGTCCCTGACAAACACCAGTACGGTCGATCCCTCCAGACCCATGTCGAGGTAGTCCACCCTCAGGCTGTTCTCCTCGCCGGGAGTCATTGACATTACCTTCGACTCGCCGTCGCCGTCCTGCGCGCCGGTGCGGAACAGCCACACGGCATATCCATCGCCGTCAAAGTCGTATGCATCCCTCAACTTTTTCAGGAGTTCGGGGGTGCAGTAGGCCTCGAGTAGCTCCTGTTCGCCATCTCCGAAGATGACGTTCGTGTATATGTCGTTGGCGATTGCCTCCATCTCCTTGGACGGGTCAGGAGTGGTCTCGGCGGGTTCTGCCACGGCCTCTGTGGCGGTCAGTGTCTCTTCGGTCGAGGTCTCGGCCGATTTGCCGCCTCCGCACGACGCGAGGGCGATTGTCGCGGCCACTGCCGCGGGCATGATGTTGTTGATGTGCATGATCTTTATGATTTTCAGGCAAAGTTAGTCATAAATGGGGAATAATAGGAGGATATTTCCTAACTTTGTGCCATGAAGACACTATTTGTCACCGATCTTGACGGCACGCTGCTTGGCAGCGACAGCCGTGTCAGCGCCGTGAGCGCACGGTTGGTTACGGATCTCATCCGTCAGGGCGCGCTCATTTCCGTCGCCACTGCCCGCACCCCGGCCACCGTGGTGCCGCTGTTGTCAGGGACCGGGATCAAGGTCCCGGCCATTGTCATGACGGGGGCCTCGATGTGGGATTTCGAGACATCGCGCTATGTCGATTCCCGTTTCTTCGCCCCGGGTGTGACATATCGCACGGTCAATGCCTTTGTCGACGCCGGGGTCAATCCGTTTGTCTATGCGTTGGGTCGTGACGGAATGCTCACGGTGCGCCACTGCGCCAAGATGACCAAGCACGAAGACTCGTTCTATCAGGAGCGACGCGGACTGCCGCTGAAAAAGTTTGTCTTGGACATGACCGAGGGCTATGACACGGCATTTCTCGGCGCCATACTGTTGCTCGGGATAGGGGAGACCCCTCGCATCGACGCCTTGGCCAAGCAGCTGCGGGAATCCAAGCAACTCTCGGTGTCGGCCTATCAGGATATATTCAACCCCGCCATCTCATATATAGAGGTGTTTGACTCGGGCGTCTCCAAGGCCGATGCTGTCATGGAGCTCAAGGAGATGACCGGAGCAGACCGCGTCGTTGTCTATGGCGACAACCTCAACGACCTGACCATGTTTGCCGTGGCCGACGAGTCGGTGGCCGTTGACAACGCCCGTCCAGAGGTCAAGGCCGTTGCCAACCGCATCATAGGCCCCAACACTGCCGACTCCGTCGCCAAAGACATGCTCGAACAGTTTGAACGAGGTTGATTTCCAATCTATTGCCATTATTCGCCGTGAGAAATCATCATCTGCATAATATCCTGATACTTATCGCCGTCATGCTTGCCGTGACGTGCACGTCGGCCTGCGGCACTTCGCCGTCGGCGAGGCTGGATGCCGCCGAACGTCTGTCTGCGTCGAGGCCGGACAGCGCATACGCCATCCTGCGCGACATTGATTACAATGACCTCGATGCCGACTCGCTAAAAGCCCGCTATATACTCACGAGGGCCTTGACCAATGTCCGTGTAGGCCGTTCGCTCATCACAGACACTTTGCTCGAAGACGCAGCCGATTATTTCATCACGGCGGGCGACACGGCCCGGTGGGTGATGGCTACCCAACTGCTGTCTGGCTATGACTTCATAAAAGGTGATTCGCGCTCGGCGCTCGAGCGGCTCGAAGGGATGATACCGGTAATCAGGAATCGCGGATTGCTCTGGGACACCAACATCCACCTGCTCGAGTTGTCAATCAACGGCGGGGATTATGAAAAGGCGTATGAATGTGCCGACTGGCTTTTGAACAATACCAATCTGCCCGAGCAGACCCTCAAGTTCGCAACCGCCAAGGCTGCCTCCCGATACATGCAGGGCAACAACGCCGATGCAGTGGCCCTGCTCGACAGCGTGATTCGTGCCGGAGTCCCCGGTAAAGTCGGTCGGGAGACCGCTCAGGTTTTCTTTCAGGAATATGCCGAGATTCTCGACGGCGCGGGGCAATCCTCCAAGGCCATCTCTGTCACTGACAGTCTTGTCCGAAGCGGAGCCGACATCAATAGGGTTGAACGGCTCCTTTCGCTGGCTCAGTTCAACGCCAATGCCGGCAACACGGCCAATGCGAAGTCATTTCTTGACAGCATCAACCACGATGCGACGCAAAACGTGTTCGAGGTCTATGCATCCATTGCCATGCTCAAGGCTGCATTGCAATACAGGGAGACCGGACGCTTTCCGACCGAGCTCATGCACAAGGTCACGAAAAACATTCACCGCAACTACCAGCTCGTACGGTTCGACCGTCAGACGGCGATGGAGTCGGTCATCGAACTCAATGACGACAACTACGAGCTTAAACTGCAGCGCCAGCGCCTCTGGTTGCTGGTTTCGGTCATATCCCTGTTGCTGGCAATGGGCGGTACGGTCGTCTATTTCTTGCTCAGCCGACGCAAACAGCGCATGGTCGAGGCCGAAGAGCGGGCCGAGACGCTCGAGAGGATGATAAGGGATATTGAAAAGGCCGATGAGGGGAAAATCGCCTCGTCGGACAGTGACAAGCTCAAGGCGGCATTGCTGCGCCAGCTCGGCATATTCAAGACCTTCGCAGGCACTCCGACCCCACAGAGCCGCGATGCCCTGAAGAAAATATCTGCCGTGGGCAACGACGGCGATTCGATTGAGACTCTCGTCGACTGGCCCGAGTTCTACAGTATGATCGACAACCTCTACGGCGACTTTCACGCAAGGCTGATCGCTAAGTATCCCGGGACATTCAACGACAAGGAACAGCAGATAATCGTATTGCTCAAGGCGGGATTCTCGACCAAGGAGATCGGCGTCCTGACCGAACAGTCGTCTGCCACCATCTATACCCGCAAGTCGGTCATCAGAAAGAAGCTCGGGGCGCCCGAAAACGGCGATATTGTCGCGGGTGTCGAGGCCATTTAGGTCTACGGGGCCTCCTTTTAGACTTTTTAGATGGATTGATGTTGATAATCAGTGGTTTATATGCCGCTTGTTTAGACAATTTATATGGCTGTTTAGTGGGTTCGTGACGTTTTTTGGCCCTAACTTTGCACTGTCGGAATCGACGTATTCCGCATCAAAGTCAGACATAAAAAACGTATCGAAATGAAGAATCCAATTACTCTTTTTCTCGCCGCCATCACCGTTTTCCCGGCCCTCTCGCAGACCAATGACACGTCCGTCGACAGTGTCACCTACACGCTCGGCGAAGTCGTGGTCAAGGCTAATCCTCGCGTTACCTCGCTCAAGGGCGATGCTCTGCTGACCCGTGTGGCGGGCACGCAGCTCGAGCACGCGGGTACGGCCAACGATGTGTTGACGCAGGTGCCTATGGTGCTTGGTGCCGATGGCAACTTCGAGGTGTTCGGCAAAGGCACCCCCGCCATCTATGTCAACGGCAGGCTGATTCAGGACACGTCCGAACTCGCGCAGATAAGCTCGGCCAACATCCGCAATGTCGAGGTGATGACCAATCCCGGTGCTAAATACAGCGCGTCGGTCAAGGCCGTCATCAACATCACCCTCAAGGTTCCGCAAGGCGATGGCCTCAGCGGGCTTGTACGCGCTCAGGGTGCCGTGCAGAAATATGGCCGCACCACCGAGCAGCTCAACCTCAAGTACCGCACCGGCGGACTCGAGGTGTTCGGCAACTTCGGATATATGGGTGGCAAGCACGAGGATGCAAGTACGATAGACATGCTCACGCGCTCGACTGTCCTCTGGAATCAGATACTGCAGCAGGACGGCCATGCCGTGATACACGATTTCTATGGCAAGGCCGGATTCTCGTATCTGTTCAATCAGCGCCACTCGATAGGTGCGTACTATACCAACGGATTCAAGAAAACCGATAGCCGCCACAACGGTTTCAGCCTCATTCTGGCCGACGGAATGCCCTACGATGAACTCTCTGTCGGCATCCGCGAGCATGGCAAGACGTTGCCGCGACACCACGCAAATCTTTATTACAACGGCCTGATGGGCAAACTCGGCATAGACTTCAACTTGGACTATATGTGGCGCAAGAAGAGGGCCGACCTGACCAACAGAGAGTCGAGCGAGAATTTTGACGACGCCCGCGTCACCTCGTCCACCATTGGCCGCAGCCGCCTGTTTGCCGAAAAACTGGTATTCAGCCACCCCGTATGGAAAGGGGGCATTGAGTTCGGAGAGGAATATACATCCTCGCGCTTCGCGACGGATTACATGACGGATGCCTCGTTGCTGACGGGGGCTGACTCGCGTGTCGACGAGAACAACATCGCCGGTTTCGTTCAGTTGGGACAGCGTTTCGGCATATGGAATGTCGCAGCCGGGCTGAGATATGAGCACGTCACATTCAGTTATCTCGAAAACGGACAGCGCCGCGACGACATGAGTCGCACCTACGACAATCTCTTCCCCTCGCTCTCCGTGTCTACCGTATTGCATGACGTGCAGCTTGCTCTCAGCTATACCCACAGGACCCAACGCCCTTCCTACAATGCGCTCGACGGCACGATCGACTATGTCAACCGATTCACGTTCGAGGGCGGCAATCCCTATCTGCGCCCCGAGAAGATTCACAACGTCCAGCTGACGGGAGCATGGAGCCATTTCTTCGGCCAGCTTTCATATTCATACAAGAAAGACCCCATACTCAACACCACCATGCCTTATGGCGACGACGGCGAGATAAAGCTGATCACCAAGACCAATTTCCCGAAAATCAGTCAGCTTGAGGCGTTTGTGGGCGGTCAGTTCAGGCTGGGCATCTGGCAGCCCAAGGTGAATGTCGGCATCATCAAGCAGTGGCTGACCATCGACCATGACGGAAGGCGCAAGAGACTCGACAATCCCATAGGGCTCGTCCAGTGGCAGAATGCCATACATCTCCCCGCCGACGTGTGGCTAAATGTAGACCTGCAATGGATGAGCGCCGGCAACGGCGAGAATGCCAAGGTGACCTCGACATCGTTCGTCAACGCCAAGTTCTACAAGGCTTTTTTCAAGAACAGTTTCAGCATCACGCTCGAGGCCAACGACATATTCAACCGAAATGTCAGAAACTTCACCTTCTATAATAAGGATGTGACGCTATTCAAGGCGGGTCATGTCACCAACCGCGCCTTTATGCTGACGTTGCAATATACGTTCAATGTCACCAAAGACCGCTACAAGGGCAAGGGAGCAGGCAACAGCGAGCTTGACAGATTCTGAAAAACAAGGGGATGTGTCAAAATAGCATGTCGACAACACTGTAGGGGCTGGGCATGCCCAGCCCCTACAGTGGAAAACATGGAGGCGTAAAACCGAATTGACACAGCCTCCTATGCGGAAAAGACAGGGATTTACTCAACCCATCTTACAGAGTAATTGGTTGTGTTACCTCCTCTGGTTTCTGTGTAGTCGGTGATTTTATTGTCTTGGATGTTGTACTCGTATGAAGTCTTTGTAGTTGGAGTATCGGGGCTAATATTCTCTATCCCTATTATTAGATTTTGAGGCTGGCTACCGAAATATCCTTTTAGTTGTAATGGGAAATATTGAAATCTACCATAATGAACAGCCAAAATATTCTGAACGCCGGATATTGAAGAATAGGAGTAGTTATAGATATATTGTGGCGTTTGCTTGCCGTTACAATCCTCAACAGAAATAAGATTGTTATTCTCCCATATATAGTAGTTCTCCCAAGACCAAGGTCTATCGTAAGCCCATGAATCCCCTTTTTTATTCCATTCGGTATTCTTTATGACATTTAGGTGATTGTCTGATGTATATGTAAATTCGTGTTTATATTTCTTCTGAAATAATATGCCTTCACCAAATTTGTTTGTGCTGTATATACCATCACAGTATTTAGCGCGTCCATTTTCCAGATGAAGTTCATCTTCATATTCGGTTACGGCATCTTCTCCAATCAAGAAACCGTGTAGTATGTTTTCCGTGTAGATTTTGATTAAATCATCGGAAATATAGGTGTAGGTTGATTTTACGGTTTCATCACGAAAAGTAACGACATATTCAGTAACACGACCATAATCATCGTAGTAAATATTTCGCGAAGATTCGCCATTGGATATTTCTGCAACTTGCGAATAAACATCGGGCACCGGCTCGTCATCGTTAGAACATGACGAAAGTAACAATGGAATCAGGAGAATAAATATTAAGTTTTTCATTGTGATGTAATTTACATAAAATAACGGATTATACATCTGAATATTGCCTTAACGAACAAAAGAGGCTGTGTCAAAATGAACTGCACCCCAAAAGTTAGACAAAAAACTTTTGGAGTGCAGTTTGTTTATGAAAAGGACATTCGAA